>DAPT01000118.1 GCA_002502215.1 Euryarchaeota archaeon UBA124
GCACTCAGGTACTTCCCGTGACAGGACTTCAAACAGACGACACTGTTTTCACGGAGTTCGGCCGTGAACTCTTCCCAGCCCCCCGGTGGTGCCGCATCGCGATTGATTTGCACGCTACCGTCGGCTTGTGCTGAAACATACTTTCCGTGCGAACTCTTGAGCGTGATTTTCCCGCCTGGGCGCTCCTCGATATGGAAATACTCCCACGCACTTGCAACATCACGGTTCCATTGTGCGCTCCCGTCTGGCTGCGCACTCAGAAATTTCCCGTGCACACTTCGGAGGGCAACTTGTGCTATTGCGAGCCCTCCGCCATGCTGATGGGTGGTGGTTTAGGCTAACCAACTCTTCGGTGGATAATCTTGAATGAGAAAATGCATTGATTGGAAAACGTGGATTACTCATGCATCAACAAGAAGCCCTCGTTGGTGACGATTGCATAGCCGATTCGTTCGAGTTGAACTATGGTCCCTGCTGAATAATCGTTTGATTCCACTCGACCTGATATGTATTCAATTTCTTCTTGGTTTGGAATCAATAAGGTGGAATGTTCGGACGTGGTCGTTGATGTCCAGTGAATAATGGGTCGTTTGTCGGATCGCTCTACGGATTCTATGTTGCCATCTTCGTCGATGTCTGCAAACTCTTTGAGTCTGTAAGAGCCGCGTGCATCTTCCGATTCGATGAATACATTTGGAGGGTTGAGGGAAATTGTACGAGTCCCTTTATCCGAATGGTTTGGATGAATGGGTAATTCAATTTCAGAGGGTACATCACCGAGAATTTCAACTTCAACGGGGTCACGAATGAACGATAAACGAGGTGCATCGTCATCAATCTTCTTTGTGTTGTGAGAGAACAAGGTCGCAAGTGGTACAGAGATATCTTTCTGTGTCACGGCAAGTTCAATCCAAAAATTACGTAGAGCATCTGCCTGAATCCCTCTTGCTTGAAGCCCTTGAATGGTTGGCAAGCGTGGGTCATCCCATCCACTGTATTCTCCGTTTTCGATGGAAGCTCGCATTTTCGAGGTTGAGAATCCTCCCCATTCGTGTACTTTCACTCGACCCCAGTAAATCGTCTCAGGATAAGACCATCCAAAATGCTCGTAGAGCAACGTCTGTTTCCGTGTGGAATCCATCAGATCCTTGCCACGAATGATGTGGGTTACACCCTGTAAATGATCTTCAACAGCGCTTTGGAAATCGAGCAACGGCCATACTTTGTATTTCGAACGAATGTTTGGTCGTGGGTGTGGATTCGCAACAGTATCTTGCATCCGTAGTGCGGGCCAGTCTCTTAATGCAGGATTTTTCAGCGTCATGTCCGTTTTGACACGAACCACGGCATCGCCAGGTTTGTAGGTCCCATCCAGCATTTTGTTCCAATCGGAGAGATTTTCCTCGACAGATTTGTCGCGACAAGGACAATTTGTTTTGGACTCACGGAATTGCCTAAAGGCTTCGGCAGTGCATTTACAGACGTAGCCAAACTTGTTTCGTAGCATTTTTTCTGCATGCTCGTAGTACACTGGAATCCGATCGCTAGCAACAACAATCCTGTCAGCGGGTCTACCGAGAAGCCATTCAACCTCTTGTGGAATCAGATCGTATGCCGCTAATTCGGGTGGCTTTACTGTCGTATCAGTGTCATCAAAACGCAGAATAAGCGTCCCTTTATGCTCCTCAGCATAGCTTCCGTTGATGACAATTCCTCTTGCGTGACCAAATGAAAGCGGTCCGTTTGGATTTGGTGCAAAGCGGAAGACGGGTTTTGTATCTTCGAGGTTTTTTAGTTCCGGCAAGCCCTCTCTTTTTTCCTGTTTTTTACGTCCCTCGAGGAGGTGTGGCGCATCAGACGCAAGAATGGATTCAATGTGTTCAAGACCCTGCTCTTGGGCAAGATTGTTGGCTTTCTGTACCGATTGAGCAACGAGAGGACTAATTTGCCCACCATGTTGACGAAGATCGCTTCGTGTGCTCATGATTCGACCAATAACGGAACCGACTGCTCCTTTTCCTTCATATTCGAAGGCATTCTGAAGCGCAAGATGCCAAATTAACTGGTGCGTTTCCTCGTCAGGGGCCCAGGCCATGTTCCACCCTGTTGCTGATAATTCATGAATACGTTGCTTCAATTCATGACGAAAACAAGGTCGTTCCAGTAGGTTTGCGCTTCGGCAAAGGCGAAGAGTAATGCTTCTCCCAAAATCGTTCAACAGTCGCCCATGACCATCGTACATCAGGATGAATGGCTTCTTTTCGAATCAGTTCAGGCAACGCCTTGATTGTGTTTGGATCGGATGGGTAACCGCTTCCAATCTCGAACCCTAGTTCAATCTGTAACTCCTTCATGATACGGTCACGAACAACCTTAGCGACGATTGATGCTCCACCAACAATTCGGTGATTTGTATCTGCTTTATGTTCAGATAAAATGGAACAACCCTTCCTGGGCCAATCATTCATACGCTCAGAGATGCGATTCGTAAATCGTTGCTCATTGACATCGCATGCATCAAGAGTTATGTCGCAGAGGGTTGAAATTTCTGCATTATGTCGGTTCAAAATTGCAGCGAACAAATCCACTTCGAGGAGGTTTAATCCCTCTCCATAGACTGCAGTGTCGATTTTATTTGGTGGGCAAATAATCGTGTCCACGTACCAATCCCGATCCTCTGACATTTGAAGAATCCAATCGTATTGTTCCTCTCTTTTTTTCGTGGAATGATGCTTTGAATCGGAAATGTTTTGGTCGATTAACATCGTCGCATCTGAGTCGGGAATTGAGAGCAAGCCAACAACCAGTGGGCCTAAAACCGGTCCACGTCCCGCTTCATCTACGCCCACGATTCTCATAATTTCACTCACAGATCGAATTCATCATCGGTATTCGCCTTCGATGGAAGAGGAACCGCTTCCTCCATTTCCATCTTTGGTTTCAGATCCGGATTTTCATGTCGAACGGTACGTTCAGTAATTGAATTGGTGGGTGTGAGATTTGCATTTTCAACGTGCGGTGTTGCCGGGCCGTGTGAAGCAATCTCTTGGGCAATTTGATCCATTGTTGCCCGTTGAGCAACCATATCATGATGATCAAGTACCGTCGTTGCAGCTGCTCGTACCGGCTCGGGAAGCGGTTCCAGTGCGGGAGCAGAAGGTTTGGATTGGGATTGAAAGGCCTTGGTAAACGCCTCTTGAGACATCGAAGGGCTTTCGATGACCGTGTTATCTTGATTGGAGGGTTTGTTGAATTTCTCCATCCAGTCTTCCTGCGTTTCGTCCGGTTCTTCTCTCATTTGCCGCAAGAGTTTTTCTGATTCTTTTCGCTGGATGCGGTCGCGAACGGCTTTGTTCAATATCACTGCAGAAACTGCGATACTGGCGATGATGAGCCACCATCCTTTGACAATGAGAGTCACGTCTTCGAAGAACTCGGAAATTGAATAGCCATCGGTCTCTTGAGCAATGTTCCATTGTTTGCCTAAGTACTGTTTTTCGATGGAATACACAAATTCTGTCTCTGGGTCAAAAATAGACCGCACTACAATGTCCAAAACCAATGTTCCGTTAATGGTCTGCTCTGAGGGCAGTTCAGCGGACCCGCGCAGCGTAAAATTCGCGCCACGTGGGAGGTTACCGAGTTCGAAGACCCTCGGCTGTTCAGAATCACCCTCGATAATTGCGCCTTCGGGGGGTGCAAACCCCATAACGGTCGAATGCGATGATTGGAGCTGTACAATTAATCCATCCTCAAGGTTCCCATCGTTTCGTAGTTGGACTGCAAAACTCACCACATCTCGAGAATCAACTTCGCTCTGTCCATCAAGGAACGTCCAAGCAACATTCGGCCCAACGATGACGTCAATTGAATACCGGTGGAGAACGTCCCCCTCATTCAATCGCAAATCGAATTGAACTGCACCCTGCTGATAGGCTGTGGCATTTTCTGCAATTTGAAATTCGATTGCTTCAAACTCATCCTCAGCATAACGCTCGACGACCAGTGGATTCTCTCGAAATGTTATGCCTGTTACGAAATCAGGAGAAGTTACGCCATCGATAACAACGGAATCCACAAAATTTCCAATGTTCTGGAGGTTCATTGAAGCCAAACAAGAGGTGCTTGGTTGGAGATAGGTACAATCAACGGGTTCGAGGCTATGAGAAAAACTCCGATCCCAGGAAATGTTCACGGTTGCAGATTCTCGGACGCTTCGGAATGGAAAATTGGTCGGTTGGATGATGATGTCAACGGATATCGTCCCGGAGGTTTCGCCTGGGGCTTGCACTCCAACTTCGATAATTCTTGATTCGTTTGGCAAGAGGAGAACATCTTCGAAGGCATTGAACAACGCCACAGTCCAGCCATTGGATGTGATACGATCTGCATTCTGCTCTGCAACAGCATCACCGTTGATCACGACGTTTCCGAGGGTTATCGAAATTGTGTCGGCTATATTTCCTGTATTCCGAACGCTGACGTCGACCCGCGTATTGCCTGCCGGATCGACAACGACATCCGTCTGAACAGAATCAATGGTCGCATTTCGAAATGAACTGACGTCAAGTGAAAAGTCCCACGCAATTTTTGCACCATCAAGTCCAGAGGTACCGATCAAGCGAAACGTTGGTCCCTGATTGGCAAGAGGTGCGCCATCGATAATTTCCGGCACATCAACCCAAATTCGAACAAAATCCATGGTGTTCGGCCCCAGTTGCAAGCGTGCATTTGTGCCATCGACATCGTCCATTGACCATCCCCAGCTCCACAGCGAATCGGTCTGAATTGTGAACGTCACCTCGTCTGTGAGCGTTGCATTGCTGGTGATGTTCGTTGCCACGTTTGTGCGAATACTCGGGTCGACAACAAACGTCGAGGATTGAGTATTTCCAAAATTAATGTTTGAGGGCGCAGTGATTTTCAATTCAACATCGACACTCTGTGTTGACTGATCCGATGTATCAATAATCGTTGCATTGATTGTATCATAACCATAAGGCGTTGAGGAAGGTAAGGTTAAGCTCCAAAGAAATCGCTTGGTTTCCCCATCATCAAAGACCAGTTCTTGTCCATTGCCTGTCATTTCGCTCAAATATTGGGATTGAAGATCGAGTTTGAGTGTTGAACCAGAGGTTCCGGTAAATGTCACATCAAGGTGATGCTGAACCGTTTGACCGGGATAAGCAACGTATTGCTCATCAGGTGTTAGTGTCATCGAGGTTGAATTCTCTGATGCAACAAATGGCACAACAAGCAACATCGTCAGCCAAAATGCTGCCTTTTTGTTGACCATAATGCGCCTATTATGTCTTTGGCTTTGAAGCAAACGGCATCTTGTTTTGTGGTTTATCACATCGATGACTACCATGTCGAGCAACAAGCAGATGCCACGAATTCGACTTCTTACCAATCAAACAACGTTCGTAACGGTTGAATGAGTTGTGGTCCGTTGGCTGATGTTTTGTTCACTTCTCTTCCGACGGGATGAATCTTTAATTCAGAAGAATTGATAATCAGTTCTTTCTTCTCCAGCCAACATTCTGAATCCTCCGCTGAGATGAGTACTGGCATTCGATTGTGAATGTGTTTCACATCTTCCATCGCTTCCTGTGTCAAAATGCTGAAAGTATGCAAAGGACCGTTTTCACTGAGCCATTGTTCGTATATGCCGGCGATTGAAAGAACAGATTCGTCGAATGATTGATGATAGAAAGGAACTTTTCCCCTCGGTGTTGTCTTCCATTCATACCAACCATTTGCAGGAACGATGCACCGTCGTGTCTGAAATGCCTCCCGAAACATTGGCTTTGATTCAACGGTTTCAATTCGAGCATTGATGGGTTCCATCGTGCTCTTCTTGCTCCAGGAAGGGCGCAAACCCCACCGCATGGAGGTGATTGCAGGATGACCGTTTTCGAGGTAAATGACAGGTGTACTGTCTTGCGGCGAGATGTTAAAATCTGGCTTTGTGCTTGGTTTTTCGATCGATGCGACAATTTCTGGCCAGTCTTGCCCATTGAAGGTAAATCTGCCGCACATAGGCTCTCAAACCGGGTCTGTTATGGAAGATTTGAGCGCCTCAACATCAAACTCAGCCCCGTTGAGCGGGACAAGAAGTTCGAAGATTTGTGATACGGATGGATCGATCTCTCCAAAGCAGCCAACCCATTCACCATCCAACAAAATCTTCGCTGAACGGCCTGCTAACCATGGTCCTTCGTTGTCTGGAAGAGGTTCAATCACCACATTTTCAGCCCCTATGTCTCGAAGGAAGGCTTGAATCCGCCCTCGAATTGAAGCAAAACCTCCAACACGTTCTGCGGTCAAGAATGCTAATCTGTCCATATTTTTGTGGTCTCGTACCACGGTTCCCAGTTCATAGACTGACTGCGGCAAATCATGATGGCGGTTGGATGCAAGTAATCGGAGCAATCCTGGCAACAAGAAATGACGCATCATGGTATGTTCGAGCGTTATCGGGTTGGTAATTCGAGTTATTTCATTGAAGGGTTTCCAACGCATTCGATTGAATTGATCTTCATCATTTGACAGCGTAAGTGATTGAATCTGCATGAAACCCATACCTTGCATTGAGGTTCGTATTCGACGTCGTAGGTTGTCGTCTGCACGGGGAATCGCATTCATAGGAGCCTTTGGCACGTCGTTTCCTAAATCTTCGTAGCCGTGCCCGATGGCAATGTCCTCCACTATATCGACTGGATGAAGAAGATCGAAACGCCAGCGTGGCATGTCAAATCCAAACATATCCTCTCCTTCACTTGCATACTGCATAGACTTGCTAGGACTAATTTCATCCGATGTTGCAGGTGAGCGTCCGGTGAATGCTCCACCCATTCGGAGCATGGCATTGCTCAATTCGTCATCGTTGAGATCACGGCCTAAAATTGTCGTAATCAAACGAGCAGGGACCCGATGATGGACAGGTGTCCAGTTTGGGAGAACCTCTTGCTTACCTTCGCAGTCGATTATTTGTATTGTTTGGACGGAGCCCCCACGTTCCTTCGCTTGCAAAGCAACGAGCATGAGGCATGATTCACAGGCACGACGGTCCCAACCTGTTACATCGATGAAGAGGTCACGTGTCGATGATTGCACGGTGGTGTGAACACCGTTGATGATGGGCGGAAATGAGAGGACAGCTCCTTCGGCATCTTCGATGATTGGGACTTTGTCCATTCCGTCTAAAAGGTGCGCATAATCAACTCCTTTTGGATGCGATGCGAGAATCTCATCAATGGTCATTGCATGTTCCATCGCCAATGGGATGAATGAGTGGCTCCGTTCGACTGCTTTGACGGTGAAGGGTGGCTTTAGTGTCGTGAGGTCATGGACACCAATGCTTGCTCGTCGTCGGCCTCTCCCTAAAGCGAAGTGGAGTTTTTCTTGATGGTCCATCAGTTGCTTTATGAAATCGTCCATTTCGTCATCATCGTCCATATCCAAGCCACGTACAACAGCACCCAATATTATGGGTCGAATTGTTGCAAGTTCTGGTTCGACGCTCAGGGTAATCCCACTTGATTCAAGGGACTCGTTTGCGAGCGTTGGTTGGTTGTGTAGGAATCCTCGCATTGCCAAACTTAGTGTTTCAGCACTAAGTAAGTCGGGTCGATTTGGAAAGATTTCGATATCCAAGACCTCTTCGTCGCAACGATCGATGTCTGTTCCAAGCAGCGGTAATCGGTGATCAACATCGGCAATGTCGTGCCGACAACCGTGCCGTGATAGCAGTGAGGTGAGAAGTTTTTGATCGACGGAAATCGTTGGCATTTCTTCACCTCATTTTGAAAACCAAATTGGAATTGGTCGTTCATACCCAACCATTCGCAAGCCACTAATCGCAGCAGTATCGTAATCAAGAGCGCGCAGATGTGCACGTTGCAACTGGTCAATGCTCTCAAGTCCAAGATTTCTGAGGATTCGTTTCATGTCGATGGACAATCCTTGCAACCAAAATTCCATATCCTCGGTTTCGAGAACAGGCGGCTGTGTAATTACAAATTGAGCACCAGAACATCGTGCGACGATGATATCGTGGGCATCGCATGTAAATCCAAACTCAAGTGCGGCTGTTGTTTCAGTGTTTTCGAGATTGGTTTTGACCGATCGGCCAATGATCGGCAAGGTTGCTGCTTCTGGAACGCCAGTGCCGTCTTCAATTCTCGACACTGCGACTTGGAGGTTGTGGTAAACACTGCGCTTTTGGAGACTCTGAATTCGTGAGATTCCTTGACAAGCGAGAATCGGTGCTTCGTGCTTGAGGAGGGTGCGAAGAATCACAATCAATCCCTCAAGTTCTTCATCATCGAGCGCTGGCAAACTGTCCAAATCCAGACACGCACCTGAAATTACTTCAGCGTGGTCTGGGAGCATCGCAAGGCTTGTCAGGTTGAAGTAGAGAACATCGAGAGGCCGTGGGTTTTCCTCGACGATAAACGGTTGTGCTTGTATGTAGGATAATCGTCCGGATGTATTTGCTTCTACGCCTAAAACTGCACCATCGGGAACGTACGGTAGCATTGGAAGAGGCAGAAGAATCGGCAACGTTTCTTCCTCGGTTCCAAGAATCAGTGCAGCAGTGTCAACCTCGTGATTATCGATGAGTGGCACCTCGTCCATCGGCGTAATTCCGATGCCCGATAAATCCCCCGAGGAAACGCTTGAACTGTCAACATAATATTCGATGTTCTTGCTTGATTCAAGACAAAATGCATCCTCACCGAGAGACCCGCCATGCGCGTCAAGCAACTTGTTGATCGAATTCAACTCCTTGCTTGTTAGCGGCCGTAGTTGTGTTCCCTGCGGTGGGGTTGGACAACGGCCTTCAATGATGATCTGTCCGTCTTTCATCCCGCATCCCGCGTGGTCGCCTACATTTCCCTGAACAACGATAATGCCCCCAGTCATGCCATTTCCAAGGCGTTGACCAACTTCACCTCGTACAAAGATGAATCCTTCGTTCATGAACATACCAAGGTCGTCACCTGCTCCATCGCCTGCGGTGAGTACTCCCCCTTGCATCATAAATCCAGCACAACGTCCAACATAACCCGTTGCTGAGAGTTTACTGTTGTGGTTGTATGCGCCAAAAAATGCACCAGCATCGCCTTCAATGTCAAAAGAACCGCCTTTTCCGAAGGAACTTGTCCAAGAACCGAGTTTTCCCAGTGCCCTTATGCGAGCACCTTCTGGCATCGCAGGGCAAAGTCCTACTTCGCCATTCTTCGGGACCTTCTCGCCAGAGCCGGTCCAGCCTATTCTAAGCAACGCATTTTGTTCGACTGCTGCCTGAAGGCGTGGCAGAAATTTTGCATTGATGTTCATCGACCGTTCGAAAACATCTCCAGGTCCCGCCATGATTGACCGGTATCCGAGGTCGGTCAAATACCCTCTCATGGCTTGAATGTTCAAATCTTGAATTCCGACATCATTGCCTTCCCACGAACTGTTTATGGATGTTCAGCCATGGCACATGGTTGAGCAGTATGGTCGTCAAGGTTGCAATCAATGGATATGGGACAATAGGAAAACGCGTTGCGGATGCGGTAGACGCCCAAGATGACATGGAAATTGTTGGCGTCACGAAAACACGACCGTCCTTTGGATGCGATCTCGCCGTTCGGAAGGGGTATCCGTTGTACTGTACCTACGATTCTGAGGAAAAAATTGCAGCGTTTGGCCCAGCAGGTTACGATTGCAAAGGTGGTCTAAGCGACCTTCTTTCGGTTGCTGACATTGTGGTCGACTGCTCACCAGGAAAAGTCGGAGCTCAAAACAAAGACATCTATGAAAAAGCAGGCGTGAAGTGGATCTTCCAAGGCGGAGAAAAACACGCTATGACAGGCATGTCCTACACCTCAAGTGGCAATCACACGGAAAACATGAATGTACGTGGTACACGCGTTGTTTCTTGCAACACCACCGGGCTCTCTCGAACGCTGGTTCCACTTCTTCATGCCTGTGGGTCACTGTCGGTTGAGTGTACCATGATTCGACGAGCGGCTGATCCTGGAGACTCCAGCAAGGGCCCAATCAATGCGATCAAGCCGGTTTTGAAAGTTCCCAGTCACCACGGTCCTGACGTTATGACGATTCGACCTGAAATTGAGATTAATTCGCTTGCTGTGGCTGTGCCAACAACAATTATGCACGTTCACGCCATTGTAGCATCATTGCCGCAAGGACATGGAATGACAACTGAATCCGTCCTTGAATTGTGGTCTCAGCAACCAAGAATTGTGATTATGAACGGAGCAGAGACTGGTATCACAACAACTGCCGAGGTCATGGAGTTCTCAAGAGATATCGGGAGGAAATGGGGTGATTTACACGAGATTTTTGTTTGGGAAGATGGAGTCAAGTTGGATGGTAATTCACTTTATTATTTCCAAGCCATTCACCAAGAATCCGATGTCATCCCAGAAAACGTCGACGCAATCCGTGCTCTGATGGGTATTGAGGCTGACTGGAAAACCTCTGTTGAAAAGACGGATAGTGCCATTGCGGCTTACAATGGCCTGTAGTCAAAATAGGCGCATCCTCAAAAACCCAATTGTGCTCGGATGTTTATGCATCAACGCCGCAGGTGTTTTCTCCTGCTGTCCGTTTTCCTTTTTTCGTTGGCCTTGCCCATGGCTTCTTCAACACCGCCCTCGATAGAAACAACTGCTGTGGTTGAGCCTCGTGAAACGGGATGGCAAGCGATTGAACCGACATCAACACAAGCAATTGCGTTGAAAGAAACAGACCCTGTTATTCACTTGGCAGGAATCTCCTTCGATCCTACAGCGGATGCTTTCGATTCGATTGTCTCCGTATTGGACACAGCAGGCTCCACAACATTGCATTTGCTTCAATTATCCAAAAACGACGGACAAATAATGGACGAATTGACAGAATTGTACGACGTGTATGTTCTCGAACGTCACAGTCCTGGAGTGTACATCGTACGAGTTGGTGATGCTCTTGATATCGATTCCATCTCAAACCATGAAGACGTTCGTTGGATTGGTCCCTACGAGCCGTTCATGAGAGCGACCAGCGATGTCTTGGGAGCCCATCTTGTTCAACTTGTCCTTGCCTCCGACATTCAAACATCCGACATACCAATGCTCTCTGCAGATTTGATTCGTTATGGGGCAATAACCGCATGGTGCTCAATCGATATGTGTGAGGCTGCCTACGAAGGTGGTATGGATTCGCTGAACCTACGGAAGATTGCATCAGATGAGAATGTGATGTATGTTCAACGAACCTTCAGCCTCTCACTTCACAACAACATCGCAGCCACTGAGGTTGGGGCTGTTGCAGTTCGAGCATCCTCCTCGCTTGGCCTCGATGGCTCAGGAGAAACAATTGCAGTCATGGACACCGGGATCGACAATGACCATCCTGATCTGCTTGGCAGAGTTGTCGCCATTAACACACAGTTTGGTCTCGATCCATCTCCAAGTGACTCCAACAGTGGCCACGGTACACACGTCGTCATGACCGTTCTAGGGGATGGCACAGGTGACGCCTCCACTGTTGGGGTTGCACCGGATGCAAACCTCGTAATGTATGCTTTAGAACACGACCCTACAGGTTATTTTGGTCGACAAGGCTCGATTTATGATCTTCTCTCAGATGCAGAACTCAAAACTGCACGAATCGCTGTAAACGCATGGGGTTCGAACGGTAATTTTGGATATTACACAGCCGATTCACGTTCAGCTGACCAGTATGTTTCGAACAATCCATACCTTCTTCCAGTCTTCTCAGTCGGCGATAATGGAGGATCCGGGGCCTCACAGATCACTGCACCGGGTACTGCAAAGAATGTTCTTTCGATCGGCTCAAGCAACAACGGAAGTGTAAGTTCTTCCTCCTCTGATGGACCCACACTTGATGGGCGTATCAAACCAGATCTCGTTGCACCAGGTGAGGGCATATGTTCGGCAAGAGCTGAAGAAGCCAAGAGCGTCGTTGGGAGTGTTTGTGCAACAGGTACACACAGCAACACCCGTTCAATGTACATGGAACTGAGCGGAACTTCTCAAGCCACAGCGGTTGCTGGCGGCTCCGCAGCTCTTGCACGAGAGTATCTCCGAGAAGTTGCAGGAATCAACAAACCATCCGCGAGCCTCATCAAGGCAACGTTGGTGAACGGTGCAGAGGATTTGGGAACACCAAACATTCCAAACAACGATGAAGGATGGGGTCAAATCGACCTCGAAAACAGTCTCAACCCGACGCATGCTGGTGCTGCATTGGATATTTTTCATGACGATTCAAGAGAGCTTCAAGCAGGATTTTCTTTGCTGTATTCTTTTGATATGGATGCCTCGAAGGGCGTTGACCTTACATTAGCGTGGAGCGACGTGGAGGGAAGTGCAAATGCTCCGCAATCTGAATCTCGCTTGATGAACGACTTGGACTTGATTCTGATGGCTCCTGATGGTACAACATACACTGGGAATAATTTTGCAAATGGAATATCGGTCACTGGTGGAACAGCTGACGATTTGAACAACATTGAGCGAGTTCGACTGCCTGCCGGAGCGAGTACGCAAACCGGTGAATGGATGTTGATGATCGAGCATCGGGGTGGTGGAACGCAACGATTCAGCGTCGTCCTCGCAGCAGATGCTACGCTGATACCGAAAGCGGATTTAACCACCTTTGGAAACAGCATACTTCCCTCATCACTCACCCCACTGGTGGGCGACCTTGTTTCAGTATCACTTGCGTGGCACAATCAGGGCACACTTGCAACGGGTACCTACAGAATCCAGTTGGAAGATGTAACTGAAGGAACAATTCTCTACGATTCAAATCGTTCATCACTTGGCGGAGGCGAACTCGATTCAGTATCATTCTTTGCACAGTTTACCTCCACGGGCATCCATACGCTCAGACTTTCTCTCGATACCAACAATCAAGTCGTTGAATTGAACGACGGTGTTTCCGGAACCGACAACAATGTACTCGAAATCGATGTTGAGGTAACCGCTCAAGGCCTGCGCGTTATCTTCCTTGAGGATGATGGCACAATACCCCAATCCTCAGCGGACAGAGAAGCAGCAGCAAGCGTCGAAATGGATGTTCGCAATCAAACAGGTCTTTTGCTACCGTTCGTTGTTGTCCATGAAGGTACAGGAGAACGTCCCGTGAGCCTAACTGTATCAAGTGTTCAAGAACCTGATTTGATTTACCCCTCAATACTCAACAGCCCAGAAGATCAGTGGGCCCGAACCATCAATGCCTCTGGACCGTTCACCCTTAGTGGTCAAGGTACTGAAAACGACACCGTCCATCTGCTTCTGAATTTAGAGGATTTGTCTGCTTCACTCGACGGTTCAACCGATCGTTACGCTCGGGCTGGAACGTTCGTTGTCGACGTTACTGCGCGATATCAAAATCAGCCAACCGTTTCTCATACACAGCGCCTCACGTTCGTTATTGATCAGGTGGACTCTGTCGATGTGGTCCCCTCAGGAACGGTCGGTGTCACTGCGCAACCTGGTGATGACACAGGTTTCTCAATCGGTGTGAGAAACACCGGCAATTCTGCTGCCCAATACACCATGACTTGCACTTCATCCTCTCAATGGCAAATTATGCTTGGTAACTCGAATTCTTCGTCCCTTGAATTCGAGCCCCTCAACATTCTCCAAGACTTGTCGATGGATGTGAATGTCTTTGTTCCAAACGTAGCAGACGGTCAACCGGCAGCAGGCTATATCGACGAAGTGACATGCGTTGTGACGTCGCCAACAGATCCAGCGCTAAACCATGTCGAAATTGTCGATATTGCTGTTGCAGAACTACGATCGTTCCAATCCGACCTCTACGGGCCGAGCGGTGCAATAGGTCCAGGTGCACTCGCTGAACCAGTTTATGCCAACACAGGCGAAATTGTTTATTTTAATCACACCGTTTCCAACAACGGAAACATCGACATGGACTTTACAGTAACGTTAGAGCGAGGGAATCCAACTTGGGCGGCTGAAATGACCTATGAGGAACAATCCAGTTCAACCAATTTGGCTTTGAATCTTGCTCCCGGTCAATCAGCCGACGTTCTCCTTGCACTCCTCGTACCAGAAACCGCAAGAGAAGGTAACTCGAACACATACACGCTTCGAGTTGAACACAGTTCACAATTTTTCACATTGAACACAACATCTCTTATCGTTTCAGACAATCTCGATGTCGAACTGATTCACTCGGATGGCGATGTGGTTTCAACGCCAATTGGTGACAATTTCACTTTCGTGAACCTCGTTGTTCTAAACACCGGGAACGCAGCACTTGACTTGGTATGGAGTTATGGCCTTGCTCCAGATGGTTGGACGGTGAATTATGCCAATCCACCTAGTTTTGTTGAAGTTTTATCTCAGTCGAATGTCGTTCTCGCGCTCCGCCCTCCGAACCAAACATCCGCCCTTACTTCCTTTGATTTACCACTGTACGTAAATGCAAGCAACAATGGACGTTACGTAACCACGGAGCTGACAATCCAAGTTCAGGTTCCAACAAGTGATTACGCTGGCATTTCGACCGATGAATCAGCCGCTCCGTTGTTGTTCATCGACCGTGGCGATTCTGCAAAACAATCCTTTACGCTTGTAAACCAAGGGAATCAACTTCTCAGTGGAACCCTCAGTGCAGAGGTACGGAATATGGACGGAATGGTTCTTTCAGACCGTTCGGCAAAACTTTCACCGTCGAACATCGCTGACCTTCCAGTTGGCCAAAGCATCGAAATTATCGGTGAGGTGAAACCCGATTCCGATGCTGAAGATGGGCGATATCAATTTGTGATTATCTTCACTTCAGATAGCGGCGTTATCGTTGAATTTTCAGCAGACACCAGTGTAAGTGCGCAGAAATCCTCCGGAGGTTTGCTGAGCATGTCACCCTTCATCGCCTATCCACTTCTTGCCGCAGTGGTTGTTGCTATGGTCATAGGTGCTCGTCGGTTGAAATCATCAGCTTCGATCGAAGACACGGGTACTGATTTGGTTTCTCCCGATGCACACACAAATCCAGACCACCTCGGAGTCCGTCGCAATGAAGCGCTTGACATCAGTCATTCTGTCAATGACCTTGCCTCCGGAGAAGTTTCTCAAGATGAGATTGCTGCGGCGCTTGCTCAATCGATGGATATGCCGTTGCCAAAGGCAATTCCTCCGGCCGGACTGCCACCAGCTGGATTGCCGCCAGCCGGTCTTCCCCCAGCGGGCTTACCACCTGCTGGGCTACCTCCGAAGAAGATGCCTCCCGTTGCTGCTAAAGTAACTCCTCAGTTGCCATCTGGTCCTCCTTTGCCGCCCGGTGGATTACCCGACGGTTGGACGATGGAACAGTGGAATCACTATGGTGAGCAATATCTTCAACGCATGGGATTGAAGTGATACGTTCAAATGCGAGAGACAAAACGACCGACTATGCTCAACATTGTTTTGTTTGGACCTCCAGGTGCTGGAAAAGGAACACAAGCACAGCGTATGATGGACGCTACAGGTTTACCTCAAGTTTCAACAGGTGACATGCTGCGAGCTGCGGTGAAGGCTCAAACCGATGTTGGTCTCGAAGCCAAGAACTACATGGACGCTGGGGCCCTTGTTCCTGACCAAGTTATCATTGACTTGATCAAAGATCGGATGAAGGAGGACGATGCGAAAGGAGGTGTCATGTTCGATGGCTTTCCAAGAACGGTCCCTCAAGCAGAGGCTTTGGCTGAAATTGTCGATGTATCAATTGTTCTTGCAATCGACGTTCCCGATGAGCGAATCGTTGAACGAATTTGTGGACGATTTAGTTGTGGAAATTGTGGAGCAGTGTACCATGACAGTTTTAATCCACTTCCAAAAACAGGATGCACATGTGGTTCATTTTCAGAAAAACGTCGGGCAGATGATACCGAGCAAACCGTAGTTGCACGCTTGGAGGCATACCATCAACAAACAGCCCCTCTTGCGGATTTTTACCAAGCCTCAGGTCTACTCCATGTAGTCGATGGCGATCGTGATATTGATCTGATCACTGCAGACATGCTCAATGCACTCAATTGAGGTTGTTCAGATGGGACGTCGACGTCAACGGCAACGAGACATGCGCAAACAGCATGCCGTGACATCGCAAAAGCAACTGCTTTCACTTTTGTACGATGTTCCCAATCACGCTTTGAATCGTCGGCAAACCTATGCGAATCACTTGTACAAAATCTCACGAAGACATAGCATACGATTTTCAAATCAAACAAAGGAAGTTGTTTGCCGCAAATGCTCGACTTTACTTGTTCAAGGAGCAACTTCTCGAGTCCGACTGAGGAATGGAATGAAAATCGTCCACTGTCTGCAATGTGGGGATATCAGAAGAATTCCATACAAACATAACAGGAGGATTTTGACTTGAAGGTGCCAGATTCAATTCTACGTCAAGCAAAAGACGTATCCTTGCCGGTCACAGTACGCATTGGCAAGTCGGGTGTTACGGATGCTCTGATTGGAGAGTTGGATGGCCAGTTGTCGTCAAGATCACTAGTGAAAGCGAAAGTGAACCGGGGATTGTTTGAGCGCAACGATCTGAAAAAAGTATGGATGCATCTTGCTCAAGAAACCACGAGCCAACTCATTTTCGCACGTGGAAATGTAGCCGTTTTTTGGAAGAATTAGTCAAATCAATAACCCAACGCTCAATAAGGTCATGTTAGTCCAGAAGTCATGGGCGGTAGTCTACTTTTCACTCGACGACATCCAGCGCAGTTAATCGCGCTTCTATCTTTAATTGTGGTCGGTACAATGTACTTCATTCAGAGCGGCTTTGCTGCCGGCGGTGGAGACGGAATTAACCTCAACATCACCGTCCATGAGGGCAAAGAAAACCAAGCAGTTTATGTCGGTCTGGGAATACTTCTTTTTGTTTATGCTCTTATCATAACAGAAGTCGTTCACCGAACCCTCGCCGCTGCACTGGGAGGTCTTCTTGCTGTCATCGCACTGAATTATTACTCTCCTCAAGATACACTCAGTTTGAAAGCAGTAACCACAATGATCGATTGGGAAACCATTGGTCTGCTACTTGGAATGATGGTGATGGTCGGGGTCATCTCCCACACGGGTGTTTTCGAGTACTTCGCTGTTCAAGCCTACAAAAAGAGCGGAGGTGAAATCTGGACACTTGTTGTCATTCTGTGTGCGGTTACTGCTGTTTTGTCTGCTTTCTTAGACAACGTTACGACGATGCTGTTGCTTACTCCAGTTACTATACAAATCGCGAAAGTGTTGGACATAAAGCCAATACCAATTCTGATTTCCGAAGTCCTGTTTTCGAATATTGGTGGCGCAGCGACCATGATTGGAGACCCTCCAAACATTATGATCGGATCTGCCATGTCTCCATCGGCAATTGAAGGTAACAGCAACCCCGACATAGCAGCACTTGCATCAGAAGGGGTCAGCTTCAACGACTTTATCCTAGAAATGGCTCCTGGAATCCTCCTCACAATTGTTCCATCGTTCATGCTTGTACGTTGGCTCTACAAAGACGAGTTTAGCGGACGCAGAGATCGTGATATTACTGAACTTGAGCGCCAATACGCTATCAAGGACATGCGTGGACTCAAAGTCAGCGGAACAATTCTTTGTTTGGTTATCGTTGGATTTTTCCTTCACCCAGTGGTGCACATAGCAGTTTCATGGATTGCTCTTGGCGGTGCTGTCATCATGCTTCTTGCTACAAATCCTCACGAGCTCGAGGAGCCACTCGAGCATGTTGAGTGGACCACACTTCTCTTCTTTGCCGGTTTGTTCGTTCTCGTTCACTCTTTGCAATACATGGGTGTCATCGACTACATAGGTGGCTTCGTGAAGAGGGGTATTGAAGCATTTAGTCAAGAATACCGACTTGCAGCAGCGGTCGTTATCATATTGTGGGTTTCTGCAATCGCTTCTGCTTTCATTGATAACATTCCATACACGGCGACCATGATACCAATCGTGCTTTCTCTTTCAGTTGACCTCAACCTCGATCTTGGCCCGCTGATCTGGGCTCTTGCCTTCGGTGCTTGCCTTGGTGGTAACGGAACACTCATCGGAGCCTCAGCAAACGTCGTAACGGCCGGTTTATCCGAAGAAGCTGGGTACCCAATTTCTTTCAATGAGTTCTTCCGGGCAGGTTTCCCAGTCATGTTGCTTTCAACCTTCATCATCACATTCTACATGCTCTTGGTTTACGTGGTCGGAGGAGAAGACGGTGGGACCACTTGGAAGCTTGCTCTTGTTGGCATTGCTCTGGTTGGTATCATTGCCCAGTACTCACGTGGAAGGTCAAAAGGGAAATCTCCTGCTGAAGCCCTTGTCGATGATGACTCGAAAGAGATCCTCAGCGCCATCAAGTCTGTTGTGATTTCTGGCAAGAGAGACATCGTACTTGACAGTGAAGAGTAAGTCCACCTAAGCGTTGGATTGAAGAACTTGAAGACAAAGGGTCAAAGGGGCCACCATGAACGAATGCGGAATCTGCGGAATCCTGTACCTTGCAGGTGGCTCATGTCCTGCTTGTGGATCGCAAATCCAGAAGCGCTCGGATGACTTCCAAGATGCAGAAATGGTCCTTCCCACCGAAGTGCCTGGTTTGGAAGATGCCGCAGATGCGTGGTACGAACTCGAGGGTGTTGAGCGGCCGCAAGAAGAAGTTCAGAAGGACGAATCTTCCTCGCTTCCGTTTGGATTTAGTGGTGAATCACTCACCAATGTTTCTCGGTTACCATTTGGAATTGGCAGCCATCGCGATGGTATTCCATTTGACGTTGCTCTTTCAGACGAACAACCTGAAGATTCTCTCCAACACCAAACGACAACCGAATCTTCTGCGGAAGAAAACGTGATTGAGGATGAAGGCAATGCTTCTGAAGAGTCGCATTCATCCAGCGTCATAGAGGCGCCAATTTTGGTTCCCATGCTACCTGAAATGACTGAAAGTACGGTCACTCCAGAAGCAAAATCTGAACCTATTCGAATCATGGCTCTTGCAATTGATGAAGCCCTGATTGACGATGTTCAGTACCCTGAAATTCCACTCGATGTTGCAGTTGAAAGCGAAATTTATTCATCAGATGATGATGTTGTCGAAGTTGTTTTTTCGGATCTCGAGGATACAGTTGTTCACGTAGACCACGGCAATGTTGACTCCTTCTCACAACCACAAGTCGTTGAATACGCTGAAAAAGTTTTCACGCCCTTTGACTTGCATCCAGCACGAGCTATGACAATCCAAGCATCAAACAATGATCAAGTCAAGGGCTTGGTGGAAGAAGGATTCATGTCAATTGGACGCGGTGATTGGCGTGGTGCGGCCCGTTCGTTTCAGAGGGTACTCGCCAGCGAACCGCAAGATGTTGGTGCAATGAACAATTACGGAATTTCACTCCTCCAAGTAGCAACCAGCATGCAGGAATCATCGGATCCTATTGACGTATCAAATGCAGCAACTCAGTTTGAGGCCGCTATTCTCTCATTACGTGAAGCTGTCCGAACAAATCCGAACAGTTCTGAACCCTTCTACAATCTCGCACAGGCCCTTCTACTGAGTGGAAGGGAAGAGAAGGCGCTTGACCTTCTTGCAATGGTACCTGATGAGAACAAATCTCAATCGCATTTTCTCAACCTTCAAGCCGCAATTTTAGCACAGCTAGGACAGTACGGTGAGGCGAAAAGTGTGCTTGCTCCGATTCAAGGTGAACCTTTGATTTCTCAGAATCTCCTAAAGTTGCCCTCATTATGAGCAAAATTATGCTTTCA
Organism: Euryarchaeota archaeon UBA124; assembly: GCA_002502215.1. Taxonomy (GTDB): domain Archaea; phylum Thermoplasmatota; class Poseidoniia; order Poseidoniales; family Poseidoniaceae; genus MGIIa-L2. The sequence goes on from DAPT01000118.1 coordinate 19,812, forward strand.
TGGGGCGTTCTCAAGCCGAGTTCGCATCCGATTTCTTCATATACGTGGGGCAAGTCGGATGGTTGCTTAGCACCTCGGCAACTGCTGTCGGGGGAAGGGCTGAGGAGAATCATCCCTCGGGGAGGTGGTTTTCTGTGGAAGCCGAATTGGCATGTTTAGATACCGAAGGGTTACTCGCATGGTGTGGAATACATACATGTGATGCTACAACCCAACTGGGGGATCGCTCGGCTCGAGTGCCGATGAAGGTCGTGACAAGCTGCGACAAGCTGCGGGGAGACGCAAGAATGTCTTGGATCCGCAGATAGCTGAATGGGACTTCCTGTTTCTTCGGAAACAATCGCGATGCGATAGGGAACCCCCCGAATTGAAGCATCTTAGTAGGGGGAGGAAATGAAATCAACAGAGATTCCGTGAGTAGTGGCGAATGAAAACGGAATAGGACAAGCCGAATCCCAACTCGAAAGTGAGGGAGATGTGGTTTGCAGTCTTTTGTCTAAGTCAGAAAAGGTGAAGTTGCCTGGAACGGCACAGCCAAAGAGGGTGAAAGTCCCGTAACCGTACCTGATATGACCACGTGACTGTAAAAGAGTAGCGTGCGCTGGAAATCGCGCGTGAATGTGGGAGGCAGAAACTTCCAATCCTAAATACAACTCGAGACCGATAGTTTACAAGTAACGTGAGTGAAAGCTGAAAAGTATCCTTGGCGGGATGTGAAAAGAACGTGAAACCAGTTGGGTACAGGCTGACAAGGCGTGAAAGCGATGATATGAGCAGCGTCTTGTCGTGCGTTTAGAAAAATGCCCCAGGGAGTTTTGATCATTGGCGAGGTTAAGCGGTTGATCCGCGTAGCCGAAGGGAAACCGACAAGTCCGCAGCAGTTTACTGTGAGGGACGAAGTGTGCTCGCTTGGAGTCAATGGTGGAAGACCTGAAGCCCGTCGATCTATGCCTGGCCAGATTGAAGCCCGATGAAAGTTGGGTGGAGGATCGCACCGTTGCTGATCTGCAAATCGCTCGGACGAGCTGGGTATAGGGGTGAAAGTCCAATCGAGATGGGCAATAGCAGGTTCCGCGTGAGACTACTCGTAGGTAGACGTTCGTGGAGATAGATTACGCTGTAGAGCACTGATTGTGCGTTTAGGGGGAGCGATCCCTCGGCGTGCTGCCAAACTCCGAAGGTGTAATCGTTGTAGATACGAGCAGTGAGTGATGGTGGGTAAGCTACCATTACAAAAGGTGAACAAACCAGCCTGAAGT
>DAPT01000100.1:0-865 GCA_002502215.1 Euryarchaeota archaeon UBA124
AGACGTTATTTTGGGCGATGGCGAACGTCTCAAAAACAATTGAATTCTTTTCTTAGCAGGGATTTAGTTCTAATACCCTCGCAACATGAAGGCGACCATGGCAGCAGAACGAACGTATGACCGGACATGGGAAGAAATTGAGACCATGCTTTCGCGTGCTGAGAAAAAGATGAGGAAGTGGAAGAATTTCTTCGAGGACTGTCGTGAGCGTGGCGACCGTGATGGAATGAAGGATGCTGCTCGTAATTTCAAAGCCTTAGAAGGTGTCATAAAGACCCTAAAGTGGACCTTAGGCGACGTAAGCGTGAATACTCCACTCGAATGATTACCAGCCACGCTGGTCGAGTCGAATCTCAAGCGTTTCGAGTTCATCACCCTTCATTGGATCGCCTTCAGTCATGGCCATTGCTTCTGCGACTTTGTTCGCATCATCGTAGTGAGCAGTTGCCATGACGATTGCATCCGCCATGTTTGGAGGGTCGTCCGACTTGAAGATTCCAGACCCAACAAAGATACCATCCAAGCCCATGCGCATCATGTGCGATGCATCTGCAGGTGTGGCGATACCTCCGGCTGAGAAGGTAACTACGGGTAGTCGGCCGAGCGATTTGACTTCATCAAGGACGTCTCGAATGGATGATCGCATGGTCTCGTCAATCGTTCCGAACGGTGTTTCAAGATGTGTTCCTGGAAGCTTGGATGTGTCAGCAAGAACACGGTATCGTTCAAGAATGAGGTCTGCAGTTTCGTCCAACAACTCATCGTCCATCGACTGAACTTGTTTGATTTCTTGTGTAATCAAACGGGAGTGTGTTACTGCTGCCACGAGGTTCCCGGTTCCAGCCTCACCTTTTGTACGAATCAT
>DAPT01000100.1:1176-3175 GCA_002502215.1 Euryarchaeota archaeon UBA124
AGCCTCACCTTTTGTACGAATCATTGCTGCGCCTTCATGGATACGTCGAACTGCTTCGCCGAGTTCTGTTGCACCACACACGAACGGGATGTCGTAGTCTTTCTTGTTGATGTGGAAGAACGGATCAGCAGGTGTCAATACTTCGGACTCATCGACCATGTCAACTCCCATTGCTTCGAGAATTCGAGCTTCGCCTTCGTGACCAATTCGAGCTTTCGCCATGACGGGAATGGAGGTGCAATCGAGGATTCCTTGAATCATGTCGGGGTGACTCATTCGAGCGACACCGCCTGCTTTGCGAATGTCCGCTGGAACACGCTCCAGTGCCATGACTGCAACAGCACCGGCGTCTTCTGCGACAGCAGCCTGAGCAGCATCGACAACGTCCATGATGACGCCTCCTTGTTGCATGCGAGCAAATCCTCGCTTGAGCAGGTCGCTACCATGGCGAAGTTGTGTAAAATCTGTACGAGTCATGAGTATCAATCCAAGCGGGTGTTTACCCCTTCAAGAAGGTTGGTTAGGAACCATAGAGGAATCAAGAACCGAGGACAGGCGAATCTCCTTCAGCAATTGGAGCATCTGCGGCCTCAGTTTCGTTTTTGTCGATCCACTCTTCTTCTTCATCGGGAACATCTGTGTCAGCGAAAATGGCTTCAACAGGGCACTCAGGTACGCAGGCACCACAATCGATGCATTCGTCAGGGTCGATGATAAGGTAGGTATCCATTTCCTTGAATGCTTCGACAGGGCAAACTGCGACGCAATCTTGGTACTTGTGGTCTACGCATGCTGATGTAACGACGTGAGTCATACTACGAGTAGCGGCATCAAGTACTTGAATGCTTTTTTTATGTCATTCTCAGTTTAGGCTAACCGAAAATACTCGCAGCGATGGATTCTACATTTTGGCCCGGATAAACCGCCAGCTTGATGCGAATTTTGACCACCGGTTTCTTTTGTGTTGATTCGAGGAGGACCAATTGCTGACCGATGATGGATTCAAGACAAAGACGGAGGTGGATGACATTGTTCTCATCCAGTCGCGCATCGAGTTCAGACAAAACGGTGGAATGGTGGGGCTTGAGTTTCTCGATGAACGAATCCAGTTGCTTGTTTTTCTTGATCTGCGTGGACAGCAACGCTACCTTTGGCCCGTGGTAAGACGTCGTCATCTCGACATTCCACTCCGTTTCGCTCAACCATTCAAGGGCCTGCGTAACGAGATCAATGTCCTGCAATTCATGCGCAGTCGCTGCTGCATGAACGTGAAGGATGCCCATAAAACCATGTTACGATTCAAGGGTCATGAGGTTTACCGCTCTTCTTTTCCATCAATTTGCTTCAAATAGGTGATGTATGTCGGTGGAATGCTAGAGGGGTAGCCCCCTCAAGATACCCTCCGAGATGAGTGACATGGCAAAGAAGATGAGCGCAAAAGCGCGAGCAGCAGCCCGTAAGCAGAGAGACAAGTGGAAGACCAAGCGTTGGTACACGATTCGAGCGCCTCGACACCCATGGAATTACCAAAACATCGGAGAGACCATCGGTGAGTCAGACGAACACATCATTGGACGTATCTATGAAATGACACAGCAAGAATTCAACGGCGATTTCACCAAGATGCATGTTATGCTCCGATTCCGTGTTTCGGGAACCGTCGGACAAGATGCATTGACCACCTTTGTTGGTCACCATCACCAGACCAACCACATACGCCGCCAGATTCGACGATACCGTGGAAAGATTGACGATGTCGTTGACGTTGTTAGCGAGGACGGTTATCTAGTCCGTATTAAGCCGTTGATCATCACCCAAAAGCGTGTTCAGACCTCAGTCAAGCAATCCATTCGAGCCAAAATACGAGATGTCCTTCTAGGCTATGTTGCAAAGACAACCTACGACACACTGCAGGTTGCCATGCTCGATGGATCACTGGAAACCGAGATTCAAAATCAAATCAAGACCATCTATCCTTGCCGCTCCGTCGTCATACGCA
>DAPT01000112.1:0-20168 GCA_002502215.1 Euryarchaeota archaeon UBA124
TGGTCAACGAAGAGACCTTTCAGGAGATGAAACCGTTCATGGGAGGTGGCGATATGATTGAAACCGTCACTTTGGAAGGATCGACTTACCAAACAAACGAACATCGCTTCGAAGCGGGAACGCCTCGAATCGCTGAAGCAATCGGTTGGAATGCTGCACTTAACTACCTTGGCAACCTCAACCTCGTAGAACAACACAAGCGCCTTTTGGGAATTGCCCGCCACGTCGCCGGAGAACTTCGATCGATGGGAATGACCGTCTATGGCCGCCACGATGATGAAGATTCATCGGTTGTTTCCTTCCTTCACCCCACACTCCATAGTGAAGACTTTGCTCATCTCCTCGACGCCCGCGGAGTGGCCGTTCGAACTGGACACCACTGCGCTCAACCGCTCTTGAATCGGCTCGGAATCAGCGGCACGGTTCGTGCCTCATTCTACATCTACAACACCATGCAGGATGCGGAAGAATTCTTGACGCATGTACGTGCAATTTTGGAGCGGTTTGCATGAGCTATCCTCAACAACTTGCAGAGTTAATTGAAGACTTCCAATCCATCGATGACCGAATGGAACGTCTGGAGTATGTTTTTGATCTCGCTTCCGAGGTCAACGAATTACCAACGAGCGAATGGAACGATGCAACACGCATTTTAGGATGCCAATCCGAGGCCCACGTTCGCGTCGATGTTGATCAAAACAATGTTCGCCTCTTTTCTGGGGCGGATTCAAAGCTTGTCCAAGGTTTGATGGGTGTTTTGACCATCGCAATCGATGACCAACCGTTGGAAATTGCCTTGTCTCTAACACCAGAGTTTGCGGTCGAGATGGGTATTTTGAATTCCCTCTCTCCATCAAGGAGCAATGGTTTTCGCAACATGTTTGACAAGGTTATGAGTGATTTGCAGGAGGTCGAATGATGGTGAAGGAAGAAGAAGTAATGCTCGCATTGCAAGCGGTTGAGGATCCTGAACTGGACATTTCAATCGTCGATTTGGGACTGGTTTACGCAGTTCGATTTGAAGATCGTGATGAGGGGAAACACGCTGAAATCGATCTAACATTGACCTCACCTGGATGCCCCGCAGCACCAGAAATCATGGCAGCCGCTCATCGTGCAGCACTGCAAACTGATGGCTTGAAAAGCGTTCACATCAATCTTGTTTGGACGCCACGATGGGATCCCAGAGTGCACGCCACCGAAGATGCTCGCATGGACATGGGTATCTGGGATTAGTTATCCCCAACGTAAAGAGTTACATCATCACCGTCTTCAATGCCAAGGCGTTCTCGTAAGAATGGTCCTGAAATGACTTCGACAACGTCCACATGCCGTGTTAAATCTGGAATAAGAATCGCACAATCGATGGCCGTTTCAGCATGCGAAATCTTCGCTTTGAACGCCGTTGCCCCGCCGAAGGAAACTCCGTCCCGAAGAAATCCACGGACACGCATTGCCTCAAACGCATCGACTTCAACATGATTGGCTTGCTCAAGTGATGCAGCATCTGCGTCCAGTGTATCGATTCCGGCTTTGTTTCTCAAAGCAATGTAGTGGACAAGATGATTTTGTTCGACCTTGATGTTGAGCGTACCCGGCCAAGCGGTTGTACCGAGTATTGTTCGGAATTGTTCCTGGTAATGCGGTTGCGACATGAAGACATGGGCTCTACCCAAACCACTGCTCACGATTCCCTTCAGTTGCACAAAGTGAGCCTAAACAATCTCCCTTTTCATCATGCGTGTTCAGACCACGTCTCACAAAAGCCCTTAATCAACGTCGTCGAGGGTGGATTGGTGAGACCATGCCTGGCGATATGACGTGGATGAAACAGCGGTTTGATGAACTCAACGAGAAGTCTTTGCTGTGGGAACCTCCCACCTTGGAAGGACCCAATCAGCCTCGTTGTGTTATGGAAGGGAAACCAACCATCATGCTCTCCGCGAACAATTATCTTAACCTGACAACGCATCCTAAAGTTGTCAAAGCAATGGTCGATGCAACAACAACCTATGGTGCCGGAAGCGGCTCTGTTCGAGCGATTGCAGGAACGATGGATCTTCATCTTGATGCCGAGCGCACCGTAGCTGAATTCAAAGGAGTTGAAGCGGCACTCATCTATTCGGCAGGGTATACTGCGAACGTTGGACTGATTCCAACACTGGTCCAGGGCCCACAGGATGTCATCATAAGCGATGAGTTGAATCACGGCTCCATCATCGATGGTGTGCGATTGACAAAAGCACGACGAGGTGTTTACGCTCACAACGACATGGGCGAACTCGAAGCCGTTCTCAGAGCACATGAAGATGCAGATCGGAAACTCATCATTACCGATGGAGTGTTCTCAATGGACGGGGATTATGCTCCACTCGATGAAATCAACAAACTTGCAGAAGAGTTTGGGGCGATGGTTTTGGTCGATGACTGCCACGGAGAAGGTGTTCTTGGCGAAGGAGGTCGCGGCATTGTCGACCATTTCAAACTCCAAGGCCAAGTTGATTTTGAACTCGGCTCCTTCTCGAAAGCCCTAGGGGTGCAAGGAGGTATTCTTGCTGGAACAGAGATGACGCGGACCCATGCACTGAACCACTCAAGATCATGGCTTTTGTCTGGTTCGCAACCCCCGGGTGTCGCTGCTGCACAAAAAGCAGCAATTGAAGTCCTTATGGAAGAGCCTGAGCATCATGCAAAACTCTGGGAAAACACCAATTATTTCAGGAAGGAATTGCAGTCCCTCGGTTTTGACACGGGTGTTTCAACCACCCCCATCATCCCTATTATGTGTGGAGAATCTTCAACTGCAAAAGCAATGACTACCCATCTTCAACAACAAGGTGTCATGGCAGGAGCCATCGTGTTCCCGATGGTTGCACGAGACAAAGCCAGAATACGAACACAGATGTCTTCCGGATTGTCAAAGGATGACTTGAATGAAGTCCTACGGATATTGGAAGAAATCGGACCGAAAGTTGGCCTCATTTGATCACGATGCAAGATCCTCTGTAACAGAGACTTCATGCATTACTCTGCTTCAAATGCATCAACTACTTCAAGCAATTCCGTATCTTCTCCAGCTAAATCATCCGCTGATTCCTGCTGTGATTTATTGAACGTCTTCGTGCTTCCAAATGGATTGATGCCCTCATCAATCATGCAGAGCAGGCGCCATCTTGGGGCCCAAGAAAGATGAACATATGCGGGCCCAGGAAGTAGCAGGACAAACAGAGATATTCCGCTCGGTATGTCGAGGAAGTTGGAGTAATCCAAACCCAGCAATCCGATTCCAAGGAATGGCATCGGATACAGGATAATCCGAGGTGGCGCCATTGGCATCCGTTTCGATAATGCGACCAAAATCAACGAACAAAAACCGAGAACAAGACAGGCTCCCATAAACAACGCCGAAAACAGCAGCCAATTCGAAAATGATTCATTCAAATTATCATAACGTAGAATGTAAGGGAAGATAAGGGCTAAACTGATGAGGAAACCATAGAACATCCCAATGTTGGCAGGGTGGGATAACCAAAGAGGCAGACGTGAAAATCGTCGCGACAAGGAAGTTCCAAAGAGAAGATCGTTGTCCTCTGGACTTAACTCTGAGACAATCTCAGACCAACGGTCTTGAGGTTCCATAGTCGTATGCTGACGGGTTTAGGTTTTCAATGCACCCTTTCATGTGTCGTTGAATGTCTCATTCTTGACGCTTTAATCGCTTTGCAATTGGCCCTGATGCATCTTCCATCTCACTTTCATCCGGCCAGTCTCTGTCCAACAAGCCGTAATCAATCGATTCCCTCTTCCTTGCATCTTCGATTTCATCCTCAATTTCGTTGTGAGCGTCTCGTAAAGCAAGGGACTGATTCAACAAAGCCATGGTTCTTCGAAGATTTGCATCAAGGGTTTTCTTATCGGTAAAGTGACCAAGTATGGTATAATCATCATTTATCGCAACCAAATTATATCCTGAGAGTACGTCGTCCTTGATGAGTCTGTAGCGATCATTGCCAGCCTTCAACCAACGCCCATCATGCATTCGTATCATTACCTCTGATTCTTTATCAGAATCCAATTCCATCATCGGGTGCGATGGGCTTACTGCAAAAGGTGTTCGTTGCCAATCATGCCACTGTTGATAACTGAAGCCCGATATCAAAAAGAACACTCCAATCACGACGAGACTGACGGGGAATGAGCCAAAGACAAGGATGCCTAATACAGGAACGATAAGAAAAATGCTGAATCGTAAAAACAGCGCACGCCCATGTTCCTGTGCTTTGGGTGTCTGTGAGAAAACAACGAAATGACTTGGTAGCCCTTCCTCAAATTGGCTCATTCCATCACCTCATTTGCTACTGGAAGCTTCATGTTTTCATACGTTTGTTGCCAAAGGTCAACATCCTCTGCATACACAGAGATGTTTTCGACATGTTGTTCGATATCGAATCCCCAAGCGATTTTCCAGGGCGCCAATTTTGGAGTCAGTTTACTCCATTGATTTGCAACACCACGGGATTTTTTACGTTGGTGATTGTAAAGCAATGCTGCGGTTTGTATGAGGCCTTGAACCAACAAGATCTCACTCATCTCCGCATTTCGACGTTTTAGCGAATTCCACAAATCTTCCCATGCTTCGTGAGCATGCCAATATCGACCATTGTCAAAATCCATTCGGCCCTGTTCAAGCAACTCTGCTTCTTCCGTTGAAAGAGGTGAAGCCTGCATGGTTGGCCGATGCCTTCGACCATTGAAATGCTTCTCATTTGGCATCGAGGGACACACAGTTCAAAAGATAAAAGCAAATGATCCGTTTTGCGGGGTGAGCTTTGTGTCGGATTTTGTTCCAGGGGATGTTCTTGAAACAAGACGCGGCGGTGTTGATGTTCTACGGCATCTCGCCCATGAGTTGGCCACATTGGAACGAAATGGATCCATCAAAATCCATCGTATAATTCCTGATGTGGGAGAGCGAATCGGCCATCTGTTAATTTTCGATGGCTCGCTTGCAGCTGCGTTCCATCGGGCTGACACCGAACGCTATGGGATTGAAGCACTGCTTGAAATTGAATCTGACGCATCGGCACTTGATGCGACGATGAGCCTGCATGAAATGTCCGAATCGCTGTACATATCTGCCCTTTCCGAACATCCAAATGCAGGTTTGGTTGACAAAGAGGATGGAATCCGTGATGAGGCTTGGTGGACATCGGTACGAACACCGCGAAGACGAATTGAACGGGAAGACCGACTACCTGACCTGAAGCCCAACGTATCCGTTCCAGAGGCTTTACGAAGAAAAAGCGAAGCACGGATGCGGAGTCAAGGTGGACCTGTTCTTCAGCGAGGGCAAGCTTGGCTTGAACATTCAATTGAACCACATGAAATATTCGAACTTGCGACCACGTTGAGTGAAATGAAGCAACCTGTGCTCCTCATTTCTCGACAATCTCCCTCTCGCATTGAATCCAACTATCGCATGCCAATCAAGCAGTATCGCTGGTTGTCCGAGACCCAGCATGAGCGTACGTTGGAACCATCTTTGGAGTCGATACGACGAAACATCGACGTGTTTTTTTCAGAGCATGAACAAGGCATCCTTTTTCTTGAAGGGATTGAATATTTGTCAGGAATTCATGGCGAGCAACGGGTGATAGAGATGATTCGAAGCATCGTCGATCAAACTCGATTAAATGGAAATGTTCTGATCGTTTCATCAAATCTTGAGGCTTTTACTTTACCACATCGAACACGATTGGAGCGTGAATTCAGCACCTTGGAAAGCCAGCAAATGCAGACGTGGTTGCTCGATGTCGACCTGTTGCGAGATCAACCTTACTTTCGCGACCTTGATGAAGCAATGGAAGATGTCATCTCAGAGCATCTTGAAGCACATGTGCAAGATCCTCTTCTACCACCGAAGCCAGAATTACAGAGTCAAGTCAATCAAATACCATTGCCAAAGGAACAATTGACAGTGAAAGTTGATGAAGAACTGCAATCAAAGATGCGTTCCTGGGCGAACGATGATGTCGAGGAACCTGAGGAAGAAATGAACTTTGAGACCGATTCTGCTCCTGCGGAAATTGACGTTGATTTGGCGAGTAAGCCTCGAACCCCTCAGCGAATCATACGGAGACGTAAGGGTACAACGTCACCTACCAAACGAAACTCAATCGATGATGCTGCTCGGCAAATCGTTGACCTCCCTGGCTTGGTAGATGATTCGGGACAATCGAAATCATTCGTACCTGTATCAGCGGAGATTACTCACACGCTTCCAAAGCCAAAAGCATCGATTTTACAGAAGACAATGAAGAAGGCTGCATCGTCCAAGGCAGGTAAACGGCTTGCGAATTTTCCTCCAATTAAATCCAGGAAAACAATTGCAACTCCGGTTCAGAAATCGGAGGAAGCCAAACAGAACATTCAGCCATCCCCACATGCTCGAGAACATGCTGCTTCTCAACAGCGTTTGTCCGACGACAATCATCAGGAGGATAAGGCATGAGCATCGAGCGGACCAACCGATTGAAGATTGCTCTCCAAAAGGCAAAAGCTGGTCTTGCAATCGAAGATGATGTTTCTGAAAACAATCCGTCGAGGCTTGGCCGGCTTCTGAACAAAAAAGGTACACTCTCGCCGGAGCGACGATTTATGCAATCGCAACCGATTCATGAACGCCCCATGATGGAAGCCATCAGTCAAGAAGTCCTTGGGACGGAGGTTGAATATCAGCCTGCTCTAAAGCTGGAAAGTACGCATCCTGTTTCTCGGCTCAAGGAACTACGTGAACGGAGTTTTGATGCAACGATACCTGAAGGAAGCCTTGGTGATAAAATCGGGTTCTCTTCCTCTGGCCAGCCATTGTGGTCAACCATTCTTGATGAACAGCGAAATATGCCTCTGAATGCTCCTTCACAACAATTAGCAACCCCGGTTCGTGGTGAACGGTTGCACCACAGTACGATTCTCAAAAGCCAAACAGATTGGCCAAAGAGTTTGCAAGTGAGTCAAAGGAAGACCTTCAAACATTGGAAGATTACAGCAGAGAACAAACAGGCAACAACAATCTGTGAATCGATCATCGACAACCTTGGTGAACGCCACAATCCGCACGTCATTCTGGGCGAGAGAGAAGTAGGAAAAAGTCATCTTTTGCACGCAACGGGCCAAAGTTCCTTGCGCTATTTTGATGGGGATGTTCGTATTCTACGAGCAACTGAACTGCTTAGCAAAGATACAATTCCACACGATTGGCATGAAGGTATTGCCTCCAGTTCGTTGTTGCTTATTGACGATGTCCATTTGATTGCTGAGCAAGAGAAGTATGCACAAAACGTAGGTCACATGATTGACCATGCATTGAATTTAGGCGTCCATGTTCTCGCCACCTCAACATCTCACCCGAAAAACTGGAGCTCGTCCCGTTTGTGGGAGTTTTTCCGGTCTGCTTCGATTTCGACCGTTTACCCAGTTTCTCAAGCAAGTCTAGCGATTCACATTAAGCAACAGGCCTCCTTGCTTGGCATGCTTTTCGAAGATGCACACACAATGGAGGTCTTGAACTACAGCGGTCAATCATGGCGCGGTGTTGAAGCCGCACTTTCGACACTCAAAGACGCTCATGGACGTGGTCAAGAAATTCTCGATCCGGAAGACATTCTTGTCGTGCTCAATGGCAAATCAAGCAATTCATTTGAGATGGAAGACGCCGAGGCAAATTCATCCATTTCCCTCGCATCGGACATCTTGAAACGAGCAACAGATGTTGTATACTCCGATGTTGATGTCGGAGGCATCGAACTTCATGCAACAACCTTCGAAGAGGAGGAAGATGATTGGGAGCCCACCGTGGTTTCGGCCGAAGAGCTAAACACCGCTAATGACCTTCTTGAGATGCACTTGAAAACGACACTTGAGGAGTTAACTCCAGAAGCTCCAACCGTCCTTGATGTGCATTCGAACGATCAACATCTTACGCATCAACTCGGTCAATTGGAAGGCGCAGATGTCGAGAGAACTGCTGATGTATTGGCTGGAATTGATGCCTCCATCGATGAAGCCTTGGCTGAACGGGAACGCATCATTGTACGCGATGATCTTCGACTACGGCATCTTGAACAAATGATGGAAAATCTTCTCGAGCGAACAGCGCATGCTGATGCAGATGAGTTGATTGATATTGTTGACGAATTGCGAGTCATTGAACATGAACTCGGCTTGGTGAGCGAGGATGCGATGGAAGCATTTGACTTGGAAGATGAACAAATCAAGGTTGCCCATCTTGCCAGAATAAAACCAACCACTCGACTCATGGGTGAAGAAGAATGAGAGGCGCTTGGTGGGCAGACGGCGTTCACTTTTCCTGTCAACCCGATTGTGGACGATGTTGTGATGAGCCAGGAGGGATCGTCTATCTTTCTAGAAACGATGTTAAACGCATTGCAGAGCATGCGAACTTGAGCGTACGGGAGTACCTGAAGAAAGATTGCACGACCACGTTGGATGGCCGATACATTCTACGCTCAAATCAATCCGATGGCATATGCATCTACTTGGATGGAAAGAAACAGTGTGGCATCTATGAGGTACGACCTCAGCAATGCAAGGCTTTCCCATGGTGGGCAGAAAACCTTCGAAGCAAGCGCTCATGGAACAAGGTAAAATCAAGTTGTCCGGGATTGACTGCGGAAGATGCTATTTTGATTCGAGGCGAAGAAATTCGACTTCATGTTCACGCAGACAGGCAATCAACACAGGGATTCAGAATTTGGGAAGATGTTTGATTTCGTGTAGTTTTGAGGGTAACTTTCCCCGTCCTTTCCTTTATACGAATGACCGAAGTCGCTAACATCGGTGAGACCTTGAGTCAGGAAGTGAACAACTTACTTGAGTTAACAGAATCTCATCTTGACATTGGAATGCGTGGAGTTCCAGTAGGTACCTGTCGAACCTCCTTTGTCACGCCGGGTGAAGGTGTCCATTACTGTGGATATCCGATTACTGAACTTGCCATGAAGGCCCCAGAAGATGTGGTCTACCTCTTGCACAACAAGGAACTTCCAACCCCGGAACAGTCTGCAGCATTCCGTGAAGATCTTTCGCAACGTGCAGCAATACCGGGCGATTTCGGTCCAATATTTTCATCCTTGCCTGCGGACGGGCATCCAATGGATTGGCTTGCAATCGGCATCCAAACCCTTGGAATGTGGGATTGTCAAAACGACTGGAAAGAAGACGCACTCAACCTCGTTGCTCGAATGCCACGAATGATGGGGCTCTTGTTTCGCTACCGAGAGGGTCGCGAAGATGGAATACCAGAGGACGACCCAAGCCTGTCTATGGTTGAACGATTTACCAACACACTCGACCTCGACGTTGACCAAGAAAAACTCAATCAAGTCCTCTCGGTCTATCTCGTCCTGCACATGGACCATGGGGGAGGGAATCTCTCAACATTTGTTGGCAAAGCGGTCGCAAGTGGTCACGCAACGTTGTACTCAGCAATGGCGAGTTCGATGAATGCCTTGAGCGGGCCCCTTCACGGTCGAGCGAACCAATCTTGCTTGGAATTCGTCCTGCGAGTCGGAACTTCCGACCCGGTTGAAGTTGAGAATTTTGTCCGAGGAGAGCTCGCCGCTCGACGACCTGTGTTTGGATTTGGTCACGCTGTTCTACGGTCGGAAGATCCTCGTGCGACCGCCCAGTTCGCCCTTGGTGAGCAGTTGTGTCCAGACGATGAGAACTTCAAAATTATTCGAACGCTGCGAGAAGTTGCACCGAGAGTTTTAGCGGAAAACCCGAAGATTTCCAACCCCAATGCGAATGTCGATATTGCATCAGGAGCCTTGTTGCACCATGTAGGACTCAAAGACCCAAATTACTACACCACCTTCTTTGGTTGGGCACGTGTAGCAGGAATCGGAGCGCAGATCTTTGACGAAAGAGTTGTTATGCGCAACGGAAAGGGCGTTCCTATTTATCGTCCGAAATACTTGGCACGGGAGCAAGTCCTTCGCCACGTCGATTGATCAAGAGTTGAGATCAATCTCAACGTAGCCCTCGTGCTCCCTTACGTCATAGGTTTTCAACGAAGTTGGTTTTCGTAGCTTTCCGAGCAATTTTCCGTAAGCTGGGAAGTAATGCGCAGGGGACCATTCGTTTACTGAACCGTCCTCGGGATGGTACGACGTTTGGTGAAGCGGGCATCGCAAACATCCATCCTTGATCTTACCGCCCCAGTGGATTGGCCACGCCATGTGACGGCAAAGGGCGTTGCTTCCGAAGAGACCCTCCTCGGTACGCATGACAAGTACCATCTTTGTTCCAATGGCTTTTCCTTTTATTTTGTTCATCTTCAATTTAGATGACTTGCACACTCGTTTCCATTTGGATAATGTTTCGCTCATGGAACTCCTTTCGTATCACGACTTATCAATGGATGTTCAAATTCACGTACGATTTGTTTCAAATATTGAACACTCATTTATAATTGACACCAAGAAATCGATTTTATGGAGAACCCATTTAACTCATTGACATCACTCTCCGTCAACCGTCCAAAGGCAACAATTGCCACCATTTTTATCCTTACAATGGCGTTGTCCTCCATGGCACAATTCATTAATTTCGACAACAGTGAAGATGCCTTCTATCCTCAAAATGACACAACTGAATTGCTTTATGAAATCGAGGACCGGTACCAAGCATCGTTAGATTTTATCCGAATCATCGATGAAATCGAACAAGGTGGCATGAATCAAACCACGACATGGGAACAGTTTGCAAACCTCGAGGCAGATCTTGCTACAAACGAGTTGTTCCTCCCCTATCAGGAAACGCTGTTTGGAGGAAGTGCTACGTCTGGCCCAGCAGGATCTGCCTTGTTCTGGCTGAACTCCCAAGATCCAGTCACTACACAGGTCTGGCGAGAACTACTGACACTCCAACTTGCAAACGTGAGTGTTGCGAGTGAGGAGAATTTTACTGCTGCTCTAACTGATCTCGAGGATGCTGTCGATTCTGTTCCTTCCCCCGTGGCGCCGACGCCACAGGAGTTACGGGAATGGAACCCTGGTACAGTTCAGGAATGGCAGCAGCGAATGGACGGAAATCGCAACATCAGCGCAGAATTGGGTATGCTCCAAGGCCAAATTCAGGGATTATTACAGAGCCGTAGTTTAGAAGAGGCCACGCTCCTTGCACCAATTGTAGGTCAGTTGCAAGGTATCCTTGGGACCTATTCCGGCCTCCAGAACATCGACCATCGTAGCAACATCATTGCAACAATGCCTGCCGAAGACAAACAGAGTCCTTGGGAGAGTGATGGTCCTATTCTGATTAGCCTTGTGGTCTCAACAGACCCTGAAAATTACGAGAACGCAGAGATCATCGGTGATGTACAGCAACGCATTGTTGATTGGGCCGATGCCTCTCTCGTTGACATGAAAAATTCGACAGGTGATGAGAATCTGCGAGTCTTTTCCTTCTCAGCCTTCCAGTATGAACAAAACGCAAACATCGGAAAAGAGATAGGTATTTTGACCTCGCTTGCATTGCTTTTCCTTACAGTTTTGCTTTACATTAAATTCAGGTCCGTGCGTGATACTGCATACGTTATTGGGTTGACAATTCTTGCAATAGCAGCAACCTATGGCGCTGCAGGAATCTTCAGGTTAACATTCAATGCTGCCATGAACAGCATTCCGATTCTCTTGCTTGCAATCGGTGTCGATTACGGAATCCACGTCGTAACAAGAATTCGCGAGGTTATGCAAGACATCGAACGCAACGACCCTCAAGGAAGAACAACGCTCAAGGATTTCGATAATGAATTGCGACTAAAAGCAATACGAAGCGGTGCAGTCCTTACCTCTGCAGCATTGGTCATTGCAATCTTCACAGACATGGTCGGATTCTTGTCGTTTCGGCTCTCATCGCAAATGTTCCTTGTCAATTTCGGCACGGTCATCGCACTTGGCTTGTTCGCAATCTATGTACTGAGCATCTCTCTTTTGCCTGCATTGATGACTGCGCTTCCCTCGAAAGCGTTGCCTCTTGAAAAGTCGGGTGCAATGAACGAGACCAAACTAACGAATGCAATTGGTCAAATGGCTGAACATAAACCAGCTCTCGTCATCTTGGTTGCTCTTATTCTGTCCCTTCCAATGGCGTACGGAATGAGCTCACTCGAGGTTGGTTTTGACACGGTTGATCAATTCGATGATTCTCTTGAAGTCGTCCAAGATTTCCTAATGATCGCCGAGGAATTCCAGAGCAGCCCAACACCGCTGTATGTCGTCCTTGAAGGAAACATCCTCTCAGCCGAAGGTGTCCTCGCATACAACATCGCAATCGAAACCCTCAGCAATACCGAAGGAGTAACCGGCGTCCCCACGGGTCTGTGGGATACGCTTGAATCGGAACGTGGGAGAAATTCGGTTTTGGATAGTTTGTTGAGCAACTTGACCACATCCGAGGGTTTTGATCAACTCGAAGCATACCTCCTTGAGAATAGTTCAGGCCGTGATCTTGTCGACTTACTGCTGTACACAGACGGTCAACAAACCATCATTTCATTCCAAGCCAACACACTGGATTGGCAAGCAACGGTTGACTTTGAAGAAGCGCTTTCTGAATCACTGGAGGATGCTTCTTCATCCGTGGATGGAACCTTCTCGATGGAACTCAGTGGTCGTGCATTGATTCTTGCGCAAATCAGCGCAGATGTAGCAATATCAGCGATCACATCAACCGCCATTGTTGCGTTTACTATCTTGTTTGTGCTGATCGTTATTCAATTCGTTCGAACGCAAAGCATTACCCAGGCTGTCCTCCGGGGCGGCGTGATTTGGATACCGCTCATCACAGTGGTTATGTGGGTGTACGGAATTATGGGGCTCGCTGGTTATCAATTGAATTCTCAAACAGTAACAATCGGAGCTCTTGCACTCGGACTCGGTGTCGACTATGCTGTGCATTACGTGATTCGTCTTGAGGAAGAAGTCGAAATGCATCCACAGAAAACAGTCGCCCAATGGACTTCAAAAACAACAGCTACGACTGGACGAGCCATGCTCGGTGCAGCCATCAGTACTGCGGGTGGTTTTGCAATTCTCAACCTCTCTGGACTCCTACCGCTTCGGTTGTTTGGTCAAGTATTCATCGTTGCAATCAGCCTTGCGATGGTCTCGAGCGTGACGCTTCTGCCAACATTGTACGGCCCATTTTTACGCCATGATGCCAAGCAACATCTCGCAGATGAAACTGAGCAAGAGTAATCACAAAACAGGGCGTTTGGTTTTCCCCGAACCACGGTGCCCAATCATTCGAACAACTTCCCAAGGCATGCTTCCATCCTGTTTTTCGAAACGAACGAGTTCGTCCACGGATTTACTCCATTGCCATTTTTTCCTCCAGTAAGCAAGAAGTTCACGCTTCCGAGATGAGTCGCATTCACTCCAAGGTTGTGTATCCTCATTTAGGGATTTAACAACATCCAGGTGCGTCTCTTTCGTTGCATCATTGAGTTGTCTCTGCTGGGCTTCATCGAGTGGACGTGTTGCTGGTTGTGTCCATCGAGCATGGCCACTTGGTAACCAGGTCAATTCGGGATTGCTTTCATCAGTCAGGGCTGACAGTCCTGCATCGAGAACAGAATGCTCAATCTTGGGGAGAACGGGCCACAGATAGACAGGGAATCCCTTCCGAATGGCAGTCAATTGTTTCAGTCGCCTGCCTTTCAATCCAACAGTACGACCGAAGGGAACAAGATTTGTTGGTGGAAGAATGTATTCGATTGCGCATGGCATCATCGGGGATCCATTTTTTTGATGCTTACGCATCAGTCGAGCAAAAGAGGTTGTTGCATATTCTGGAAATGCGAGCATTCGCTGTAGCTTACGACTAGCAAAAGGATGGACAGTCGGCAACAATGTTGACCAATCTCGTTCAACCTTTCCGACGCGTACTGCATTTTCCATCGACTTGTGAAATGCGTAATGAACAGTAGAACGTTTTGGAATTTCATATTGGTCAAGCAAGGCTTCTGCTAATTTCATAGTCTTGCCCATGTGAGCATCGTGCTTCTTTTTATTCAGCAAGCCTCCACTTCGCTTGTGTTTAAAACTTGGCCGTTTGGATTCGACAACCAGAACCTTTCCACCTTCTTGGACGGATTCTTGAATGGTGGGGTGAGCCAACAGTGACTCAAGTGAACAGAATCCAAGTTCAGTCAGCTCGTCCAACGTCCAATCTTCGACAAACTGCGATCGATTCTCTCGCCTTGATGGTGAGACTGAGACTTCCCGATCATGGTGAATGATAACCTGTTCGTCTGCAGTCAAACGGATATCAAATTCGATTGCGTCAAACAAACTCATCCCATGAATGAGACTTTGGAGCGTGTTCTCTGGAGCTTGTTGGGGCATCGGCTTCAATATCTCCAGTTGATTGTGCTTCTTGAAGCCCATCACGATAGATTGTGATGAATCACGTGGATTGTGTACTTCGTCAGTAAATCTCTATATGCGAACTCCACGGCGGAGATGCATGAGTCCTAATGCGGTCATGATGGGTATGATCTTATTCTTGACTCCAATCATATGCTCTATTTTCTCAATCCATGACAAAGAATCGAGAGTGAAGTACGGGACTTGGCTGAAAACGATCCACAAGCAACGCTATTATTTGCACGCAATGGGATACATCGTCATCATCAGGTGGAAGAATCTAACAGATGGGCTGAATGAACCCATCAAGGAACGTGTCGGCCATTGGACAGATGCTGTTCATGGGCTTGAGGGTAATGCTGTGCTTTGGATTCAAAATTTCTTCAACAACGATGCTCTTACGTCGTTTCTCAACTTTCATTATCTCTTCGTTTACCTTTTCCTCATCTATGTCACAACCGTCTATTTTGCATACACGAGCGATCGAGACATGACCGACAAAGTCACCATGAATTATTTGCTGATTTATGCCATTGCAGTGCCATATTATCTGTTCTTCAATGTTGAAGTGACATCCTCATGGATACCTGGGATGGATGCCTTGTTGTATCATGATTCATGGTACGCTACCTTCTATGCAACGCACGACCCGTTGGACAATGCTGTTCCTTCGCTTCACGTAGCAATTCCATTTGGTATTTTGATGCTCAATTATCTTCATGTCAAATCAAAAGGCCATACGCTCAAGGAATGGCGCCATTATCGCTATCATATGTTCATTCTCATCAACACAATGATGTTTATTTTTGCAATTCTCTACCTCGGCATTCACTGGATTATTGATATCCCTCTCGGAATGATTGTGGGTGGCATCGGTGCATTGTTTATTCATCATCTGCAACCGAGGATAAGAAACGACCATGGTTCAATGTTCAAAGGTGTTGACCGTGAAAAGGTACGGAAACATGTCTTGGTCGAAGGAACCATTCTTCTCATCCTTTTTGCAGCAATTATGGGTGCTGTCAACCATCAAAGTTCAACAAACGAAGAACAACCATCGTTCCAGCTTGGTCCTGGAGAAACGGTTCATGACCTGATCGCAGAGATGAACCCGAAATACGGTGCAACAACCACCATTCAGAATATGGATGATTCAATCAACCTTGAATACGCTATCATTACGGTAAACCTTGCAGAAACGGGATTTTCCAATTTCAGTGTTGACTGGGATCGAATGAAAGCGTTAGCGGAATACCACTGCACGCAAGGCGTAGCCTGTTCTGCAACACTCCTGCCAAATGAGAGCATTGATCTGAACGTCAAATCACCGAATGTTTACAGCTTTATTTTCCTTCATCACGCAGGCGATGATGGTGTTCTGGAAGTAAGGGTGGAATCTGTCTACGAAAATTCCGAAGATTCAATTACACAGGCAGTTGCGCTCTCTTTGCCATCGCTGTACATCACAGGTTTCGTCGTGTATCGCTTGTATCGACTGAACAACAACGGTCGTGAGTGGTTTGATGCACGACCATCGCATACTTGGGAAGAAGAGTAAGCATTCACTTTTTGGGAACCAGCCCCTGCGATGTACATGGCGTCCTCACCGTCCTTGGAAGACGCCGTAAGCGAACTGATGGATTCTCCTGGCGGGGAACTTCTCAAATCAGTGCGAGCGTACTTACGAAAACGAGCCACTGCATTGGGTGGGCTGTTTCTGTTTGGTCTGGTTGTTGGGTTCCCCATTGCAAAAAGAATAGTAACGTGGCTGATTGAAGAGCAACGGCTCCCTGATGATGTCAACGTCATCGTTACCTCGCCGGTTGAATTCCTTATGTTGCAGATTCAACTTTCGGCGAGTTTTGGTCTCTTCCTAGCACTCTTGCTCCTCATTACGGAAACAACACTTCGTGGTATTCGTCATCCACTTGTTCTTGAGCGAATTCGAGAACTCAAGATAAGGCCACCAAAACCGGGTTTTTCGTTTGTTCTTTCAATGACATCGAGCCTGATTCTTGCCACGTGTGGAATTCTCTATGCATGGGAGCTGTTGACACCCATGTTGTTTGAATATCTCAGCAACGACGCTCAGGAAGCGGGGCTTGCAACGCAATGGAAGTTGGGAGCATATGTTGGATTCATCCTGAATTTATGCATTGCCAGCGCAATCGGATTCCAAGCACCTGTGGTCACTCTTCTCGCCTTGCGTGTTGGCATGGTCGAGCTTCGGTCGCTTACTGCTTACAGAAAACACATCTGGTTTTCTGCATTCGTCATGGGTGCTATCTTTTCTCCGCCTGACCCACTCTCGCTCTTCCTCGTCTCCATCCCGGTAATTCTGCTGTTTGAGGGAGCACTGATTGTCCACCGGATCATGCCGAGGAAATCAGCTCAGGTAAACCATTGATCACGACCGGCATGTGGCCTGGTCGATGCCCACCGTCGAACGAATGGAAGTCCGATCCGACCGTCACTCCAAGACCGTATGCTTCGGCGAGTTTCCACAAACGATGACGGTCATCGTCTGAATGGGACCGATGAAAAGCCTCGATTGCATCAACGTTCGAGGCTTTCAAATGCTGAATCAATGTTTCATAGTCCACACCATAGTAACGCGGATGTGCCAGCGAGGTAATTCCACCCGCAGCATGTACCAATGCTGTTGCTTCAGCAAGCGATGGTTTTGGACGTTCAACGTTGCAAGGCCGACCGTCGCCCAGCCATTGTTCGAAGGCCTCATTCATGGATTCGACATGACCCGCATCAACCATCGCCATGGCGAGATGGGGACGTCCAACACTGCCTTTGGCACGGGAGAGTACGTCGACTGGATCGATTTTCATTCCAAATGCGTTCACCTTGTCAATCATCTCGAGCATTCGTGGCACACGGTCTTCGTGAAGAGGTGAAAGCCATACTTCAAATTGTTTCAATCCATCTTCCAGTGGTTCGTGTGGGAAGTAAGCCAACAAATGCCAGGACGAAGGAGGGCGATTTCGTGAGTTTGCTTCTAGAATTTCACGGTTCCACGGTAGTTCAACATCGCATGTGAGCTCGACCCCAGGTATGAATCTGATTCCACGCTCTGAAGCAGCGCGTTTCGCCTCGTCCCATCCTGCGATGGTGTCATGATCGGTTAAGGACCAGACTTTGACTTGCTGCTTGGCCATTTCGTCCGCAAGTTCGTCAACGGACAGAGAACCATCGCTGTGCGTTGTGTGGCAATGCAAATCAAAGGAGGACGTCCACATCAATCAGACCTCCGCAATCAACCGTTTTGAACCTCTCTCTTCGATTTCAAAACAAATCATCCAAGTTCGGCATTTGGGGAACTCCTTTGCTTGGAGCAAGCAAGTCGTCCAACGAAGGCATATCTGGAACGCTAATCTTCTCGTTTTGTTCCAAATCAGGAAGTTCGGGAAGTGGAATGTGCGCAGGTCCGTCGGTCACAAACGCACTATGCTGATCGCGTAGCAGTGGGGGTGGGTCTTTTCTTGCTTCTGCACCGGGCAATGGTACGTAGGCTGGACCATCGGTCACAAAATCTCGATCGTCTGTAGCGATTTCTTCCATTTCCTTTTCTTGAAGTTGAGGTTCAAACAATCCTGATTCAATGTCGGTATTTCGCTCCCTGACAATCGAAGCCGCCTGAGAGCCGAAATCACCCTTGGAGAGGAGTTCAGTTGCGGATTCAACTCTCTTCGAATCAACGGTTGGATTTTCACCGATGATCGATGTAATGATACTCGAAGTTTGTTGATTGATCGTGGTTACTTGTCTTGTTCCAACCACGGTACTGCTTGATTCAAAGTCAGCAATTTGCTCCTCAACAGAGCGTCGTTGAGGCAATTCAGGTACCGGCCGCTCACTGCGGCCCCAGAACGCTATTACGATGAGGCATGCAGTGAGGAGAAGCCAAATCCATTCTTGTTGGGACCATCCCGTAGGAGCCCAGTAATCGTTGGTATTGCCAGAGAGAAAACCACTGAACAGTGGTTTGAGAAGAACTCGCTGACCGTCTTGACCTGGATACATGCCAAGAAAGGCATTTCCAAGCAGTGCGATCATGGACATTGTGGATACAGTGGAAGCAAACGCCGCAGTTTGTGGGGCACGCTGTTCCATGGACTCACATCTTCACGAACACAAACGTTCAGTTGCAGTAACAGTGTTGGCCATGAGCATCGCCACTGTCATGGGTCCAACACCACCTGGAACCGGTGAAAGCAGTGATGCGTGCAATGCAACATCAGGATGGACGTCTCCAGCGAGCCTCCAGCCTCTTTCTCGGCTCGAATCATCAACGCGATTGATTCCAACATCAACGACGATGGCACCTTTTTTCACCCAATCCGGTTGAATCATCTCTGGTCGTCCAACAGCTGCCACAATCACGTCCGCTTGGAGGCATTCTGATTTTGCATCCCTTGTTCTCGAATGGACGACCGTCACAGTTGCGTCAACTCCACGGGCTGCAAGCAGCAATGCCTGAGGCATACCAACATTGAATGAACGACCAAGAACAACGGCTTTCTTTCCAGTCAAATCAACCTCAGCCCAGCGCAACATTTCCATTACACCTGCTGGCGTGCATGGAACCATACCATCGCTTCTTCCTTGCACCAACCGGCCCAAATTCACTGGATGGAAACCATCAACGTCTTTTCTCGGATCGATTAGTTCTGTCAACGCCTCTTCATTCATATGTTTTGGAAGTGGAGATTGGATGAGGATTCCGTGTAGATCGTTTTGTTGGTTCATTGACTGAATGTAGTCAGCAACCACGGATTCATCCGTATCTTCAGGTAGTTCAACATGTGTCGAACGAATCCCTAACCGCTCACAGGAACGAATTTTATTGTTCACATAGACGTGCGAAGCAGGATCGTCGCCAACAATGATAACTGCAAGATGCGGCTGAACAGAACAATTTGCAATACGTTGCTTGAGTCGTTTTTCCAAATCAGCTGCACACGCTTTCCCGTCGATTCGAGCAGCGCTCATGAAACGACCAAACGCTTCAACGGTTTGAGCATTCTTGTGCATCGGATTGGTGGAGCCAACGGAGGGACTCGAACCCCCGACCGTCTGATTACAAATCAGACGCACTACCAGACTGTGCTACGTTGGCCTTGAACCACGGGTCGTGTCACCCCTTGATGAAGGAAACGGTTCAACCCCACAAGGTCAAATGGGGAACCTGCTTGGCTGGGCCATGGACGAAGCACCCGGTGCATCCCTTGTGAATGCGCTTGCTTCAACGCGCCAAGGCAATGATACCATCTTCGGGTGGTATGCACGTTATCTTGCTGCAAAAGAGGAAGGGCACGATGCAGTAAATGGAACTGCAGGTATACTATTGGAAAACGATGGAACCTTGGCGATCAACAACGTCGTTGATCGGATGCTTCGGGAAGCCCCTGCAGTGGAGTTTTCTTCTTATGCACCACTCAAAGGACTTCCAGATTTTCTAGATCTAAGCATCTCACTTGCGCTCGGTGAACACAGAGCGACCATGGAATCATTGGGATTCAGTTTTGTTTCAACTGCCTCACCTGGTGGCTCGGGGGCACTCTTCCTCGCTGCAAACAATCTCTGCGAGCGAGGCGATGCTATTTTGCTTCGAGATCGACATTGGGGGCCTTATGCAGGTTTTCTCAAAGGATGTGGACTTGAGATGGCAACATGGCCATTGCTTCCCGAAGAAGGAAGCGA
>DAPT01000112.1:20550-27525 GCA_002502215.1 Euryarchaeota archaeon UBA124
GAGAAACAAAGCACCGTGATGGTTTGGCTTAACGACCCTGCACACAACCCTACAGGATTGACTATGACTGCGGAAGGCCGTCGAGCAGCCCTTGACATCATAATGGCGAGTGCATCAAAACGCCCAGATGTGGGCCACACACTCCTTCTCGATACTGCGTACAGCCTGTATGCAAACGAACCGCATGGGTGGGGACAAACCATCGTTGATGCAATGGAGGATGGCACACCATGGCCTGAAAATTTCCTCATTACCTACGCGCTTTCTCTGTCAAAATCACACACAGCTTACGGACTAAGGACAGGCGCACTCATCGGGATTCATCCAGATCAGGACGTTACTGAGCGTTTACGTGATGTGTTTGGGACAACTGGGCGACAAACTTGGTCTGCAGCACCACGAATCCTTCAATACACGGCAGCACAATTGCACGGGAACGAAGAATCCGCAGAAGCCTGGGCGGCTGAGCGTGATCGATTGCAAGGATTGCTTACTGAACGACGAGATGCCTTCGTACGTACGTGCGAAGTACATGACGTTCCGGTCAATCCAACGCATGATGGCTTCTTCGCGTGGCTTGAGCACGATGATCCAGAGAAGATTGCTGAAGCATGCGCACAGCATCACGTCTACCTCGTACCGCTCCGTGGAGGCATTCGAATCGGTTTGTGTGCAATGCCCAGCAATGCAGTTGAGCGAGTCGCTAAGACACTCGCAACTGTTCTCAACTAGGTGATGGCGATGGTTCGCAATGTGCGAGAAAACCTGATTCTATCCGGAGCAATTTGCATCGTTTTTGGGGCTTTCCTATCCGTTGGAGGCGTTCTTTCGATGGGGGCAGTCATCGGCGTTTCTGGAATTTTCTTGTTCATTGTTGGAATGAGTACCTCAAGCCAGCAAACAATGAACGAGCAAGAAATCGCTGCTTGGACACCAAGTCCTGAGCAACTCCCTGATGCAAATCGAATCATGTACAGAGTTGATGTCACCATTGACGAACCAAAGAAAACCACAATCCTATGCGGATCTTGTGGAACGGTCACCGAACTCGATGGCGATCGCCCTCGTTCATTCACATGTCCAGCATGCAATACGTTCCTCTACGAGGACGAAGAAGAGTGATTACTTCTGTTCGTACTCGAACGGCTGCGCTGTTGTCTGTGCAGGCATTTGCTGTGCAGGCATTTGCTGTACTGGTACCTGTTGTGCAGGCATTTGCTGCATTGGCATTTGCTGCATTGGCATCTGTCCTGCCATCATCTGTCCACCCATCATTTGTCCTTGTTGCATTACAACAGGATCTTTGGTCTTGAGTGTCAAAGCGAGAATGAGTCCAATGAGGAGGATGACACCCCCACAAATGGCAATCAATACACCACCAGCTGCAGCAAGGAATCCTCCAGCTGCGTCACCTAGTGCTTCAAATTCACCAACAACGTAGATTGTTGAGGAGGTCTGGCCGAAATTAAGTGTGTCTCCTGCGTTTGTCTCCCAGAAACTAATATCTCCGACTTTAATGTAATCATCATCAATTAGGTCATCCTCATTGTTGTAGTCACAAGAGGAACTGAAGAGGTTGTACTCGGAATCGTCAGAGCTCGTAATTGTCATTTCAAACGATTCACAATTGACTGAGCTCGAAGTGTAGACAGCGTAGAAATCATCACCAGGAACCGTCCAGGTATCTCCACCGTTTCCTGCGTAGTAGTTCTCGTTTGAAGGGTCAAGATTTGCAGTCGTTGCACCCCCGACAATCAAAACAATTCCAAGAGCCGTGATTACTCCACCAATGATTAACAATACCTTACCTGCTGTATGCATGGTGTATCCTTTCGACTGGCAATTTATAAGAATGCCTCCTTAGGAGGGTTCGATTCATTCTGTAGTGGTTTTTCCTTCAGTCTCGACGGATTCGTCCGTTGATGGGAACTGGTAGGGTTCTGCTCTGGTCATTTCTTCCGTTATCACTGATGGTGTCGTTGATACTTGAGGTATGGATTGATTGATGCCAACGCCAACGGTGTTCCCTGTAGCTGGGTTCATGACATACGACCCATCGGCAGCAACCTGCATCTGAACCGGTGCATCGTCATTCAATGTAAAAATCAGGATCACCCCAATGAGCATAACCACAACTCCGCAGCACAATGCACCAGAGCCACCAAGGAAGCCGAGCACAATCAGGCCAACTTCTTCAGCGATTTCTTCTCCGAGGGCATCGTCGTACGTAACCCATACCGTTTCATTGGATTCAAAGGTGAAGTCTCCAGCGAGACATCCATAGCACGCACGGCCTATTTTAACAAGCCCATTGGCTTCTCGCTCGTTGTTTTTATTTCGATAATCGGACTCACAACTTGACGTCCCTTCCTTGTCAAAGTCGTAGAGCACTTCGGAATAGAAGTCGCCATCGAACTCAGAGGCCCCTGTGGCCCATGTTTCGGATACCGCAGGTTTCTCAATGACACGAATACCGACCTGTTCGCAGACATCCCAGAGGCCGTTCTCATCGTCATCAAGATATTCCCCTTTGACCCAAAACGTTACCCCTACGTCGCCAATTCCATCAGTGTCTTCGATGGTTACGGTTCCATTTGTCACATCTTCGAGTGCGAAGTTGTTCCATTCTTCTTCCACGCCACCGATTCCGGCAGCACCAATGATCATGCCTATGATGCCCATGAGAAAGACCCCAAGTCCAATCAAGATGGTTATCTTCGCTCGGTTGTCCATGGATACCCCAAGGACTGGTAATGCTTAAGATTGTGTGACGTAGTTTACTGAGTCAACTCATCTTCTTTCTTACCAGTCATGGCAAAGTGCATGACAATCAGAGCAAGACCGCCAATATAGAGCAACAATGCAACGTAATCGAATCCGTTGTCAAAGTTCATCCACCAGCCCATGTATTCTTGGTTTTGGACAACGGCACTTTCCATATCTTCTGCGTCATCATCTGCAATCTCAGATCCCTGAACAATCTGGAACACTGGTTGCAAGTCATCCATCGTTGGTGTGGATGCGAGATCGGTTCCAGTTCGTGTGTCGAGATAGAACGTCGAGGTCGAATCACCAGCAATGATGAGTCCAGAAAGCTGCTCAGATTGCATGTTGATTTCAGCGCCAAAGTAAACCGGAAGCGCAGGCGTCAATGCATCAAGTAGCGAGAACTGCTTGACGAGTTTTGCAGTGATTGGATTTGTTGTTGGATCTACCGAAGCAGAGCACTCATCAACAGGAATACCTTTCAATTCACCAGTCCCGCTGCATGCAATTGGTGCTACAGCATAGCCACCAGCATCAACCAAGTCGCCATCACCTGTTAGGAATCCACCTGTGGTTCCGACAAGTGATTGAGTCGTAACAAGGCCAAATGTTCCAGTCATCATTTCGGTGTTTCGCCAGGAGAGGAACTCGGATCCATCTTCTGAAACAGCCTCGCCCTTTTCGCAATCAGGGTTGTGCCCGGTGCACATGGTGTAGACAGTGGCATTTCCTGTTGAGACGCCACCAGACCCGTAAAAGGTCTCATTGGTTTCCAACTTTGCCCAACCTGCAGAAGGAGCGGTTGGGTCTGAGGCAATCATCATGCCAACTGGGTCAAACCAGCCGTAGAGCCAGTTGTTCAATGGCATGGACATGTACTGTCCGCTGCTACCAAAGGAGTCCACGAGGAGTCCTGGAACAAAGTCAGCGTAAATGACGCTCATCATGAGGGCTCGAAGAGCATTCGCAGCATTTGCATCAACGCCATAAATCGCAGAAACGGTTGTTGCGTTCCATTCCATAGGTGCTCCCGGTTGCATGGTAGCAAGGTCGATTGGAGGCGTCATTCCAGTGAGTTCACCGTAGAGGAACAGTGTTGCACCTGTTCGGGTAGTTAGCCCAAGAGGACCGTAGAGGATCTCCCCAGACACTGCTGCATCCAGAGCAATGGAAGGTGCTCCTTCTGAAGCTGGGACAAGGGCAGTTCCCCATGCTCCACCAAGGTTGAGGCTGTTGTCGAGGTAACCACCGTTTATTGGATCAGTGTCACCGAAGGTAACGTTAACGAATTGCTCTGCAGTGATAGTACCTGTTCCACCAAGGAGAACCATTGGTAGTGCGGATGCACTGCTTAGCCAGCCGCCAACCCATGTTGCAATAACGCCATATTGAGTTGCATCAAGACCATACGCAGTCATTGCATCAGGAGCATCCATTCCCATAAAGGTCGCAAGTCCGAAGGAAGTTCCGGCTTCGTTGGTTGCAAGGATACCTATTGGATCATCTGAGCCTTGGCCACCAAACAGTAGATTCATAGCAACTGCATTATCAAGGTCAACTCCAAGGTAGTTCATCATTCGAGTTGATGCATCGACAGCGGTGCCAGTTTGGTCAGTAAACCAGTCAGCATCGCCACCGCCGAACACATTACCAAACATACCACCTATACCAAAACAAACAGCCCAGTCGTTAGCAATTGTTGCGTTAATGTCTGGCATTGCTCCGTCCATAACTGTAAAGCCCCAGATACCGGCTCTTTGCATAGTTCCAACATTGACAAAGCCGTTTCCTGCATCAGCCATGACTTCATCATAGGTTGCGGTCGGGAATGCGACGCAGTGGCCAGCAAGAACCATGACACCAACCATTCCAGTGAGTGAAACATCCTCGCCAGTTGGCATTACTGCGGAATCAAATGCGTAAGTCAAATCGGTAATTGATGCATTACCAGCGAAAGTGACTCCACCGGTTTGCTGACCTTGGATTGCTTGAGTGTAAGTTACAGTAGGGGGGAATCCTGGCATGTTGTTCATACCGGACCCGTTAGTTGCGGCAAAGAAAGCATCAAACTGATCGTACCAACTA
Source organism: Euryarchaeota archaeon UBA124 (assembly GCA_002502215.1). Classification (GTDB taxonomy): domain Archaea; phylum Thermoplasmatota; class Poseidoniia; order Poseidoniales; family Poseidoniaceae; genus MGIIa-L2. The sequence goes on from DAPT01000112.1 coordinate 25,402, forward strand.
GTACCAATCGCAATCGAAGCATTTGCTGCATCCGTTGTTTGGCCATCGGTAAATGCGACATAGCCACCTGCCATGGTATTTGTAACCCATTCGGCTGTCACCTTGCCAGCACTGAATGAAGTCATCTCGTTGTTGATTGCTCCTGCAGTGAATCCAGCCTTGGTCGTGTCCATGACACCATCAATGGCCAGTCCAGTTGCTCCAACAACTTGAGGTTGGAAAGGAATGTTGAGTTGTGTAATCATGGTGTTGCAGTCATTCGGAGAGGTTTCTGAACATGTAAATACCTTGGATTCATCATATGTGAGTGTTCCAGCAGTCCTGTCAAAATCGATGATGTTACGAGTGTAGGTGATGTCGTATTCGAACGGACCCAGTTCCTCGTAGACAGCCTCATCACCCGCCATGACTTCATCGGCGTTGGTGAGATTCCATGCGTAATAGGTGCGTGTGGACGTCGATGTTGCCCAGTCTTCTTCTGCAGTCGTACAGTCCGAATCAGCACATGCTGAATCGTACGGATAGGTCTCAAAGTTGTCATCAACTGCGCCTTCAACCATGCTTGTTGCAATCGGTGCTAGTACAACCAAATTCAGTAGAATCATTACTGCGCCAGCTATTAATTTTTCATTTCCCATAGGTGTTCCCCAACTCACTAGGTGAAGGGTTTACTACTTAACTTTAGGACCTACTGTACTTAATCGCAGTACCATAAGCGATGAATTCGTAACCGGCGGTTTTGTCGTCGCGTTGGGACTTTTTTGTGACCATGGATGTCTCAACTCGGACATTGATGATCTCATCAAATCCTTGTTGGAGAGCTTGAACTCGCATGTCATGGAGTACTTTGCGTCGACCGTAGCCAAGCATTTTGTCATAGGATTCAATTCGACCGCCAAAGAAATTCTTCCAACCGCCGAGCATCATTTGCCACCAAGAGGGGCCAACTGATACGCTTGACATAACCAGCATCGACGTTTCGATACCTGTCGCTTGGCTGGGCTTCGACAGATTGCTCACCGGATGGCCGGCTCCAGAATTGTTCAGTGCCATTTCTTCAGCAGCGAGCTGATTTATGATGCGCCCTTGGTGCCAATTGCCAAAAACCCAAGACAAGAAAAACGGCAAGACAACAAATAAAAACACTGGAATGAGATTCAAGAGAATGATGAACACGACTTCCAAATGATCGCCTCATTGTATAGTTACTGCAGTTCCATAAGCAAACAATTCAGCTGCACCGCCCGAAACTGCGGATGTTGCAAATCGAACATTAACAATGGCGTTTGCTCCACGTGCTTGAGCATCCATCATCATACGTTGAAGTGCTTCGTTTCGAGCTTCTTGGAGTAATTCAGTGTACGCTTTCAGCTCGCCACCGACCATGTTCTTGAAACCTGCTCCAATGTCCTTGAAAACGTTCTTTGCACGTACGGTTGAGCCTTGAACGAGACCATACGAAGCCGTGATGAGTTTCCCTGGTATCGTCTCTGTATTTGACAAATGCATGCCTTGTGACATGGTTGTACGTTGTCATTGTAGTTTATTATCGTTGAGCAAACATCACAACAAAGGTTGGTTGCGAAGCCATTCAAGATCCGATATATACAACTGGCGAATGTCGTCCAATCCAAGGACAAGCATAGCCAGACGCTCCAAACCCATCCCCCAAGCGCATACAGGCGAGGATATACCCAAAGGCTCAGTCACCTCTGGACGGAAAATTCCTGCGCCACCAAGCTCGAGCCATTTCCCTTTCCATTTGACCTCTATTTCGAGACTTGGTTCAGTGTATGGGAAGTAAGCAGGGCGCACGCGTACCTCAGGATACCCCATTTTTGCATAGAATGTTTTCAGCGTGGTCACCAACATCTGAAGGTTTGCGCCGGGTTCCATAATGATGCCCTCGATTTGATGAAATTCAGGAAGATGTGTACTGTCAATCGCCTCTTTTCGGAATACTCGATCAACTGAGAATACACGGCATGGTTCATCAGGATTGTTTGCCAAGTGCTGTATCGTGTTCACCGTTGTATGGGTTCGCAACAGGCCACGCTTTGACACATCCTCGGAAAAAGAACCGGACCAACCCCTCGAGCCTGTATCGCCCCCGTGTTCATGGAT
>DAPT01000112.1:27911-41686 GCA_002502215.1 Euryarchaeota archaeon UBA124
GAGGTAAAATGTGTCTTGCATCTCTCGAGCAGGGTGATCTTGGGGAATGAACAATGCATCCATGTTCCAACCTGCGGTTTGAACATAATCGTCAACGAGTTCCGAGAAGCCCATTTCCAAAAAGATCCGTCGGATGCGTTCGATTAATTCTTGCATCGGATGTGATCGTCCTGTTCGAGGTGTAGCAGATTCAAGCGTCACGTCGAAGGATCGAAACTCCGCATCCTTCCAATCGCCTGATTGCAGCAATTCAGGCGTAATTTCCGAAATTTGTTTTCGCTCATCCAGCCCGTCATTTGACATTGCCTTTCCTGTTTCGGTGAGTTTCCATGTTCGACTCCGATGTTCGATGACCTCGATCAATTCTTTTCGTCCTTTGAAGTGTGATAGAAGACGCTCAGAGAGATCGTCCTCGTCAGCGGGAAGCGATGCAAGGAACATGTTTCGTGCTTGCAACTCCGACTTCAGCAAGGACGGATCTTCGCACACAAAGCTTCCAGAGTCGAGTTGGACTCCGAGTTTTTTGAGGAGTCCTATTCCTGGACCCGCTTCATGACGCTCAAATTTTGCTTGAAGTTTGGCCATTGTGGGTTCATCTTGGGACGAAATCCACGACCAAAGTCGCTCTTCAAGCAATCCATTTGCGATTGCATTGTGACCCTCTTGACCCGGATGGATTGTTCTCCGAACAGTCTCCTGAATCTCGACGACGCCCTTGTCGCACAGACCTTGGCCAGCGCCGACTGCAACAGCTTGATCGTTCCAGTCGCAAGCATCCATGATTCGATCAAGTGTGTGAACATCGCTTGGTGCGACGAGCATTGAACGCAGCATCCGCCGTTCAGGATTGGTGAGTTCAACCCCATCGGTCATGCTGTTGCCAACGACCCAAAGGGTTTCAATTCACCGCCAAAAATGAGGCAGAAGCATCAGTTGCCATCTCGGTCGAATTGAGACAGGAGTGTGTTGAGTTCCCGCTGACGATCTTCAAGGGCCGTCCGATCTTTCTTGCTCAAATCAGGATCCTTCAGTTTCTCGTTGATTTCTTCAATCTCTGAACGAGCGTTGAGTCGAGATTCGTCAAGTTTCTTCCGTTCTCGAACCATCTTACGCTTTGCACTTCGTTGTTTCGTAACCTCTGCTTGTTCGTAGACACTGTCGGACAATTCAACCGACGTTGGGAATGGAATGTTAATGTTCTCTCTTCCGAATTGCTCATCGATGTTTCGCAGAAGCCAGTCTCTTGCAACATATTCGTCGCTGTAATCCTCTACCCATGTGTACACGCGGAAAACCTTTGCAAAGTCAGCGAGTTCATGAAGAAGGATTCTTGGCTCTGGTTTTTCAATAACATAGGGACATTCCTTTGCAAGTTGCAGGAGGGTGTATTTCACGTGATCAATGTCTTCTCGATAATCAACGCCCACGTCTAGAACGATGGAGATGCGACGAGCAACGCCATCGCCACCTCCGCGTGCGTGGTTGGTTACCTTTGATTGGACAAGCGTATTGTTTGGAATAACGACGAGTCGTTCATCACGATCGAGAACTTTTGTCGAAAGAATGCCGACGGAAACGACGGACCCCCACGTCCCCTCGACCTCGATTCGGTCGCCAACTTCGAACGGTCGATCGATTGCAAGCAAGAAGGAGTTAACGATGTTTCCAAGTGTTTGCTGAACAGCCAAACCAATAATCAATGAGAAAACTGCAAGCGATGCGAGGATTCCGAACAATTCGATTCCAAGTTGATTCAGTGCGAAGTAAAGTCCAGCAAACCAAACAACGGTTCGCAGGAAGAAGACGATAATTGAGTTGCTACCAGAGACCGTGACGCTACCCTGGGCGCTAAATTGGTCCATGAGAACCGGTATCAAATGCTTAATTGAAACACTGAGGATCGAGGCGCTAAGAATAACATAAAACGCTGCGAAAAGAGGTTCTGAGGTTTCATACGTTGAACTCGAAGTGCCCAAAATCCAGCGAATAGCAAGCCATTGCGAACCGATCGCCAAGATGAGCGCATAGGTTCGATTTGCTAGCGGACGATGGAGGTAATCGTCCCAGTCCGCTTCTGTAGAGGTAACAAAACGCCACCAAGGTCGGATGAGGGCGTATTTTGCTACAAAAAGCGCTAGGGCAATCAAAACAATGGCGATAGCCAAACGTATGTAATCGTTTAGAGCATTGATTTCATCAAGGTAGTCCCGGTAATCCACAAGCATCCCTGAGCAAATTCCGGAGATGTTTCCTATAAAAGGATACCACCTATTGATGGATACCAGCCCACCAGAAAATCAAGGATAGAGCAAATTGTCGTGTTGTATCTAAATAAGATAGACAACATCAAAGAGTCTGTGGTCTCCGAAAAGACATGGAACAATCCAAATCGATCAACATCATCAACTCGTCATTCCTTGTCGGAATGCCACTCCTTGCATTGATTAGCGTGATTTTTTACTCGCTTCAATACGGCATCTCGTGGGTTGAACCTGTCATCTTTGTCGCTTTTTATTTGGCATCCGGCCTCTCAATTACCGCAGGTTATCACCGATTGTTCAGCCATCGTACCCACAAAGCAGCATGGCCAATGCGCTTGTTTTACGCTCTTTTCGGTGCGGCAGCATTTCAGAATTCTGCAATCAAGTGGTGCAGTGACCATCGCAGACATCACTTGAAGACCGACCAAGAAGAAGACCCTTACACCGTCAAAAACGGATTCATGTGGGCACACATGGGCTGGGTTATGGTCGACCAAGGAGAAGAAATCGTCGAACACGTTGATGATCTGCAGGAAGACAAAATCCTCGCTTGGCAAGATCGAAACATCTTCCTGATTGGATTCTTGGTAGGAATTGTCATGCCTGGTATTGTAGGATTGCTTGCTATCGGCGGCATTCATGGATTCCTCGGTGGTCTGATTTACGGTGGATTCCTTCGTGTCGTGATTGTTCACCACGCAACGTTCCTCATCAATTCAGCAGCCCATACGTGGGGAACCCAGCCGTATTCAACTGCTAACACATCACGGGACTCACCAATTCTCTCGTTCCTCACATTCGGGGAAGGATACCACAATTTCCACCACACATTCCAAGCAGACTACAGAAACGGGCACAAGTGGTACCACTGGGATCCGTCCAAGTGGTGGATTCAGCTCGCATCGTGGTTTGGGATGACGAAGGACTTGCATCGTATCCAAAAGAAATCAATCGAAACACAGCGAATGAAGACTGCATTTGAGAACAACGCAAAACCATCCGAGGTTTCGAACGAAATGCAAGTCAAACTCAAGCAATGCCTTCAGCAAATGCGCAAAGGATTCACTGACCTAATGAAGCGCAGAGATGACTACAAAGCAGCGAAGTTGGAACGTAAAAACGAATCAAAAGAGGCTTGGAAACTCACCAGAGGAGAACACAAGGCTCGCATCAAACAATGCAAGGTTCGTATTGCACAGGCGCGATTGGAATTCAAGCACATCATGCAATCGCTGAAGATACGTGACCCGGCTGCAGTTATAGCAGCATGAATCAGTAGAGCGGCATTAATTCCCCATCTGCAAGATAGAGGCTTGGGCCATCAGCAAGATAGTACACAGCTCCTCGTCCGTCACGGGAATCCGAGGCAGTAGCGTTTGGGTTGGTCGCACAATCACCTGTGCAACCATCGGCAAATGCCACGTAGACACGACCTTGTCGATCGATGTGCAGGTCGTTGAAGTCGAGCAGATTGCGGTTTGAGCCTCCAATGTCTCTGCAATCACCGGAGTTGAGGCAAATTGAACCAACCTGGACAGGATCCTCTGTCACTCGATATGTGTGGAAAATTGGGTTCTCATCCAAAGCATTGAGGCTGTAGGTGATGTAGAGATGATAGGTTGCATTGTTCGGTGCGTAGTGTGCGTTTCCATTCCAAGGGTTTCCATCGATGTCGGATTCATTCAACATCTCTGCGTTTTCGCTTCCAAGATAGGTAATGGCAATTCGGCCGGGATCACCTGCATCGGTCTGTGGAAACACAGTCGATATGACGCCTTCAGGCGATATGCGGATGCTCTCCTGTTCCCAAGACTCACCCGAATCGATCGATCTCGACATGTAGACGCCTTCATCTGCTCCAGTCCATATGTGATAGGCGTTGGATTCCGAGTCGGTGGATACCTCTGAATTCTTTCTTGGGTTTGGCGTGTTCACGTCAACTCCCATGTTTCGTTCAAACCAAGAGAAACCGTTGTCTTTCGAAACGATAACTGTCGGAGTTGCTACTCGAGGGGTAACGTAAACAGTGCCATCAGGGGCGGTAGAGATTGCTCCGTGGAGACCACCGTTTGTGGTCGCAAGACCGATAATTTGCCCACCTGTTTCGAAGGTTGCACCTCCATCAAAACTGGTGAAACAGAAAATACCAGCAATTTTGTTGTAGCAGTAATAGACGGCAGTTTCGTAAAATCCGCTTGTGAATTGACCAAGGGCACCGTAGCCTGAATCGGTCCATGGCCCACTTGCCAACTTGATGTGGTCATTGAGCGGTGTTGTTCCCGAGTCGTGAGGGTTGCCCATCCAGGTTTCTCCATCGTCATCGCTCCAGCAAATCCAAGATGTTTCCAAACCAATCATTTGTACGCCAAAGACGCGGTCGGTGATCGGATCAACCCACCCATATGGGTCGCTTGTTGTTGGCGAGCATTGCACTGGGTCTTGGGTTTCTTCCCAGCTCTGTCCACCGTCGCAAGAGCGCATAACTTTCTCCATGGCAATAAAGAAAATACAGCCGCTTGAGGTGATACCGATGCTCGGTTCCTTGCCGGTTTCACCGACATCGCTGAATTGGAAAATCATCTCTAAGGGAGAGACATCAAGCGATGCTCCGGTTTTGTCGGTTACAAATATTCGAGGTTCTTCAACAGCCACCGGTTCTGGCTCAACAACAACCTCATCCTCTCCGAAACAACCCGAAAGCGAGAAGGTGGCCATCAATAAAGCAAGAACAACTGCCTTTGTGCGCATGACCATGCCTGTCACCCGAGACATAATGACCTTACGCAACAATACAGCGCTCAAAAGTATCCAAACCAGGCGTCATGCCGGGTCTTGCATGCTTGTCTTGCAGCATTTCGCTCGAGTTTAAAGCACCTATTTTCTGGACCATTTCGAGTCAGGAAGATTTATTCAACGCAAGGCTCGACCGACAATCATGAGCGACGAAGATACGTGGACTGTCGATGAGGCCATTACAAACCTAAGAAATGCTATGAAAGACAGCGGCCAAACCGCAGAAGAAGTGTTTGCATCGATTGATGCCAACAGCGATGGAGAAATCAATGGCCCGGAATTGTACAAGGGCCTGATTGAACACCTTGGCGATCATCTGTCTCCTGGACAAATTTCCATGATCATCAACGCTTTGGATTCGAACGAAGACAACAGAATCGATGTTGCAGAGTTGTCTGCTGCTCTGAGCGAAGAGGAATAGGTACCGTTTCGTAACCGTATCGACATTCTTGCCAATATCTTCCATTGCTTCACCAGCAAGTGCTGCCATCGCAGATTCACTCGATGCTTCGCATATTTCAGGAAGTACTCCTAAATGAGTACCTCGATCTTGGGCCGATTGTTGAAATCAGTCACAGCACGACTTGTCAAGTGCATCTTGAGCACAGAAGCAGGTCTTCGCTGGAACGATATCTGCTCGAGAACTTCGCTGCTTGAACAGTGCTGTAATGGCTGCAAGTTCATCCGGTGCATCTCCACGAGCCTCAAGACAGAGTTTCAGACCGAGTAGGCCCCACATGTTGTCTTTCCAGAGTTTGATGTCGGCTCGATAAACCTCCTCCGCTTCCTCGACGTGACCCTGCTCGAGGAGCAACGCACCGAGAATATGGCGGACCGGTTGCATTTGACCCCACGGTTCGTTGTATGCGAGGTTGAGCGAGAGATCAACACCACGGCGCAACTCATCGAAGGCTGCAGTAAAGTCATGTACCTCTCCGTTTGCCTTCGCCAAGAATTGTCGGCGGTATTCGATTTCAGCCTCAAGGATCGAAGCATTGACATTGAGGATTGAAGGGCCCTCACTTGGATCTTGATACATGAAATTGTTGTGCATCAAACGACCGGCGAGCGCAGGGTTGGCAAGGGCTTCGTTGAACAAGACTTGTTCCGCCTCGGCTTCAGGGACCATGCCCTTGGAAGCGTATGCCACACCACGAGCGTAGTGTTGTGTCGCAATGGTAGCAGGGAAGACATCCTTGTCATCGTACATTGGCTCAGCCAAGATTTCGTCCCACTTACCGAATCGAATCATGACGTGCCATGGCATGGTCACGTAGGATTCTAGGAAAATAGCTCCCATTGGAATAATTCCAGCGAGCATAAATTGAGCGCCGCCATTTTCGTCTCCAGCAGGTAGTGTATCGACTGCCTTCCTTGCGTACTTTAGAGCGGTCTCATACTGACCATCGAACATAGCGCACCAAACAACGAAGTGGTGGTTATGCATTCGGTAAAACTTGTAGAATTGGGATTCGTTTCCAGTAAGTTCAACGTAGCGATCATCCGCTTCAACGGCTGCAATGTTGCATTCAATGGCTTCTTTCCACTGTCCAACCCATGCGTCGATGTGTGAAGGCATGTGGACCAGATGACCAAGACCAGGCATTCGTGTACGAAGTACATCTGCTGCAGGAAGGGCTCGCTCAGGGAACGGAGAGAGTTCCAATGCGTGACAGTAGAGGTGGCACAGAGCAGGATGGACCTTGGCTTCTTCGCTAGCCTCAAACGCATCTTCCATAATCCTAACGAGGAGAAGTGTGTTGTCATCCGCAGGCGTTATTTCGCCGGTTGCCGTGTTTTTGTCCCATAGTTGCCAAGCCTTGAGATTCATCAAAGCTTCAACATAAATTGCAGTTACATCGAGATTGCCACTGTACTTTTCGTACAACGGTGCCATTGCTTCAGCAAACGCAACGTTGAGTTCTGGGTCGTTCCCCATGTTGAGGACGGTTGGGTCTGCTGCATCTCTTGCTTCTTCGGAGTGACGGGTTGAGAGTGCGCGAATCAAGTCTTGCTCAAGTTCTGAGCAGTGGTCCATTACTTTCAGTGCCTGTTGAATTGGATCGTATCCTGAGCCAAGTCCCGGTGACCAGTTGTAGTTCGAGGAGACACAATAGGCAATTCCCCACCATGCCATAGCACAGTTCGGGTCGAGTTCTGTACAAGCCATGAAGCAGGCAATGGCTTGTTCGTGGTTGTAATTGAGCATGTGGCCAAAGGCTTCAACAAACATTTTTCTTGCTTCATCATTAGCGCAGGTAATTGTTTCAGCAAAGGCGTAATTGGAAGAATCTCCAAAGTCATAGTCATTAGGGGCATACATCAATTTTAGATATTTTGTACCTTACATATAATGTCTTTGATATATTCTGATGGAACCGATGTATGTTGCTCTAAATTCTATATTGAGTTACATTATGAATCAATACTTTCTCTTCTGCATGTGAGTGAAAGCAATGTCTTGGGTAGACGTAAAGCCAATGTAATCCACTCCAGCATCCTCAATACGTTCGAAAAGCTCGGGAGATTAAGCAACAAAAACGTGGTCTTGTTCCTGTTTTTGTTCACATTTACAATTTCTGCTCCAATGCTGATTGGCTTTGAAATGGGTGATGATGTTTCAAGAGAAGAGAACAAAGATATCAAGATATTTCGAGATCGAGCACAAACAATACTGGATGGTGAGCTGCTTTATCGCGATACGGAAATGATAACCGTCTCACCTCCAGTCATCAACTATCTGTTTCTCCCTGTCTTGATTCTCGGAGATACACTTCTATTATGGTGCTCATGGTTTGCTTTCTTTCTTTTCTTGACATCGGTGGTTTTGTTTTTCTTCCTCGAGCCTTGGTTTGACCGTCGCCTAGCCATTGCTGGAAGTATGATATACAGTTCCTCACCATTCGGTCAGTTTACTTCAATCGCGATGCTTCAAGACGATGCTATCATCGTTACGTTTCTAGCTCTATCAATGCTGTTCCTTTCTCGCAAACGATGGTACCTTGCTGCAGCCAGCCTTGGCTTGGGTACGGTTACCAAGTTGTTCCCTGCCTTGTGCTCACCTTTCGCCGTACTTGGGCCTGATAAATGGGAATCAAGGATGTATGCAGCCTCCATCGGACTAGGCATTGCATTCCTCATTTCGCTACCATTTTTGATGTATGCTTCTTCAGATTACACTCAATTTTTGGAGTTTTATCTCTTCGGTATACAACCCGATAGCGATACTCAGACGTCCTATCGAGTATCACTCACAGAACAGCGTGGTATGTCGTTCTGGCGTTTCATGGGCGAGACGATCTACTTTGTTCCAAGCGCAGTGCTTCACCTTGTGATGCTGGTTTCACTGATTGTAACATGGGTTGCTGTTCATCAACGAAAACTCGAGATTCCTGCTGCATTCTCACTGAGCATACTGTCCATCTTCGTTTTCTATTCCAAGATTCATTATGGATACCATCTGATGGCTCTTCTGGTTCTCATTCCATGGGCACTTCATGATGCGAAGAGGATTTGGGGGTTGTTCGGAATGAGTTTCCTTGCAGCGATGGTTCACCTCGCATGGCGTGACCGTTTTTTCACCGACAATTCCTGGGTGCACTTGGCTTTTGCATTCACCCTGTGGTTGTACTGGATCTATTGGGCAAAAATCATCATCCAGAATCCAGATTTTACACAGCGAAACGAAGTTCGTTCGCAAGAAAGCATCTTGATAGCATGCGGATGGATCGTCATCCTATGCATGGCTTATTCACTTCAGGTTGGTATTGTGAGCGCTTTGGGTTGATCAAGGATTCAGATAACGTCAATCCTAACGAGTTCAAACTCTCTGAGGGTGGTGGACGCTGGGGGATTTGAACCCCCGGCCTTCTGGTTGCAAACCAGACGCTCTTCCAACTGAGCTAAGCGCCCCTCGTGCCAGTCCCTATGGACACTTCCTTTTGAGTGTTTCATTGTCGGTGTTCAAACGCAATCGATGGTTGCGTTTCGATCGGGTCCCACGCCCACACTTGAACACGGAATACCAAGAATTGACTCAAGTTGGTGCACATAGTCTTGGGCAGCTTTTGGCAAAGATGCAACCCCCAACTTGTTCTCGTTTGCATGTTGAGCAACAACGAGCCATTCTTCCAATGTCTTGGATTCAAAGCCCGGAACAGTCACGTAAATTGGTTTGCATCGCGCAAGTGCGGAAGCACTGCTCGGCATTTCAGTAATTTCTGCGCCGTCCAAGTCATAGGCGACACATATTTTCAGTTCATCCAATCCTCCCAAAACATCGAGTTTTGTCAAAGCAAGGGAAGTAAATCCGTTAATTCGGTGTGCATGACGCATGACGACTGCATCGAACCACCCACAACGGCGTTTTCGACCCGTCGTTGTTCCAAACTCATGCCCAACTGTTCCTAGGTGATCGCCGACGTCGTCTTCCAATTCTGTTGGCATCGCTCCGTTTCCAACGCGTGTGATGTACGCTTTCGTAATACCAATTACTTCATCGACATGACCTGGATGGATTCCAGCGCCGTGCGTTGCATTTCCACGGGAAGTGACCGAAGAGGTCACGAATGGAAACGTTCCCTGGTCGATGTCAAGCAAGCATCCCTGTGCTCCCTCAAGGATGACATGCTCCTTGAGTTTGAGTGCGTTGTCCAGCATCAGACCTGTGTTGGCAATGCTCGTTGAATAGTTGGAATGTATCCAAGCTACTTCTTCAGCGAGTTCCTTCGAATCGATTCGGACATCTGAACCTGCTGCGGCAAGTGAACTGTTCATTCGTTCGGCCGTTGTGGTGGCCCAAGACGAGTCGCTCACAACCTCACTTACATCACCAAATCGCAGGCCTATTCGATTGATTTTATCGGAGTAGGTCGGTCCGATGCCCCGCCCAGTTGTCCCTATTGTTTTGTCAAGACTGTCCATCGCTCGATGGTATGGGAGAATAATGTGCGCCCGTTCTGAAACAAACAAGCGGCGTCCACGAGGATCATCGCCACCCGTTTCGATCCAGTTTTCAATTTCAGTATTGAGGACCCAAGGGTCAACGACCATTCCATCTCCAAGCACCAGTGAACATTCCTGTCGAGTAATACCCGATGGCAGCAGATGGAATTTCAGTACACGATCGCCTATGACAACCGTATGACCTGCGTTGTTTCCGCCTTGGAACCTGGCAACCCATGTCGCTTTTTCTGCAAGCCTGTCGACAAGTTTGCCCTTTCCTTCATCGCCCCATTGCGCTCCTAAAATAACGGTTGCTGGCATATTGATCAAATCGAACCAATCCTAGAATGTCTTTGAACTATACCCTATTGCGGCTTCGATATTTGCGGGACAGTATAGGGTCATTTGAACACATCTTCATATACTGTCGTTCAATCTTCTTATCATAGTGATTAAACCGTAGTGTTTCCTTTCTAATCGGGCACCTGCGACTGATGGATTATGATGCAATAGAAGCAACAATTTATATATTGGTTAGAACAATTACTATACCCGGAGTTGAGAAGATGAGTGCAAGTTTTGACAGTAAAAGTGGACGCAACCAGAACGATACAAACGTTTCCAGCGAGCGCCGAGTTCTTGAAGGTCACACAAGACCCTGCGAAGAGTGCGGTGCGGTGGATTGGAGCCTTGACGCCACTCGCGGAGAAGTTACATGCAACAGTTGCGGACTGGTCGTTGAAGAGAATGTTCTCGATCCAGGCGCAGAGTGGACCCAAAGAGACCGAGGAGAGGACCGTTCCCGTGTTGGTGCACCAATGACCTACACTCTAGCCGATCGAGGTCTGAACACCACCATCGATGTTCGTGACTTGAACACAGGTGCAGCCAGCCGACACGGAATCTCAAGCCAAAGCCGTAGAGAATGGCGACGACGAAGAATCATCGATGAGCGTTCAAAAACCCGTAAATCTCGCGAACGCAACCTCGTGAAAGCCAATCAATTCATCCGTGACCGCTCGCAGCTCCCTACAGCGTTGCGGGAAGAAGTAGCGCGATTGTACAGGCGTCTTTCGGACAAAGGGTACGTGACTGGTCGTTCCATTGCAGGCGTCGCTGCGGCATGCACATACCTTGTCGCTCGCGAGGAGAACGTTCCACGACAGATTCCAGACATCGCTGAACAATTTTCAATCGAAGAAAAGGAACTATCGCGGTTGATCCGACAAGTGTCACGAATGCTCAACATGCATTCCATCAGTTCCCCTGACCAATACATCGACCCGTTCATGTCAAAACTTGAACTCGCGCCATCCATGCGCAGTCAGGTTCAACATCTGTGGTCCGTCATCAAACCCCATGAGGACGTATGGCAAGGAAAGAAACCGATGGGAGTCGCTGCAGCGCTGATTTACAAAGCGTGCATTGAGTCAGGCTCTCCAAGAACACAGTCTGAAATTTGCTCCATTGCCAACGTTTCAGAGGTAACCCTGCGAGGTTTGTTGCGACTGATTGAGGGGCTTCTTGCTAAACTAGGCGAAGGGTCCCAACAGTGAGACCCTAAGTTTCTTGAATCGCCCCTGTCTGGGCTGTTCATGGGATTCAAGGCCAAAGCCCGCAAGAACAAGGTGAAGACCACTGCCGACGATGGTCAAAAGAAGAAGTCGTCTTCCGGAGAGTTACCCTGTGCAATAAAATCCTGCAACCGATTCGCAGACAAACGACTCGGCGGCCGTTCTCTTTCATTTGATGATGCAACTGAAATGTGGGGATCTGGTAACTTTCTTTCCACCAAAGGAAGGGTTCGCGTATGCAAGTCATGCTATCGGTCTTGGAAGAAAGAGAACAAGAACGACGATATGTATTGATTCACTTTCACTTTCACTTTCGCCTCAAGAAAAACAACCTATACCGACTGCACTCAGTTACAAGGTATGCGTAACAACCGAACAATCGTGCGAAGCCTCGTGACTGGACAAGGAACCTTCCTTGCGATGAGTGATGGACTCATTGTATGGGAGACGTCATCCGCACGCAAGACCTTGCACTTGAGAACCATGGCGACTGCGCTTCTCGGCGTTAAGGAAGACAATTATTCAATCTCGAAACTCTTTGTTGGAGATAAACAAGGCCAGCTTCATGTGGTTCAATTTCCTGACTTCGTATTGTCGCACACCGTCACTGTGAGTGACAATGCTCTGCGAGCCATGTGCATGACTGATCATGGGGACCTTTTGATAGCCGATGCTAGAGGTCGTGTGCTAAGCGTGGACAAACAAGGGAAGCCATCGTCGTTGTTTGACACAAACCGATCGGTTTCGTCCATACGCGTCGAGAGAAAGACCATCCGGATTCAGTCCGGTTGGGAGCAGTGTGTTTACAACTGGAAAGGAGACTTAGCCAATTCTGAAGATGCTTCGCGTTCATTTGGTGACAGCCTCATAATGCGGCGAATGCGTGAGCGTAAAGCCTTGGAGGAACGACGTCGCGCAGCTGAGGCTCAATTGCGACTCTTACCTTCTGCCTGATTGCTTTCTTGTTCCTTTCTCGGCCAAGATGGAACCGGCTCATGCCACAGTGAGGTGTGAGCAGGCTTAGGCCAAGAACGCGGTAATGCGCCTTGATCATCAATGATTTGGTTGAGCATTGTAATATGACGTTGTATGGTTTCTGAGATATGGCCTTGCCCCTGAAGGCTCGGACCATGCATCGGAATCAACTTTTCTGCATTCAATTTCAACAGTGTTTCAAGACTCTCTTTTCCTAAAATAAGATTTCCCGTGGGTACATCCCATCGCATTGGGCGGTCTGCCCTTGGAACCAAGGCACCTGCGATTATCGTCTTCGTTGAGGGAATGTGAATCAAGAGATTGCAACTGCTCGGTCCAGGTGCTTCGAGAATCTCAATCAATTCATTGTCAAGGAACACATGTTGCCCGATTTCTAAACCAACAGCGTTCACAACCGGCATATCTGAATCGAATCGATTGGCCCATGTGGTGAAAAAATCACCCGTTGATAGAGAAGAGACAGCAGAAGGATGCGTCGCAATCGGTATTCCTCCGAAGTGTTCGGAGATTGCGAGTGAACCACCGCTGAACGGATAGCGACGTGAAGTGAGAATGATCTCTCGGAGGGTAACACCCAAACCGAGTTGGCCGTCGATTCGTTCTTGTTGGAGCAATTGATACCAAGCCGTACCCGCATCAATGAGGATGGCTTCTTTTGTTCCCATCAGAAGAACTGCATTCGCATCGTGATGAATCCCCGGGAGGCGTACAATGCGCATGGTTGGGCCTGTTCTCTCAAGTGTTTGAACCATGGCATCATGATGTCTCTAATCCGGTGGTTGCGGTTAAATAGAGGAAGTTGGTGGCAAAGCCATGGCACGATTCCCCGAAGCTGAGGCTCGATTGCTCGTTCGTAAAATTTGCATGAAATGCAACGCTCGAAACGCTGCTCGTGCTGAACGATGTCGTAAGTGTGGCTACAAAGGCTTGCGCTGGAAGAACGTTGAGCGTAAAGGCATTTGATTTTCAACGTAAAATCAACGGTAGCAGCGCTGCCATTGGGTCTCCAATCAACCACAATGGAACAATTGCGGGGAACAAGAACAGCAGCAACGGTAGTTTCAAACTCACCCATATGCGCTCAGCACCAAAGGTTTCCAATCGCTCAATGTGCTCATTCATCTGGACGTCGGTTGGCGTTCTTCGGGGCGCTCTCCTTCTGTGACTCAGAACAATCTCACCATTTGGCATTTCCATGGTGTCGGTG
>DAPT01000018.1 GCA_002502215.1 Euryarchaeota archaeon UBA124
TTCGTAGGGTATTGAAGGTCGTCTTGGTCGCCAAATCGCCCCAGTTACGAACCCAGCTACAAGGCCCCCGAACAGCAGGTTTGCCCAACCATCAATCGCATAGGATTCGAATCCGCGAAGAACTGGAATCAGGAAAGAGGGAAGAACTCCGAGCATGGTTGTCCAGAAGATTTCGGTCTTCAAATTACCAACAACGTCTGCAGTCGTTGGGACCCGCCGTACCGGTTCCGTTCTTGCTGGGGAGAGGACAAACCGAATCACAGTGTTAGGAAGCGTTCGGTCGATAGGAATGTTCGATGTCGCAAAGGATCCTGGTTTTCGAGGATGCATCTCAACTGCCAGTCTGTGGTGTTGGAGTGGTCCATTTGTCTCGATAGGCCTTGGCCGACCATCCATCATCCCTCCGCGATGGCTGGTTGCTGCAGCATCGCTGAGAATTTCGACGACGCCTGGGTTGAGCTCAATCTCAGAGAAAGCATGATTCCATTCGGGAAATGAAGGCAACCGAACTTCAAGTGAATTGATTTCGTCGTTCGATTCAATTGCAGAAGCAATTCTCGTTCCTAGAGACTGAATCTCTGAAATGGTGAGTCCAGTCATTGGCTCATTGGAATCATCCGGTTGTGATTCTTCACCCAGCAAGTTCGCAACTTGTCCACGATTGATTGGTTGCTTGAGAATGTAAAACGTTGGTAATCGAACTTCATAACGTGGTCGTTGGCTTGCATAAATCCATCCGCCCTTGTTGCTTCCAAGCCATGAACTTCCAGAGGCGATTGGAATGAATTCTAAACCATTGAGACTGATGTTCTGCACAAAATCACTTCAGTTGTTGTTCCATCGATTTGTACCACATCATGCCTTGCTCGTGCTCTTCAAGAAGTTTGAACTGTTTGAAAGGAGAAATGGATCGCATGTAACCAAAGGCAGCGAAATCAACAAGATTCGGCTTCTCACCTCCAAAGAACGTGTGTCCTTCAAAGGAGGATGTGTAATCTGTCAGTAGATCGTGCCAGAGTTTCTTCGGTGTGCGTCCGTCTTTCTTTACACGCTTTCGTGCGATGATTCCCCACATTATTGGAAATCCTGCCCAGGCATAGAGCCTGCGAGAAATAAATCCAAATTTTTCCATTTTGGAAACACGGCGAGTCGTACTTAATGCTGCGCCCAACGATCCGTAGAGAATTGGAATAGTAGCACGCTTCCACGCTTCATCGACGTGAGCGAGCATAGAATCATATCGTTCATGCCCACTGTTCTGTGAAAGAGTGCCGTTGTTGTACTTCTTATCGATGTGAATCATAATTGGTGTGGAGTCCACGATAACTTCGCCACCGTCATCAGTAAAAACTGGAACTTTGTTCCAGCCATTTGTAAACGCAAGGTCCCTTTTTGTTCGCATCGCATTGACCTGTACTTCATCAACATCGAGTCCGAGATGATCGATTAGTCCACGAACCTTCCACGAGAATGGACATGTCTGCAGTACGTGCAGGGTTGCTTGGCTCATGGTTAAGTGGAACTGTGCGTCCTTCTTCAATCCTCGTTAGCGTCTTGGTCAGGACGCCAACCCGGTTTCCAGAATTCATCGTTGTCGAGCCATCCCATCCATTCATCATCAGCACATGCAAGGAGGCGGTAGGCACGACTCTCCAAACCTTCTCGGTTGTATTCAGGAAGAATTCCTTCGGCAAATGCTTGATGCCAATTGACTTGCATTTGCCGAATCTCTCGTCGAGCACCTTCTGGGTTATCGAAGTTCATTTCGCATACGTCTCGAAGTTCTGACAACCATTGGCGCGTATCCTTTCGCAACGGATCATCAATCCGTTGCCTCGGTGATGATTTCTTCCCAAACGGCCACCAACCCATACAGGCTCTTCACGCCCCTATGTTTTCATCTTTCGCATGAAGATGAAAAACACCAGCATCTTCGGAGGGGTATGGGGCGGCTACATCTTCATTTGCATGGGCGTTTGAAAGACGCTGCAATCAAATCGTTAGCAGATGTCTACGAAGCGCGATTGCAGAGCACAGGTTTAACGATCCACGTTCACACGGATGACTTGGAGAAATATCTCTCAAAACTCGAGTCGAAAAAGGGACAATTGTTCCTTCTCGATGAGCAGGGTTTAACCTTTACATCGACCGAATTTGCGAAGAAAATACAATCACTGACACTTTTGTCCGTTGACACACATTTTGCAGTTGGTCCAGCAGAGGGGTGGCAAAATCGAGGCCAACATCATCCACGAATCTCGCTTTCTGAGATGACCTTCCCGCACGAACTCGCCGCCGTTCTCTTTCTCGAACAATTGTACAGAGCGATTCAGATAAACAAAGGAACATCTTATCATAAGGCATGAACGAGCAGAAAGCAACATCGAGATGAGGGGTTATCATGGGGATTCCATTCAGTGACGAAGCAAGCTTGCGTTGGGCACTGATTGCGTTTGAATTTTTTATTGGAATTGCTCTCGTCTACAACAGTCGAACGCAACCGTTTCCGAGGCCAAGCGCCCGATTTGGGTGGCTGGTTATTCTCCTTGCTACTTTGGTCCTTATCGGGCAAGCTGCACCAAAACCGATGACAGTGTTCGCTCATTTTGTTATGCTTTCAGGTCTTGGAGGCTTCGGGCTGGTTGCTGGAGTTTACCAGTTGGCCCAAACGCAACGTGATGTACTGGTCGCTCCTTACGCTGGGATGATGTTCTGCGTTGGAGTTGTCGGTCTGATGGTTCAGACATGGGACGAATTGTCCAAGGTTGAGCAGTGGGCAGGTTTTCTGACAATCGTCGTCTTGGGAGGCGGTGAAACATGGCTCATCTTCCGTGGGCTACTCATTGGTAAACTCCCTCGTGCTTGGTCACAGGCCGGTATGGTCGCACTGCTACAAGGCCGATTAACTGGCCAGAATGGAGCGATTGAGTGCTTCGAAAAAGGATGGGATGCGGATGAAGAGCACCTCAATCCTATGGCTTATGTCGCTCTTCACCGAATTCATTTGTTCTTGGGGCAAGACAAGGAGGCACAAACTTGGAAGACGTATCTTGATCGTGAAGGTGGCGAAGCTGCAGTAGCGGATGAGTACATATTGGCTATCCATGACGCGCTTACCGATTTAGACCCCCAGGCTGCTATGCGTTTACCACTTCGATCCGAGGAAGAGTAACCGGTAAAGAAGCCAATTTCCCGAAATAGTGCAAAATATACACAAAAACGAGATAATTTAAAGAACATAGACGTTGATTTAATTACATGAAAGAGCAACCAACAGTAAAATTATTATTTTGGATGGTCCTAAGTTGGTCAGCAGCCAATTTGTTTGCTCAAGCGCTCTATATGGGACTTAATGGAGTCCCGTTTGATGTTTTTGCTATGATTGACTCCCTTGGGAACTGGTATTATGCCGTTGTGATTGCCGAGGTTGCTGTTTGGATGTATGTCGCATTCTATTTTGGCAAGCGCCTTGTATCGAAAATCAACCCACCAACGCAGATTCAAGTTAACCGCTGAAATCTTATACTTGCATTGAATATCTCCGATGAGATTAAGTGGTGCCATGAAAAACATGACATCATGTTCAATCTCGACAGGGAACCACTGTTTTCTGGTCAACCCATGATGCTGGAAGATCTGCATCATGACGAACATGAGCGTTTGGACATCGGAAATTTGAGCATCCTAAGCATCGAACAGGTCCGAGAATCCTTGACCTACGTTGAACGACTACTGTCGACACTGCAGGCTATCGTTGACGAAGCACATGATATGACAGAAGAAATTGAAATCCTCCTTGAGACGTTTCCCCCTGAGCACCCCTATGTCGTTGAGATGTCAGAGCTTCTTGGAGGTTTAGTAGCTCATTGGCAGCAAACCGTGGCGAAGATCGAGAAGCAGGGAGCACGTGTTGCCGGACTTGATCCAGGACGAATTGAATGGTTTGGCGTCATCGACAATCAACTTATGTTGTATTCTTGGACTTGCGGAGAATCAGACATAGAATGGTACTACGGTGTTGATGAAGGGTTTTCTTCCCGAAAACCACTCATAGAAGCATGACCTCCCGTAAGCGTAGGGGAGCGCATGGTTCGAATTGACCGAGTTCATACTGGTGGTGGCGATAAGGGTGAGTCCTCGCTTGTAGATGGAAGCAGACGATTGAAATCCGATCTCCGCTTCTCCGTCGTCGGAGACTGTGACGAGTTAAATTCAATCATTGGATTGGTCAGAATGGAGAGCGAGCGACTGCCGTTGCATCACAGCGATGGTGGAGAACGTAAAGGCGCTGGCCGAGTGCACGTTGTTTGCGATATGGCATTGTCAAGAATTCAGCACGAACTTTTCGACCTCGGTGCAGAGTTGGCTTGTCCGCCCGAAAATCTTCCAGATTACATGGTCCTCATCGATGAGATACAAGCCGATACACTCGTTTCTGATATGGACGCTTGGTTAACTCAGGTGGAGCCATTAACCTCATTCATTCTCCCTGCGGGAGGCCCTCCTCAATCGGTTCTTCACCATGCTAGAACGGTTGCACGCCGTCTCGAACGAGGTATTGTCCGTCTTCGAGAGCATGAGGGCGAGCATTCTGTTCGCCCAATTGTTCTGACGTACGTCAACCGTCTTTCTGACTGGCTGTTTGTTCTAAGTCGATGGATTACGGCTGCGCTTGCGGAGAAAGAAATATTGTGGCAGCCACTCGGAAAGCGTGGGAAAGAGGATGGGATTGCGAGCGTTATTCTTCGTCAAGCTGAGCATGATGCTGATCTCGATCACATCTAGCCCAAGGATTTGACCTTCTCCCACGCACTTCGAACAACCGAACGTGTTTCTTCATGCGTCAATTGGGCAAGGGCCTGTTCCCAATCCAACCACAAATGATCACGGTGTTCATGTGATAGGGCGACATCCAATGAATCTGTTTCAGCGAGAAACCAGAACACCTCCTTTTCTCGTTTTTTCCCTTTATGGCGATAGGTATAGGCAGTACGTTCAACGAATTCCTGATTGAAATTAACCCCAGTAATTCCAGTCTCTTCTGCTAATTCTCTCCGCACCGTTGCGATATGATTGACATCGGTTGGCTCAACATGTCCTTTTGGCAAATCCCAATGACCTTGCGGATATTGGAGCAGTAGGATACTGTCGATGTTAACCAGAACGACGCCGCAGGAAGTCTCCAATCCATCCCCTCTAACTGGCCCAGTTAGAAATAGGGTTTGATATCTTCGCGGTTTGTTTTTCCTCAATAGGTTCAATATACGTAAATTTGGAGCAGTGGCTATGGCAACGGAGTCACCCTTCCCGGAGGTTCACAGAATCATTGCCGATTCTGATCTTGATGGAATGTGTGCTGCGGTTGTTTTGAAGAAAGCATATCCTGATGCAGAGGTGCATTTTGCTCATGCTGCCCTCATACGGTCTGGTATTATTGATGGGTTGATTGATGAGCACACAGTTACGGTTGACTTACCTTTTCACCCAAAAAGCGGATGGTATCTTGACCACCATTTGACAAACAAACCCACCGAATCTGAGCACGATGAATTTACCATGAGGGGAGGCATTGTTCATTGGGATCACACACCATCAGCAGCCCGACTTGCCTTTGATTTGTTTCGCGGAGACTTTGATTTCCCCCATCTCGAGGAAATCATGCCACTTGTTGATGATCTTGACTCTGGAGGCGTCTCACTCGAAACCTTCCTTGAGGATGGACCTCTTCTCCAACTTTCACGCACGTTAAATTACAACGATGCATCATACATGCATCACCTTCTCTTCCTCTTCCAAACCTGTAATTCAATGGAACAAATCTATGCTGATGCTGAGGTCAAAAAGCGAATGCTCGAGGCGCGTAAATCGCGCAAGGAAATGGTGAAACTTGTTCAGGAAAAAACGACCATTGTGAATCGACTTGCGATATGTCGGCTCGAGGATACAGGACATCGCTCAAACGGATACTTAATCACAGCACATGCTGGTGAAAATGCCGATGCTTGTTGCATCATTCACGGTTACTCTGATGGAGAAATCGGTAACAAATTACGACCACCACTTTCTGCAAGTTTTTATGCAAATTCGTTTCTTCCGGAAGGGCAAAATCGTTTTGATTTGTCCAAACTCGCGACGAAATTTGACCCGCACGGGGGAGGTCATGCAAACGCTTGTGGTTGCCGAATACAACCGCCAGGTGTTGAAGCAAATCTGTCAATATGGCTGGCGATGTGGGCTGAACGCGATGTTGAACTCAAGTACGAGGTTTAGATAACCTGGAAGGTGTAGATAAGCCCCAAGAACGAGTGAATCATTACCAGTGCCATCATCATGTCAGCTGCACGACCGTGTTTTGTTCGTTGAACCGTAAACGACTCAGATGCCTCTTTGTTGAAAGATGTTTTACGTCCGTATCGCACGACGAGCCACAAAATAACGAGGCCGATTGGACCTGAGAACCCGTGAATATTTTGGGGCATTAAATCAGAAGTCCAATCGTCGTTTGTTAGGAATCCTGAAATTGCTCTCGCTAGAAAGGCGATGATGGCGAGAGAGATTCCAGCCAGAAGAAAGAATTCTCCATGTCGCTGATGTCGGGCAAGTGCCTCTTTGCGCTCATGTCCACGAAGCGCCATTCCTTTTTTTCTCCAACCGTATTGACGCACGAGCCAGAAAACAAAGGCTGCGGCAAGAATTGGGTGTATGAGCATGATGATTGTCCTCGCTGTCAACTTCACTCTCCCCCCATGTGATTCCGATGGATGGCTAACTTGAATGCGTTTCTCTTGTCCTTGTGACTTCTGCGGTGAGTTCAAAGGTTGGATGTCGAGGGAGAGTTGGGGGCGCTATGCAAGAATCTTATCTCGCGGCCTGTCTTGAAGTGGGATTCAAGACAGTAAAGAGTCGAAGACTCAATGCCGTTGGCAAATGCCCCGAATTTACCTTGATGGAAAAACCATGGAAAGAGCTTGTGAAACTTGCAGTTCTTGAAACAGAAATTCCAGGCCAAGATGAGGAAGGAGAAACAATTGCTCCATCTCCAAGGTTCCGCCGAGGGCGCCGTCGGGGAAGACAACAATCGCCCATTCCTTCACCTCAAGACATAATGACGATGGACGATGAAACACCAGCCCTCCGTTTCGCACTTCTCCTCGCGAACAAATACATTCACAACGATCAGTGGTCGGAGGATGAACACAACTCTCTTGAAACTGAAATTCGCAATCTCTGCCTCGAACAGGGAGTTCACCCTGTATGGCATGATATGGCGAAACGCTGCGACCTCTTTGGCCAATTTTCCGCATGTCCAATCGCAGAATCAAAAGAAAAATCTTCACTATCGAGCCTCGACTTATCGGAAACGGCCATCGATCCGTTCAATGTTCAGTCCTGTCTCAAGGTCTTCAAATCCATTCCAGATGACCAATACAGTCCTGAGCAACTTGTTGCTATGAAACGTTTGATCAAGAGGCTTAATTCGGGAAAGTGGCCAAACGTTGAACCTCATTTGCTTGAGTTTGATGGGAATTTATCCCTGGTTTCTCTCCTCATTGCGCTGAATACGGATGCACCTACCGACGAAATTCTTGCTCGGCTAGATAAAGCAAACAAATCCTTGGCTGAGCGATATGGACTCGCCATTATGTTCACCAAAGATGCAATCGATTGGAACGACGATTATTTTTCACAAGAGGACGATGATCTCGGACAAGCGCTTTTGAAATTGATCTGGCTCCATGGGCCATTGGAACAAATGAATCCAACCACTGCGCAACTTGAGACAGGATTGGAAATGCTGACCAAAGAACAAGCCCCTACCAATCGAGTGGACGTCATTCGTTGGAAGATGCTACAATGTTATGTCGATGAACAACGAAGCGAAGATGCACTTGAGATCATTCAGTCGATTTCTCTGGAGCATGATTCTGATGGCTCAGCTCTTCTCCCGCTTCTGGTATAACTCAGCAATGCCGAAGCTTAC
>DAPT01000046.1:0-22167 GCA_002502215.1 Euryarchaeota archaeon UBA124
CACGATGAACGGCCATTTGGTCGAAAAAGGAAACATCGTCCTCGAAAGGATTACCGTAGGAAAAAATTCAA
Source organism: Euryarchaeota archaeon UBA124 (assembly GCA_002502215.1). GTDB lineage: Archaea > Thermoplasmatota > Poseidoniia > Poseidoniales > Poseidoniaceae > MGIIa-L2. The sequence goes on from DAPT01000046.1 coordinate 72, forward strand.
CGGTCGGTGCAGGATCCACGGTCGGGCCAGGTGCACGAATAGGAGGAAATTGTATTTTGGGTAGTAAGGCTGTATTGGCGAAGCGGAAAGTCATTCCAGATGGTGAAATTTGGGGGGGTATCCCCGCTCGATTCATCAAAAAGACTCAGTCAGACTCATCCAAGTGATGCACGTAGGTAGGAATGCCCCGTTTATGCGCTTCGTCTGCAACGATCTTTGTCCATTTGCTACCTTTGCTCAGAAACGCCAGCACGTGCGTGGCTGCTTCGAGGAGCTTCTCCGTCAATTCCAAAGGTGCTTCTTTACGTCCTGAGTCTTCCAATCCGGGACGGGGATTATCCCAGAATTCACTGAACATAATGAACTCGGTGTGATTGTTCGTCGCCCAGCGCTCTGCAAGGTAGTCGACACCGCTTGCTCCACCAACAATAATCAAGTCAGGATATCCTTCAATCTCAATCCATTGATCGAGAATTTCTTCGATAACGGAGTAGTCGTAAAACCGACTTGACCCCGCTATGACCAAGTTGATGATCCGGCCATCTTTGTTCACATCCTGTGCCCCGATTCGCATCAATTTCGACTCACCCGTTGTTTCGCTCATGATATGTCATCACAATCAGTACGCATAAACCCTACGTATAGTGAATCTATCGGAACCCTTGAGGGCAACTGTATTCAAGTGTCCGCGCCACGAATACTCAACGGGGAGTGGATACTGTGGCCGATAAATCAGCGAAGGATGCGTCCAAGAATCCTCCGGAACCGGTTGTCTTGAATCCATCTCGGGTGTCCAATGATAGATCTGATTCCGGTTCAACGGTTCAACGCTCAGCGTACCGACAACCGGTTACAGCAAAAGGACTCAAAGCAATTGAGGACGGAACGCTTACATGGCTTGATGACGAGATGTACAACAATCTCAACACGGGTGTTCTTGAGCAATACCTCGAAGAGAAAAACATTGATGAGTCCTTCGAAGTGTCGCACTGGTCTCCATCGAAAGTGATGATCGGTATCGCCATTGGTGCCATATTTTCAGGTGTTACAGCTTACATTGGTTTGAAACTTGGATTGGCTATATCAGCGGCATGGTACATCGCTTATCTTCTCGGTATGGCGCTCAAGTGGTCACCGTCCGAGGTCAACATTGCTACATCAGCTACAACCGGTGCAACACATGCTTCAACGGGTTTCATTTTCACCTTCCCTGCTATTTTCCTGTTGGCATCAAAAGCCCAATATTCTCTTGCGGATGGTCCTTTAATTACCCTTGAAGACGGAGAAGCATTCAGATTGGCGTTCATTGCAATCGTCGCTTCAATGTTCGCAGGCTTCCTCGGCGTCATGTATTTCATCATCTTCAGGCGTGTTTGGCTGGTTGAAGACCCACTTCCTCTCCCTGGATTTGAGGCTACTCTGAAAATGTTGGACATTGCTTCAGACGTGAATACAGGAGCCGTTGAACACGCTCGTGATTCGCTGAAAACAATTGGGTTATGGACTGGAATTACCATGATCGGTATGTTCTTGATTGAGTATCCACTAATTTGGCTTTCCGACAAAAAACTCTCGGTCATGGATTGGCTCGCAGAGACGTTGCATGTTGGCGACATTGGGCTTGCATCGTTTTACAGTGCTGGAAAAATTCACCAACCCTCTGGAATTTATGAAGATGGTTCTTCCAAGAAGTACACGCAATGGTCCGAAGAGAGTGCGTGGAATCCGTTTGCATACACTTACGTCGGCGTTGCATTAACTCCCTCGATGTTTGCCATCGGCTGGTTCATGAAAACCCGTGTCGCCTTTTTGGTGAATCTTGGGACACTTGTTGGTTGGTTCTTCCTCGTTCCTTTGGCCGTGTTCAGCAACTTCCCTGTGTACGATGCGACTATGCAGGCAAACGTTCCAATACAATCCTATGCAAGTGAGGGTGGTCAAGCCTTGCAGATGATTGCTTTCTCAAAGACGGTTCGTACTATAGCAATCGGTTCAATTGTTGGTGGTGGAATGTTTGGCCTAGCAAAGATGTGGCGAACGTTTGCGAACATCTTCAAGGACATTGGCGCAGCCTTCAGGGGGGAAGGATCACAAGAATACATGGAAGGAAAGGGCTGGTATGAATGGCCTTTGATGCATATTCCAATCTTCATGGGCCTGACCTTCCTCTCGATGATTCTCATTTTTTGGGTTGGCGGATTCCCAATTGCTGCTGCGGTAATCTTCGCAACGGTCCTCATTATGACCACGTTTCTCTTGGGAGCCATCGCAGTCCGTGTCATGGGTGAAACAGGTATCGAGCCGGTCTCTGGAACCTCCTTCATTGTCCTGCTCATGTTGCTCGGGATCTTCCTCAACTTCGACGAGGCTCTTGGCTTGAACAAACAAAATGCTGTTCTGCTCGGACTTGTTGGTACGACTGTGTTTGGTTCTGCGATTTCCATGTCTGGCACCGTGATTGGCGATTACAAAAACAGTCTTTACATTGGAAACCGGCCTTATCACATTTCGAAAGGGAACATCATGGGTGTCGTTCCTGGTGCAATTATTGGTGCTGCAGTCGCCATCTTCCTCTCCATTCAACTCGCTGAAGGACGAATTGATTTGATTGCACCACAAGCCAACGCTTTCGCAACTTTCTCTGTCATATTTGCTGAAGGCCAAGGTGATTTGTATCTCCTCGGACTTGGTTTCCTGCTCGGTATGTTTGTTGAGTGGGTCACCGGAATGGGTACTTCGTTTGGTCTTGGTATGTACCTTGACGTTCCGCACACGCTGCCAATGCTCATTGGTGGTTACAGCCGTGACAAGTGGGAAGAGACGAAACTTAAGCCGAAGATTGAGGCTATCAAAGAAAAAGAAGGAGCATCCGAAGCGGAAAAGAAACGAGCTCTCATTCTCCTCAGCACATTCATGGTTGCTGCCGGTCTGTTGACAGGAGAGGCTTTCTTTGGAACTGAATCGAGCATTCTATCCTTCATCGACACGCTTATTCCAAATCCCGATGGTACAGCTTGGTACCTTGGTCGAATGGGCGGCTTTATTGGACTCAACGTTGGTATCGGCTTGATCATCTACGCCCTCTTCAAGCGAGCAGGTGTAATCGGTGCTCCGAAGGTACTCGAGGCTGAGTTGGTCAACGAGTCGTGACCAGCATGCGTAACGGCTCCATTCCAACACATGTTTGGTTGGTTCTTGGCGTTGCAATTTGCGGTGTTTCCAGTGCAGGTGCGATTTTTACTCATGTCGATGAAATACCACCCCTACTGCGGGCCTCATGGCGTTTGCAGTTGACGGCATTACTCCTCGCTCCACTTGCATTGTGGCAATTCAGCAACACGCAATCGGAAATTCGTTCAAAACTCATTGAACCAACAACCGTGAAGATTGTTGTTGCGAGCGGTGCCTTTCTTGCCCTGCATTTTGGTTTCTGGGTAACGTCACTGGATTACACATCGCTGACACATTCGTTGTTGTTTGTTACTGCTCATCCATTGGTGATACTCATTGGTATGTTCTTCTTTGTCCGTAAACCAAACCGATTGGAGTTTCTTGGAGGAATTGCAGCATTTGCTGGTGCTGCGATCTCCATGCTCGACACAGGGGATGTACAGGGTGAGCGTTCTGTGACCTTTTTTGGCGATCAACTCGCTTTTCTCGGTGCAGTTTTTGTGGTAGGCTACATTGTGTGTGGACGCATCCTTCGTGATTGGATGCCACTGTTTCTCTACGCTTTTCCAGTGACCCTCATCGGTGGATTTCTCCTGATTCCGGCCTCATGGTTGCTCGAATCCAATTATTCCGAGTTTGGAGCATTCGGATACTTCGGGCATTCGACACTGGTTTGGTTTGTACTTCTTGCTATCATTGCTGGAGTGTTGGGACATACAGGTCTCAATTACTGCTTAAAGTACGTCTCCCCACTGCTTATTTCAATCAGCGTCACCCTTGAACCCGTTCTTGGTTCCCTGATAGGATGGATGTTCTTCTCAACAGGGATCCCTGGTCTATGGACATGGATTGGAGGACCGATTCTCATGGTTGGAATCATTTCGATTGTTTACGGTGAGCATCTTGCCTCGAACCTCGAAGAATCATTAGCGAAAGAAAACCCTGAGAATCGTCCAGAAGCGGTTGTTTTGAATCCATCACGAGTATCCAGGAATGAACAATCAACAGAAACAAGCGACAAATCATTCACGAAGCAAACATCAATTGATAACAACAATCGGCTAGAGGTGATTGAATGACTGAAAAGAAGTGGGTCTTGATGACCAACGACGATGGTATTGAAGCCCCTGGCTTTGAGCATCTTGTCAAAGCGATGAATTCAGCAGGAATCCCACTTGTAGCATTTGCCCCATCAACAAACAAGTCAGCTTGCAGCATGCAATTGAATCTGGGTAAACCGATCGATTTGCACAACAGGCGTGAATTGATTGAAGAATGGGACTTGGACGAGACCGTTGGCGTGCATTTGTTCGCTCTGGATGGAACACCTTGCGACACAATGATTGTTGCATTGGATGGCGGTCTCAAACATGTCTTGCCCGATGTTGAACCTTCTTTGGTCCTCTCAGGCGTCAACTTAGGACCGAATCTCTCTCAAGACTCCTACCACAGTGGAACGATGGGTGCAGCAAGAGAGGCAGGCCTCTACGGTCTTCCAGCAATAGCAAGTTCCTATACCTCATTTGACCCTGCAGGTATGCAGGTTGGCATTGAAGCCACAATAGAACTTGTTCAACGTGTTCTTCCACTTGTTCCAAGAATACCAAAGAATCTTTGCCGCCCTCACATCGATGCTCGCTCGAAACATGTTTCTGCTTGGCCAAAGAAAGCAGTTCAACGCTCGCAGAGTGAAGCAGATCAGCAACTCATGAGTGCATTCCGTCATGGCGAGCTTATGCTCAATCTTAATGTTCCTCCAGAATGGAATCGCTCCTATCAAACAACCAGATTGGGTATGCGATGGTATCGAAATGCGGTTAAATTTGCTGAGAGCGAGAAAGGTTCCGTGGAATCAATCTTCACCATAGGTGCTGCCTACATCGACAACGAAATGGTCGATAGGGGCGATTGTGATTCTGTCGCTGCAGGATATGCAAGCATATCCTCACTTCCAACTTGGCCTCAAACACATCCACTGACGCTGGACGATCAACTTCTTGCTTTTGCCCTTCGACAGGATGAATCAGGACACCCAACTTGGTTCAAAGGTTGAGCTCAACGCCTTCATCGAGCAAAAAATGACAAATAGCGATGGCATGATGCCCTTGCAACCAAGTCGACCCGAGGGATCTTGCTGCACCTTCATCCGTCTTGAGTGGCTGGTCGTCAGAGAGTAGGAATGCTACAGACGGATGATTTGGAATTGAAGATATTGGAATCGAACCACCCTCTATCCAAAGTCGTTCTGCGTCTGCGTCAAGCCGAATCACAACAGAATCGCTCCATTCCTTGAGTGTCTGCGACAATTTCCCTCCTCCATCGTACAATCCTGGTGCCCGTTCAATCCAGTGACCAATCGCTGGTAATGGTTCGCGTATGGCTTTCGCAATCAAACCAGCAACGCTTCGCTCTTCAGCATGAAAGCCTCGTAGTTCAGATCCAACAAACTTCAACCGTCGATGAGGTCCGGGTCCTCCTTGAAGGTGCAACACGACTTCGACATTCTTGCGAAGCCCATGTGATGTGAGGAGGGCAGACATCACGGCTCGGATGAGGACATCCATTCGTCCTGCTCCACCAGCGAGGTCGTTGAGAGGTAATTTTCCCTTGCTCATCGCTCGATGACCAACGACAGCAAAACGCCGCACTTCAATCGCCTCGTTCAATGATGGTTCGCAAAGCGTCGCAGAGATCGAACTGTGTTTCAAGAACGAAGTGACTTCCTTGTTTGTCCACGAGGTAACCGCGAGGTTTTGTGGTGTCGCTCAAATCTTCCAATCGATTGGCAACGACTGCAGTCATTTCGGAATGCTCGATTTGGGCGGTTGCACGGTGAATCAAGTCGCGTTGTTTGACTCCAGTTTCCAACTTGAAGCCGATTCTCGTTGATCCACGTACTTTCTCCTTCAACTCTTGAATATGTTTTGCACCTTCCACCAATTTGACATGCAGTGGTCCTTGTTGACTTGCTAATTTTCCTTCTGCTGGTGCTTCTACAATGTAGTCAAGAACGGCGGCTGTGTGCACCCAAGCCTGAATGTCATCGTTGGCAAGAGCCTTGAGCTCAGCCAACATATCGTTTGGATTCTCTGCAGGAATGCAAAGAGGGAGCCAACCTGGTTCAGGAACACTCGTCTTTCCAACAACACAGGTAACATCGTGTCCGTGTCGATACAAAGAGTCTGCAATCGAATAACCCGTTGCTCCCGAGCTTGTGTTCTGAATGCCACGAACATCATCTATCGGGGAATATGTCCCTCCGAGGGTTACAACGACGCTCTTCCTGTTGGGTGCCGTTGCGTTGATTCCATGGGCGAAGCGAGCGACAACGTGTTCATGGTTGGGTGTTTTCCGCTTACCTTCCTCCAAATCACCCCACAGGACATCAATTCCTTCTTCTCGTAAGCGTTCCACGATGTCGTCTGTAACTGGATCGTCTGCAAGGTCTGCATGCATACTTGGAACCATGAGCACGTGTGTATCACGAGAACGAGCAGCGCTGAGGGCCATTAACAACGGTCCTTGTTGCATGCCATGAAGGTGTGCAGCAATCGTGTTACGTGTCGCTGGAGCCACAAGAATCGCATCGACATCTTCCAACTGCTTCATATCTCCATCCCAGTCCGTGATGACTTCACATTGGCTGGCCCATTCGACCGCCAGTGGCGTGATAACCCTCTGAGCACTCTCGGTCATAATAACCAGCATTTCAGCGCCATGTCTTCGCATTTCCCGAAGGAGACGAACTGTATCAACAGCAGCGATTCCTCCTGTTACACCCACAAGAATGCGTTTTCCAGACAAACTGGAACCTCGCCTCTCCACGTCGGTATCACGGACGCTCATGCCATTGCGAGGGTATTGTCCATCAAGACTCCTTCGCTAATTACAAGACTTCATGTGCGGGCTCTGATTCCAAACACCATGGCAGGGAACAGAAGCGATGACATCGTTCTGGCTGGTTCAGGTGGTCAGCGGCCATCTGCAACCCTTTCAGCCCTGTTTGATCAAACGCACCGAAGCACTTCTTTGATTCTCGCAATTGATAGTTTGATCATCGTCCTCATCGCTTGGGATTTTGGAAGTATCGCACAATCATACTTTGGCCGAGCAGCGCTTCTCATTTGGGCCGTTCCTCTCTTTGTAACAACGTCGATATGGTTCTCTTATCGCTCACGTCGAACGTGGGCATATTGGCCGGCTGCAATGATAATCGGAATGGCTGCTGTTATCTTCTTTCTCCTGTTTTTAATTAATTTGTACAATGTAATCGCTGGTGCAGTCGGCGGTCTGCTGTTCATGCTCATCATGGGTTATGCAGCGTTCAGCTCGTTTCAGCGTGTTCGCTACCATTTCTCACCGCTCTACAAACAAGGCTACAACACATTCATTCCTACACCAGAGGCTGATCTAGAAGATGGGGAAATGTTAGCAGCCTGCCCCACGTGCATGGCAGTGTTGGCAATTCGCCCCGACTTGCTCTCACCGTCCGATAAATGCCCGCATTGCAAAAATCCACTTGTGAGCGAGGAACTTGCCCGGCGTCATGGTTGGGAAGAAGAATAGTACTAACTTGAACACGATAACATCGAACAACCCACGCGATGCCTTGCCCATTCTGGTCGCTTTTGGAACCATTTTTCTTCGTGGTTCTCATGCTCATCGTATGGAGTTTTCATCAGTTCGAGCAATTCGAGAGCGACGGAATAATCCTCATTTTCAGCAGCATCAATCGCAAGTTGGGCCATCCAATTACGTAATACATACTTTGGATTTGCTTTTTTCATTACTGCATGGTTTGGTTTCCCGCCCACCCGTTTCCACCAAGAGCTTAGCCACGTATTCCATTCATCGGTTGGAATATTCTCCGAATCGTAAAAAGCAAACTGAAGATGATCGACATCTGGCTTTTCCATAGTGGAAAGCAACCGAAAGAAAATTGTCATGTCTGTTTCAACAAGTTGCAGATTTGAGGTGAGTTGCGTTACGAGGGCTTCATCTTCGTCTTGAAAGTCATCAAGTCCAAGTTTGTCTGCCCAAAATGCATTGTTCTGCTGTTCATAGGCCGTGTAATACGTCTCCAGACACGCATACAGGCGTTCCGGTTCTTCCATCAAAGGACTGATGGATTCCAATAAGCGAGCTAAATTCCAAGCGCCTATCTGTGCTTGCTGGCCAAATCTGTATCGCCCTGTGCGTGCATCGGTTGTGTTTGGTGTCCAATTTGGGTTGTAATCTTCAATCCATCCGTATGGACCGTAATCGATGGTTAGTCCATGGATCGACATGTTGTCCGTGTTCATGACACCGTGTACAAAACCCACACGCATCCAGTGGGCAATCATGACCGCCGTCTCCGTTGCAATCTGATTAAGCCAGCCGATGAGACTTCCATCATTGGACATCGAATGTTCAGGGAAATGCTGTTGTATTGTGTGGTCAACCAATTGTTCTAGGGTCGCTTTGTCACCATTCATCGCATGAATCTGAAAGGAGCCAAATCGTATGAAGCTCTGAGCGACCCTACAAACAATTGCACCTGCTTCCGGTGCAGGATTTCCATTGTACATGACATCTCGAACAACATTCTCTCCTGTCGTAACCAAAGAAAGAGCACGAGTTGTAGGGACTCCAAGATGGTGCATGGCTTCACTGCAAAGGAACTCACGTATGGAAGATCGCAGAACTGCCTTACCATCTGCAAATCGAGAGTAGGGTGTTCTTCCTGGTCCTTTCAACTGCAATTCGAGGATTTGACCCCCTGCAGTAACCTCACCCAACGTAATCGCTCGACCATCACCGAGTTGATTCGCCCAGTTCCCGAATTGGTGCCCACCGTATCGTTGAGCATATGGGTCCATTCCTTCAACGACCACATTCCCTCCGAGAATTTGAGCATCACCTCGTTGTAAGCCGAGAAGTTCTCCAACTTCATTTGACCACATTCTAAGTTTTGGATTCGGAACATTTGTTGGATGAACGCGAGACCAGCACGCACCTGGGACTTGACGTGGAACACCGCCAATTTCGTTGTCCCCCGGAGTTCCAAGAAGAAAGGAATTCTTCCAATCCAACTCAGAGAATGTGCTACCTTCCACATCTTCGTGAACACCAACCGACTCTTGAACTTGATTCTTCAACCACTTGATTCAATGGCATCGACAATGGTACGCATCAATATGTCCCATAGCAAATACATCGATAGGATGAATCATTCACAAGCGTGTTTTTCGTATTCCTACGCAAGGATAAGTAAACCACTTGTTCATTACAGCATGCAGGGAATGGATTTAACTCCGAGGTTCCATAACATAAATCATGGAGAATAAGCCTGAGTCTGGAGAAAAAGAGGAAAATAAGTGAATTTCAGAAAAATATCCACTGAATGTAGCGTGAATAAGTGGTTTGCTTATGTTTCCGAGTGCTTCTGGTAAACATGGTGCTCATGGCTTGTTTTTGTGTTCAAAACGAAAGGGCTCGTAATCCGTTTGTTCAACTTGCTCAGTGGTTACTTCTTCCTGATGCACCGAGACAACTTCTGTGCTGGTTGCTTGGGCGACAGGGACATACTGTTGAACCGTGGTCTGGTAAGGTTGAACCGTGGTTTGGTTGGTTTGTTGGATTATGCTTCCATCGGGTTGTTGGAACACAACAACTTGCGGCGCTTTTCGACCAACGGATAATCCAATAATCAGGAGAATGATTCCAACAAGACAACAAATTCCTCCTCCACACATGACGAAGATAGGAGCAAGCAACCCATCAGCATCGATGATCACAACGTCACCATCGGATTCAATGATGTAGTCACCGGCATCAACGATTTCCAAATCACCGAGGTATGTATAACCAGAAGCCTCAGTTCCTGCATCGCAATTCTTGGTGAAATATTCGTACAGATCATCCGTTACTGAAACACTGTAGCTGTAACAATCAACCTCGCCTTTTGCATAAACTTCGAGGAGGACAATATTTCCATCGAAAACGAATGTATTCCCGTCAAGTTCTGTATCATGAAGTATGTTTTCACTGTCAGGACCGTGACCAGCAATCCCAACGACACCTATGATAATGCCAAGTATTGACAAGGGAATGAGAACGCCGCCAGCGATGGCAAGCCCTTTGTTCATGGGAACAACTCAGCGGGATGCAAGGGTAAGGTTCTTCCACATGTCTTCTGGAACTTCCATAGCGAGTCGAAGACCACCCATTGCACCAAGACGTACTGGGTCGTCGACAACGTGGACATTGACGTCGCCCATGTCTGATAGGCGTCGCTCAATCAATGCACCAAGTCCACGAATTCCAGATCCGCCACCGGCAAGAACCATGTTTCGTCGGAATTGGTCGTGGTATTCAGGGTTGGAATCGGCAATGAGTAGCTTCACGTTTTCGACGATTGGATCGACGATGGATTCGCACGCTCGTTGAACACAATCTGTGATGTCAAGATTCATTGCTTTACCTTCGATTGAAAAGTCGACCATGATGGGCTCATCAGGGGTTGATGTCGAGACAAACGAGTACTGTTCCTTCCATCGGCGAGCCATGTCCTTGGTGATTTGAGCACCGTTGTACTTTGACTGAACTTCCTTGATGATTTGTGCATCGACATAGTCCCCAGCGTATCCGGTGTGCATCTGGTCACCGGGTCCTGGAATGGTACCGTAGACACGGCAAAGGTCGGTCGTACCGGCGCCGATATCGATAACGAGTGTGTGTTCAATCATATCAAGAGCGTAAGCGACAGCGAACGGTTCAGAAATGATCATTGCAGCGTTGACGCTTCCCGCAGCAGCATCGAAAATTGCGGTCTTGTCTACGTGACTTGCTTCAGCAGGTGCACCAATGACAGCAACCACACGGTCGTGCTCTTCAGGATCAGCGAGTCCAATGAGATGTGTAATGAAGTGTGCAATGAATTGGCGATCTTCAGGTGTATCCTTGATGACTCCAAGTTCCAACGGGCGGAAAAGATTCAGGGCCAATCGGTTTTTGAGTGCTTCTTCACCAAACAGGACATCTCTCTTTAGGAAATTTCGCGCAATGAGATCTTTTGGTGTCCCAATAACCGTAAGTTCTTCCTCTTCGTGGTTTCCAGAGGAGACCATAACTGAGCGAAAAGTCCCCAAATCAATTCCAATATACAACACGTCTTCTGCCATAGCGTTCGCCAATTAAAGGGAACACCGTCCACCTTATGAAGCATCCCTCGCTCAAGTTCGCAATTTTGAGCGGATTTTCCAAGTGATTTCTATTCTATAGAAAGAAGTTCATAGCCAACTTTCACATGGCTGACAGTACCAAGCAGAGTATTCAGGGTAAAGTTCTGCTAACTGATTGCAATTTGGACACTCTTTCAGAGCGTTGCTACCAAAAATTTCCTGAACAAGAGCAACGTGTTGTTCTTCGGTTACACCGATGTGCTGACGCATCACCCACATCATTTGATCTTCACTTGGAGAAATAATCCCGTCTTCAAGAACAAGGGCAATGACATTCCGGTAGTCATCAAGAACGTTCACATCTCGGAAATCGAGAATAACACCACCCTTCTCTGCTACGATGTCTTGGCCACCTGGATCATCAACAAACAAAACTAATGACTCAGGCTTGAGTTTTCCATCACGAAGTTCAAAAGAAATTCTGTTCCCCTCTAAATTTGCGTAGACAAGGCGCGATGAGCGATTGATAACATTGGTAATTGAACGTGCTGTTTCCTCGCTGCTTCGACCACGCTTCCAACCAGTAGGGCTGCGTTCATTGTAGGCATAGAATTCAGTTCCAATACCGGGATACTCAAGTCGAATCTCTTCTCCTCCATCAAAACCGTTTGAAACGATGGTCAATGCGGCAACTTCCGTTGAAACGAGATTGTCGTCATCGTCAAAACTGATCATCAGCGGTTTACGATCTTCGGATGCAGCGTTGTAATGCCCCTGCATTCCACTCATCCACTTGTCCTCCAGGCGTTGCAGAGATTGCTCTTGCTCTTCTGAAAGGTCGGAATCAACACCGAGAACGCCTTTGAGGTCACCGCGTTCCATTTCGTTTTTGAATTCCTCAATCAACTCAGAATCACGCCGATGATTGGGAGGCGGGCCTCGAACCTTTTTGGAAATGAAATTTGGATCAGCCCACTCATAGGAACAACGTGTGCAAACAAGATAACCCTCCATTGTTGATGGTTGACTTTCACCACCACACCTTGCGCATTCTCCGTCTTCTTGAATTGACAAATTGTCAGCCGCTTCCTTTCTTCCCTTGCGGATGCCGCCGAACCCAGCCATGACCCAACCACGGCACAGACTTTCTATGAAGGCTTCTATCTGCTGGTTTAGGAATTCACCAGAACAGCCTTCAATCCATAGTGAATCATACCATCTTGACCATACAAACGACGTATATCAAAACGTACTGTTCCATCAATTTCTGGTGTCCTGTCTTCATCATCAGCGAGCATGAAAACTCCTTTCGGGCCCTCATCAAACTGGACGAGAACCGTTGAAACCCCATCGAGAACGGGTGCTCGTCCAGAGAATTCAGAAGGTGCTCCAGCGGCGCTTAAGCGCGTCCATGACAGGATTGTCGCCGTCTCAGAGAGTTGTCTGGTCGCAGATGCAATTCGATCACCTCTTGAATTGAGTTGTCGAGGTGGCCAAACCAATCGTCCATTATCATTCTGAGCAAGAAGCCCGAGTCGAGCAGAGGATGCTATCAAATGTTGTGCTTGCGAAACGTAGGCTCCTTGACTCACCCCAACAACCTCTGTTGCCCACAGAGCTTTCAACTCGTTTTTCAAATCAGGCGAAAACTCGATACCACCAAATTCTGGCCATGTTGGTTCGTTTAGTGATGTCGTTATGGCAACAAGATATTTGTCGGCGTGACTATGTAGGTAATAACTTGCTTTATCATCAACAATCCAATCTGTGCTCGCTTCGATCATTTCTTGGACATCAACGCTCGAAACAAATTCAAGATTTTCGCTGAACCTTCCCAATTGAATGTTCTTAGCAGGGAGTTGTTTCATTAAGGAAAGTGCAAGCGTAAGACGATCACCATCGGGACCTGCCCAATCCTGACCGTACTTGCTGCTTGCAAAGTGATGGTCTTCGTCGGGAAAGGATTGAACCAACATCAACGTTCTCTCCCAAAAATATGCACTGCACACGTTGCTCCTGAACCACCGACATTGTGAGTCAAGCCAATCTCTGCATCTCTCACCTGTCGAGAAGGCTCTGTTTGATGACGTAGTTGTTTGAATATTTCAACGGCCTGACCCGTTCCGGTTGCTCCAAGTGGATGGCCTTTGGACTTTAGTCCACCACTTGCATTAATGGTAACGCTTCCTTCGTTCCGTCGACCTTCCCCTTCTCGGGCAAATCGTCCTCCATTTCCTCGTCCAGTGAAACCAAGATCCTCCGTCGCTAAGACCTCGGCGATTGTGAAACAATCGTGGACCTCGGCTAAATCGATGTCCTTGGGTGAAACTCCAGCTGTACGGTATGCTTTGTCCGCTGCAGATTGCGTTGCTCGTAATTGCGTAATGCTTGGACGGTCATGAAGAGCGAGATGATCCGAACCTGCACCTGAACCTTTGACCCAAACAGGAGTGTCGGTGAATTTGTGCGCCAGATGATCTGCAACCAAGATGACCGCAGACGCACCGTCAGAAGTTGGACAGCAATCGTACAATGTGAGCGGGTCCGCTACCATAAATCCTGATTGGGCTTTTTCAAACGAGACACGTTTCCTCAGATGAGCGACCTCGTTTTCGAATCCGTGCATATGATTCTTCACCGAAACATGGACCAAATCATCGTGCGTTGCGTCAAATTCGTGGAAATAGCGGCGTGCTGTAAGTGCATATGTCCCAGGGAATGTAAGACCTGCGAGTCGCTCCCATTCTGTGTCACCAGATACACCGAGCCAGTATCGCTTTCGTGAAGCAGAGAGGTCGTTCATCTTCTCGATGCCACCTGCAACCACAACATCCGCTTGTCCACTCTTGATTGCCATCCATGCGTCACGGAGGGCAAAACCTGAGGATGCGCATGCATTCTCGACCCGACGAACACTTACTCCTTCCATCCCTGAATGTTCTGTGAGGAGAGCAGCTGTGTTTCCGAGTTGAGATCCGCCAAATGCAATGCTTCCAATGAAAGCCTCTTCAACATCGGTTGACTGAAAGTCATGATCAACACTTGAAATTGCTTTTTCGATGGTCTCAGACCACATGCCCTTAAGCCCTAGAGGATGATTGCCGAATTTTGTTTGGCCTGCACCAACCATTGCAACATCGACCATGTTATCTCCAATCGAATCAAGCATTTGATTGAGTCGGTCAAATCACCCGCAGGGTTCATGAATGGGTGTCGATAGCCACGGACATGCTGCGCCAATGTAGAAAGCACGGTCACTTTAGTGGCACCAACTGTCCCATCTGTAACGATGAAGGAAAATTCATCATGAGCGACCGAGAAGCAGGAAGCCTCGGCCGAATGCTCGCTCTCGTCTTGCGTCATGCACCTGAAAAGTTCAACGTTGAAATGGACATCAATGGCTGGGTGAGTACAAGGGAACTCGCCGACTCAATTTCCGGGCAACGTCGTCATTACCACTGGCTACGTGGATGGCACTTTGAGGCGATTGCAAACGCAGATGAAAAAGGCCGATATCAGGTTGAAGGCGAGATGATTCGAGCAACCTATGGTCATTCGATTGAAATCGAACTCGATCTCCCAACCGATGAGATTCCTGAGGCTTTGTACTGGCCGTGTGAACCGGGTGAGGCAGATGCAATTGTCCAGCTTGGTATCACATCAGGGACGCGTAATCACATACACCTCTCCAAAACCATTGTCAATGCACTGGAAGCGGGACATGTTCGAATCGATCGTCCTGCAGTCATCGAGATCGATACCGTTCGCGCTACCGCCGATGGACACACCATTTACCGTGCTGGAAAGACCGTATTTCTCACCGATGAAGTCCCACCGGAGTACCTCTACCGCGTCGGCGATGATGACCCAATGATTGTAGATACCGTTGCTCGCTGGGAACGGGAAGAAGAAGAGTAATTACTTTTTAGAACCGCAAGCGGGGCAGAAGTCAAGATCATTGTCCAACAAGTAACCACAACTTGCGCAAGTTGTTGTTCCAAGTAGTATGGATTGACCTTTGGTTGCTGGAGGAGCAGGACGGTCTCTCTGAACCTTTGGATCAACAAGCAAGAGTGGATCAAGGCCTTGACTCTGCAGTTCTTTGTAACGATTTGCGAAGATAATCGCTTCCTGAATGGATGCCTCCAATTGCAACAACCGTCCATTGCGCTCAGACTTGTCTGCGATTTCATTGGCTGATTCAACTTCTGTTTGAAGGTGCCTTAGGAAGGAATCGAGACTTGGGCCCTCATCGGTCATGGTTGTGTCAATCATCGCAGACTATTGAATCCTGTGTTTTGTAGGCATACTCATGAAGGGCAGATTCTTGGGAGCCTCATGGTGAGACGCATTGTTGTCAAGTTTGGCGGTGCTCTCATCACAAAGAAAGACGAACAATCGGTTGCGAGAATTGCGATCATTCGAGAATTGTGCTCGGTTGTCCGCTCCCTTACAACGGATGGAGTTCAAGTGATAATCGTCCATGGCGCAGGTTCATTTGGCCATCTAAAAGCCAAGCGTTGGCGATTGAATGAAGGGTACATTCCGAATCTATCGCACCCAAATGATTCTTGCGAATCTCAGGTTGAAGCGGTGTATGAGGTTCGACGAGACATGTTGCGACTCAATTCATTTGTTGTTGCGGAACTGGAAAATCTAGGGCTCGTCGTACAGTCGCATCCACCACATCAATGGGCAGTAAACCTCGGACCAAATTTTGCTGGATCACTCGATCGGTTTTCCTCAACTGATCCTAGTACGGTTCACGTTACCTTCGGTGATGTTGTTGATGTTGAAGATGACAGAAAATTTGGAATCCTTTCAGGAGATGATGTTGTAGCACGACTCTCGTTGGAACTGCCGCATGTTGAGTCGCTCATTTTTGCGATGGGTGGTGTTGATGGACTTTTGAAAGTCCCACCCCATCTTGCAACGGATGCTGACTTGATTGAGCGCTGGTCACCCAACGTCCACTACGAGGGATTGCACCAATCAGAGATCGATGTAACTGGGGGAATTGGCTTGAAAATGAAGAGAGGACATCTGGTAGCCCAGTCAGGGATAGGTGTCTACCTTGTCAATGGAGAACATCCTGCGAGAATAGTAGCACTTGTTCGGAAGGAGCCATGGAGAGGGACAACCATCCTCCCTTGAGGTGATTTGTTTGGAGATCGGTTTGTACTCACTTGGCATTGTTTTGGGTTTCTCAATTGTTCGTTGGTTCACTGAAACCATAAAATTTCACGTCCGAACGGACAGATTATGGCTCCATCACTGGATTATCGCTTTGATTGTTATGCTTCCCTTGTTCTATTTTGAACTCGATCATCCGCTGATCTGGGGTGGCCTCACTGGCGCTGCATTGGAAGGCCTGGGTCGGAAAAATTGGTCAATCCGTCGAAAGTAAGTTCGATTCTCTGTAAACTCAGGCGAACTGTCTATGTAGGGCCGTTTGAAAGGACCAATGGGGCTCATATGTCGAACTATGCGAGCGGAGCGGTTCCCGAGGCGAACATCGAGGCAGATGTTTCGGATTTGATGACTGCCCAATCCTCTGATTCGATTCAAGCAGGAATGATGGCAGAGGCTGTCCTTCAAGTCGATGAGCGTGACGTTATCGTCGGTCCCATAAGCAAGGCAGATAGTCACTATCGAGTTGGAGCCTTGCACCGAGCGTTCAGTGTTTTATTGTTTAATTCCGAGGGGAAAATGTTGTTGCAGCAGCGTGCACATGACAAAATTACTTTCCCTAGTGTTTGGGCGAACTCATGTTGTTCCCATCCGCTTGCAAGCGAGGATGAAATGGATGAAGTAAATGCTCGAGGCGTCAAAAGAGCAGCCATTCGGAAACTCGATCAGGAACTTGGGATATCTCCCTCCTCACTCAACATCGATGACTTCCACTTCATCACAAAGATGCGATATTCTGCTCGAATGAATGCCGATTGGATTGAACGAGAGATTGACCATATACTCATGATACAAGCCGATGTTGAACTCAATCCAAACGAGAATGAAGTATCTGCAGTCAAATGGGTCAACGCTGAAGAATTGGACGAAATGTTGGTCGTGGATGGTACGGAGAACGTCATCGCACCATGGTTCCGATGCATTGCGGCTCGGATGATGAATTCGGATTGGTGGGATGCTGTTGGTGACAAGCGCGCCTGCGAAGCTCTGCAAGATGATATGATTCATGATATGGGTGATGTCACACACATGCTACCCGATGCTGAAGGTGCAGACCTCAACACAAGTATTATGGAAGTACGTCCCTTTATTGAACAACGGATCGTTGAAAGTTTGACCGCTTCGCGTCATGAACGCTTAGCAGGTGCGATGATGCACCTCATACACGGCGGCGGAAAACGGATGCGAGCAACGCTTCCATGGCTTGTCGGCCGTGCCGTTGGAGATACACATTCAGGTCTACTCGATATCGGTGCTGCGATTGAAACCATTCACAACTTCACATTGGTTCATGACGATATCATGGATGATGATGAAATGCGTCGAGGACGTAATGCCGTCCACATCGAATACGACATGCCCACTGCAATCAATGCTGGCGATGCAATGTTAGCAATTGCCTTTGAGCGATTGGTCATGTCAGCAAATATTGACTTGCAAGATATTCCTTCGTTGGTCAACCGAATAGCGTGGATGGTACGTCGAGTTTCAGAAGGTCAACAGTTGGACATTGAATTCGAAAACCGAGAGCGTGTCACAGAACAGGAGTACCTCGAAATGATTGAAGGTAAAACAGCCGTCATGTTCCACATATGTGCCGAACTCGGTGCACGTGTTGCGGGTGCTGATGAAGAAGTAATCGAATGTCTTGCTGATTGGGGCCTATCCGTTGGTCTCTGTTTCCAACTCATGGATGACTTGATCGACGTGCTTTCAGACTCAGAAACGCTCGGAAAACCCACAGGTTCCGATGTTGCTCAAGGAAAGCAGACCCTGATGGTCATACACGCACTAAAGCAACCTGATTCAGCTGCCAAAACCCGGCTGTTGAACGTTCTAGGCAAATGTGAAGAGGCGACAGAGGAGATGATACAAGATGGAGTTGCAGCACTCCAAGAACTCGGATCGATCGATTATGCACGAAAAAAGGCCAATGAATATCATCAGCATGCACACGCTTGCTTGGATCGTTTACCGGATGGACCTGCAATGATTGCATTGCGTGAGCTCACCGATCTTCAACTCAAGCGTTTGAGTTGATGATGACATTCTCCCCCTGACGTATTGTCCCCTCGACAAGAACACGTGCATACCAACGAGTTTTCCCTGGGTACTTTTTATCTGATAGGAGGTTGAAGTTATGATTCAGGAAGGATTCTTTGATTGTCTTGCACGGTGATGCAGCCATCGTAATCTCAAGCAGAACATTTGGAAACTGAAGTCTCACACCCGGTCGTAGTGATGAAAATGGAACATCGAGGAGTATGTTCTCTCCGGTCGTCCCACCCGCAATTGGATGTCCACTCGCTCGTAATTCGTCAACGATTTCCTCAGCGAGAAGACAGACGGCTTTCTCAGCACCACCATGGTGTTTCTTGTCACGAATAATCTCGTCTTTGATACCAACAGATTGAACCTGAATCGAGTCAACTGAAGGTTTTGGGACGCCACCAAAAGTGGTGGCAAAAAGGCCCGTTATTCTCCCAGAAATCATATTCAGTCAGAA
The DNA here is from genome assembly GCA_002502215.1 of Euryarchaeota archaeon UBA124. Classification (GTDB taxonomy): domain Archaea; phylum Thermoplasmatota; class Poseidoniia; order Poseidoniales; family Poseidoniaceae; genus MGIIa-L2. The sequence continues at coordinate 19,104 of DAPT01000046.1, forward strand.
TAATAGGATTCTGGGTTTGGTTCAGGCTTCAATCCCTTACGGGTTCGGATTTCACCGACGACTTTGTCGAAAAGTTGTGGTGGGAGCATTTCAAACCCAAGGTTTTCAGTGTTCCAAACCGCACGACCTTGTGATGCTGCACGAATATCGTTGGAGAAACCGAAGGTTTCAGCGATTGGAAGAACACCAACGACAGTTGTTACGTCGCCTTCACTTGGCATGTCTTCGATAATACCACGACGGTTTGTGACCTCGCGTGTTACTTGGCCAAGCCAGTCGTTCGGTACTGAGACGAATGCCTTTTGCATTGGCTCTAGTAGTACAGTCCTTGCTCGCATCATTGCACCTTTGATTCCATTTCGAACGGCAGGAATGGTTTGAGCAGGTCCACGGTGAATTGCGTCTTCGTGAAGTTTAGCATCCGTAAGTCGAACGAACATACCCTGAACAGGTTCATCCGCAATAGGACCTTTCTTGCACACTTCATTGAATGCTTCAATGATCAATTCACGAGTCTCGTGAAGACCTTGAATACCCTTGGTGTCGTTGACGAGAACGTTTGTTCCGTTGATGGCGTAGATTTTCCGCATCAAGTCTTTGTCCATACCGAGTTCACCAAACTTGTTTCCAGTCTCTTTCGCATCGCTGCTTCGGACTGGACCGTCGCCAAGATCGCCGTTGCGTAGGGCATCAACGACTTCGCTCGATAGTGATTCGATTTCAAAGAAGAAACGGTTGTGTCGGTTCGGGGATTTGCCTTCGAACGCCTGTCCTCTGTTGCTGCCCTGTACACCCTCACGATAAACAACGATTGGTGGACTGACACTGACCTTGATGTTCTGTTCTTCCTCTATCCGGTATACGGTAATCTCAAGATGGAGTTCACCCATTCCAGCCAACAAAGCCTCACCGGTTTCTTGGTTGGTTGTAACCTGCAATGACGCGTCGGATTTTGCGAGGGAACGGAGTGCGTCAATGAATTTGGGAAGATCTTTCATGCTCTTTGGTTCAACTGCGACAGTAACAACAGGATCTGAGTAGTGACGAATGGCTTCGAAGGGAGTGAAATCTTTATCGCGTGAAAGTGTGACACCAGCAGCTGCACTTCGTATACCAGTGATTGCAGCAATGTTACCAGCGACAACTTTTGGTACAGTGATTCGGTCTCCACCGACCATCATGCTGACTTGCTGAACACGCTCTGGTTTTGCAGCGCCAATAGCAAATACAGACTCACCCTGTGAAACTGCACCAGAGTAAATTCGTCCAACGGCGACTTCCCCAGCATGGGGGTCCATCCATATTTTCGTAATCATCATTGCAAGTTCTGCATCCGGATCGCAAGCCATCATTGCCTTACCAATACCGGATTCTAGATCACCTGTCCAAATGTTGGGGATACGATAGGGTTGGGCCTGGACCGGGCTTGGCAATTTTGTAACTGCCATGTCGAGAAGAACTTCGTGAACGGGAGCAGCTTGTGCGAGTTCCTTTTGCTTCTCCTCATTGCAGTATCGGAAGATATCCGTCATGCTGACGCCGGATTTCTTCATGTAAGGGATGGTGATTCCCCAATTGTGGTATGCACTTCCGAAGGCAACAGTACCGTCCAATACACTGACTTGCCAGTCTTTTTTGAACTCATCTGGAGCAAACTGCTTGATGAGTTTGTTGACCTTTGTAATGGTCTCTTGGAATCTGTTCATCATGTCTTCAGGCGTCACTTGTAGTTCGTTGATCAATCGATCGACTTTGTTGATGAAGAGTACCGGCTTGACCTTTTCCTTGAGTGCTTGTCGGACAACGGTCTCAGTTTGAGGCATAGGTCCTTCAACAGCACATGCGAGGATGAAGCAACCATCGACAGCACGCATTGCACGCGTGACGTCCCCACCGAAGTCAACGTGTCCAGGTGTATCGATGAGGTTGATGAGGAAATCCGTCTCGTCAACAGCGTGAACCATCGAAGCAGAAGCAGCGTTAATGGTAATTCCTCGGGCAGATTCTTGTTCATCGAAGTCAAGAACTCGAGCAGCACCAGCTAAGTCGCTGGACATCATCCCTGCACCTGCAATCAGGTTATCAGAAAGCGTTGTCTTTCCATGATCAATGTGTGCAGCAATGCACAGATTACGAATCTGTGGAAGTACGTTCATAACTTCTGTAGCCTTTTTGATATTGTCTTCTTTTCGTCCCATGGTAGCCACCTGTCTGGTTCAATCCGCCCACTCGAATGGGGTTCTTAAGTGAGTCGCAAAAGTTCGACGAAATTCGCCGACGTGTGCGGTTTCATCGTGCCGATGCAGCGATTCGCTCAACTTCTTCTCTCTTGGAGACAGCGTAGGAGGTCGCATCGCCTTCAGAAGCCTTGTTTAGTTCGTTAACAATGCACTGTTGAAGTGTTCGCTTCGATTTATGTGTTCCCTGCTGGGCCCCTTTTGCCAAGTGCTTAAGAGCGACATCTAGACGTCGTGACGGTGAAGAGTCAACAGCCTTGGGTTGGGAAACTGCGCCGAATTTGATTCGAGTAATTTCTTCCATTGGGGCTGCGTTGCAAATGGCATCAACAAAGATCTGGAGAGGATTCATCTTTCGGCGTTCTGCGAGGACATCGAGAGCGCTTTCGAATGCTTTCATGGCGGACTGCTTCTTTCCTGTGTATGCACCTGTTCGCATGAGTTTGTTGATGTAGCGCTCAACGACGCTTAGTTTGGACTTTCCAAACCACATGTTCGCATGACGGCCACCAGTATGAGGCACACCGACGGTTGTGAGGTTGACATATGGAGCAAGACCTGGGTCATTGCAGACAACTTCTGCAGCGTCCCATTTTCCAAAAACAAGAGTCCCAATTCCAGCGATTGGGCGTTCGTCGATTACTGTTTCTTCAGTCATGTTGAAAACCTCACCGTACTGGCTTCTCCTTACGTCCTCGGACCATCTCATTGAGGGATACCCCATTGACTTGGATGACTTTGTATCGAACTCCGGGAATGTCTCCATATGAACGACCCATGCGTCCACCGATACCTTCGACCATGACTTCGTCGTGCTCGTCGATGAA
>DAPT01000046.1:22515-23068 GCA_002502215.1 Euryarchaeota archaeon UBA124
GGAGCGAAAGCCGTAAGCTTGTTCCCGTTCTTGATAAGTGAAATTTTCACAGCCTTTCGAATGCCTGAGTTGGGTTGTTTTGCTTCAATACCAACTTTCTCTATGACGATACCCTTGGCTTGTGTTGATCCCGCAAGAGGATCGTGCTTTGCGCGAGATTTCAGCATGCGCTTCTTGTAACGTCGGTCAGACCAACGAAACTTTTGTCGGTCCTTGGCCATTTTCGCACCTGCAAAGAGTCCTCTACCCATGTTCAAACCTCATTCGAGCGTTTTCCCGACTTTGCTTTCATATATCAAGTCGCCGTTTCATCGTAATGAGGAATCCACCCTCTGCGTGGAAGAATAATATCATAAACAAGGTGTTGTTAGTTGCATCATGATTCCACAAGGGTTACGACCAATTGTAGCACTCTTCACCATTGCTGTGGGCCTTTTGGTCATTATCAATCACTATGTTGGATTTGTCGAGTCCGAGGTCGATATTCTGACCTCGCATGCCATCGGAATCATTGGTCTTCTCTCGGGTTTGAACATGATGTCAGTCAACGCCG
>DAPT01000068.1:0-11326 GCA_002502215.1 Euryarchaeota archaeon UBA124
TCCGGTCGAACAGCGAACATATCTGGGGCGTCTCCACTCATCATTTCATTCATCTCTTTTACAATTTGAAAGTGCTTGACGTAAATCCTCTGGAATCGATTGGCGTTTCATCGAGTCCATGTTGACGCATACTGTCACCTGAGAGGAAGTCCAGAGTAGTTCTCGGTCCTGATTATGAAATTCATAGCACCATGTGCAGGAAGACTCTCCGATTGCGTCAATCCAAATCGTTGCTGTAATCGTATCCCCGTAGCGTAGTGGTGCATGGAAATCGGACTCAACGTGGACGACGGGGAACCCAGTTTTCCGAATCAGGAGCAAGTCAGCGTACCGGACATCGCAAATATGCGTCCAAGCATCTTCAAAAAATCGGTGTGCAAGATCGAAAATCCTTGGATAATACGCAATGTTTGCCAAGTCAACCATAGGGAAATCAACACCCCGCTTAACTTGAACTGCCATGCAGCGTCTAAAAGAAGAAGCAGTATGAACTCTTGTACGAACCAGCGGATTGCATTCCGTTGTGCTTATATCAAGTCGGCAGGTGGGACAATTACCCCGGCCCCTTGGGGTAGTTTGGATATCCTTCGACCCTGCGGAGGTTGAGACCCGTGTTCGAATCGCGGAGGGGCCGCCAAATCATGACGATGCTCGTTCCTGTTGGTCGTTTTGAATTCGAAGTCATGAAGGCCAGTAAACAATGTCCCAACTGTGTTGGTTTGCATGTTTTTCGAGTGAAGATTCTGGATTTACAGCGATGGCATGGCCGCATATCTGCATAAACCATGAGTCTGCAAGCGTGTTCCCATATCCATAGCACTTTGAGAGATTATGTCCATGCTCGGCTGCATCTTGTTGAACAATGGGGACCTTTCCCTTTCTTCGAGGGACAGACCAACCTCGTTCTGAGCCTGAGAGCCAGCCCGTTCGTAATTTGGGCCCACAACCGTACACTTCGTCCATTCCGAGAACTCGAGCCATCGCCTCGGCCATTGGAGCGACTGTTGCGGTAACCAAGACCAACCTGTGCCCTTGTTTCCGATGCCACTCTAGTCGTTCCCAAGCACCTTGTGAAACCTTCGCTTTCAGCGTCGATGTTGCAATCTCATTGGAATATTGTTCCAAAACGCGCCATGAAGCGAGAGACAAGTGGCCGCGATTGCGGAGGGCATCATATGGCGCCTTGCCTGTGAGCAGGCCGAACGTCGTTCCTAGAGTCCATGCAACTGTCGCATGTGGAATCCTCCATGGCCTACGTCTCGCAAGAAGACCTGTAAGTGTCTTTTCGCTCGATGCATTCAGCAATGTTCCGTCGAGATCGAAGTATGCTGCCACCTCCGATGTCTCGCCCATGTGGCACGTAGATGAAATCGATTGAAGAGGTCGTCGGTTCAAAACCCCCGAATCTTGAAATCAAGCGATGCTGAGGCTTTGGCCATGCAGCGGTTGGTGACGTTGATTCTTATCGCCTTCCTCGCTCTTCCATTCTCTGGATGTTTAGGAGAAGAGGCCGTTGATGCTTCTTTGGGAACGTACCTAATCGATGCGGAATGGACAGTCGTTCCCTTGGAAACGAAAAGTGAGTATTATCCCGATGGTGAAAATGTTTCTTGGGAAGTAGCCTCTGATGACGTCACCCAGCAGGTTCAGGATGCTGGAGGCATTATCGTAGGAATCTCGATGTTGCTTGAATATCAAGAAGATGAGGCTGCAAATTTTGGTTTGTGCACAGGCTTAGAAAACAATGTTCCAGACACCATTTACGGAACCATTTCCAAGAATGATTGGACACTGACTCAAAATGAGTTGAACCCGGGCTCCCATGTTGTAAACCTCACTTGGCACAATCAATCGTTGCTTGAGGTGGGCAATGTCACAGGGATGTCGGAAGATGAAATCATGAACCAACTTGACCTTGGAGAGGAGTCGTACGGAACATACAACATCGGCATCTTGGTTGAGGCAGAGGCATTCAGTGGTGAACTCTGCACACATACCGACAACGGAGAACAGGTTGAAAGCACAATATCTCTACTTGTCATCGATCTCACACTAAGTGGAGGGAACGAAATCACTTCAATGGCAGTCGGAGATGGCGAAATATCCATTCTGTTGTTTTCTCCTTGGTTCATCGGAATGTTTCTCTTGGTTGCTTACCTTGTCAATCGAAAAGACTTGTATCACCTCGGAGTTATCCTTGAAGAAGATGACGACGGCGAACCGACCCAGTTTTGGGAAGGAATCGGGGAGGGAGCGCCCACTGGGGATGGAAAAACCCTGGTTGAAAGTTACCAAGCTCGAGTTCTCACCCTATGTGCACTCTATGTGGCGCAAGGCATTCCTTGGGGATTCATCACAGTCACGTTTGTCACTTACCTCGCAGTCGAGGGCGTTGCAGCTGGTCAGTTGGCATTCTTGCTTACGCTTGGGACTTTGCCATGGTCTGTCAAATTCCTTTGGGGCCCAGTTATCGATCGCTACCAATTCCCAGAAATGGGGAAAAGACGCCCATGGATTCTTATCGCACAAAGCGGCATGATTATTGTCCTAAGCTCGATGCTTTTGATTCCAAATATGGCTTCGAATGTGACACTTGTAGGCGTTATGTTCCTTGTTTACAATGTCTTTACCGCATTACAGGATGTTAGTACAGATGCTCTTGCAGTTGATGTTTTGCAACCTCATGAGTTTGAGAAAGTCAACAGTTACATGTTCACATCGAAAGCAGTAGGTGGAATCATTGGAGGTGCTGGATTGGGAACAATCATCGGATTTGTTGGCATTAAAGGAGCCATTGTCCTCCAGATCCCCATTCTCGTTGTCATTATGCTCGTGCCTTTGTTTATGACAGAGCGTCCTGGGGAGAAACTGTATCCTTGGAGCGAATCGGTTGGAGGTGGTAAGAAAAGCGAGAAAATAGAGGAGAAAAACTTCAGAGAGATTTTCGATAACATCAAAATCGCTTTCTCTTTCAGATCTGCACAACTCGGTGTTCTCTTGAGTCTGATTATTTCTCTGTCCTACTTCCTCATTCCTGTTCTGCCACTTCTGTTTGTTCGTGAATTGGGGTGGACTGAGGAACAATTTAACGCTACAAAAGGGGGCATCATACTCATCGTTACGATGCTCGGCTACATGGTCGGTGGACAATTAGGAAAACAGTTTGGAGGAAAGGCCATCATCATTTACGCAGCATTCACGACTGCACTCGTGACTGCATTCTGGGGAATGAATGAGGCTTTGTGGAGTAACGGATTCTTCATGATGACGATTTGGAGCATCCAGACGTTTGTATGGGCCATGGTTTCAATCAATATTTACTCGTTGATGATGCGAATCACGTGGACTGAGGTTGGAGGCACGCAATTTACTGGATACATGGCGATGATGAATCTTTCAGCAATCATTGGCTATCAGTTAACAGCACCACTTACTGCAAGGTTTGACTATTCGACGTTGTTTTTCATCGCTGCACTTCTCGAGACAGTTGTTATCTTTGGAGCGATGTTTATCGATCCAGAGGAAACGCGTCGAGAGATGGCGAAGCGTCTTACTGAACAGTAAAACATCGCTATCCAAATCATTTGATTTCACCGAGGCCTTGCAGTAAAAACAAATACAGTAGGGCCTTCGGATTTCACAATGTCAAGAAATTGGAATAAAATATGGAGATACGTACACCTCAGTGTTGGACTGATTTTAGTCGTATACCATGCACGAATTGCGTGGTATCACAATGGTTTCATTGATTCTGTTTGGTCGGCGAGCACAGATAAATTTGTATCAACAACGCTCATCTTTCTTGTAATGTGGACAGGGTTGGCAAAGTGGCCAATTTATCCGTGGTACAAGAAGCGGCAGAATCGAAAAAAGAGACGACAAAAAGAACTCGCGACTGCACCGAAATGATGCCCCCGATGTCACATTCGACGCACTATTTGGGCAGCGAACCCGGATTACTCGGATTTTGATTCGGTCTCGAGACAACCGTACACTCGTCGTCCAGCACGATGATCCTGCCACCAAGTCAATCGATCTGCGAGGTGTCTCGGGATGAAAAAACCAACCTTGCGGGGTGTTAATCCATGATTTCGCATGATCCAGTCGTGCGATAAATTTGCGACAATGGATTGGGCTGAACACCCTGGATTTGCAGTTACAAACCGCATAATTTCTTCTTTCAGTCGTTCAAAGCGCGCTTTTTTCTGGGAGCCTTTGCCCAGTCTTCTTGGAGACATAAGCGCAAATGTTTGCGTTTACAGTTATCAAACAAATGGGGGCATTCCCTATTCCATTGTGACAGGTTGCGTGGTCTTCCAGTTCGCCGTAGCGAGTTTCTTGGCCTTACCGTCAGCGATGATCGGAGCGATTTTATTCAGGCGTCCGTGCATTCCATGAACCTGAAATTTGACTCGGAGCTCTGCGGTTAACGATGCTTTGAGCGCTTGCATTTGCTCATCGTCCAATTCAATGCTTGCGAGGTCTTCTCCGGATGTAATCGATGAGATCGTGAACGTCTTGTTTTTGCAGGAGAGCGATGGCCTGAAGTCCATATCATCTGGGTGATTCATCCAAACAGAAATGTCGAGAGAGAGTGTGTCTCGAATATTGACCCGACTGATTTCGACTGATTCAACCATCCTGCTCAGTCCTTCCAACCACTGGCCATTCAAACCTTTTTCGTCGTATCCTACTCGAATGCAATTTCTGTAATGACTGGTTCATGGATGACGATTCGCAATGTTAAGGTCCAGTCGTTACCTGGGTCGGGGTCAGGAAGAACCTCAACTGTGGAATCTGGGTTTGTTTGTAGAGCACGTACGAACAATGTCCAAGGAGTCTGTCCAAAGTTTTGGCCAGTTCGGTCGAGAAGCATCATCAAGACCATCTCTTCAGAATCTGCTTCGATGACTTCATCGAGGCCTCTTGCGTTGAGGTCATTTGCCGTTATGGTGGCTTTCGCATTCTCAGATTGAGTTATGTTGCCTCCTTCGGTTTCAGCCTCTTCTTTGAAGCCATCACCGGGAATTGAGATCATCAGGGAAAAATTGTCGTAGGGTTGGAGAATATCGTTCTCAAGTTCAAGAACTGCTTCGAAAGAAAGAATTCTCCCTTGTTGCCCTGGCAAAATTTCTTCAGTCCATTCTTCCCCTTCGTCAAGATATTCAGACCATGATTGTTCAACAACACGTTCTTTCCATTCAATGTTAAATTGCCTTGCCGAGACATTGATTTCGAATACTTCTGTTACAATTCCTCCTTGGCCGTCATCGATGGTTAATGACCCCACATAAACACCGCTTGTATTGGTCATGAGCAATGCTTGCGAATCGGTAGAATCGACATCGTTTCGACCATCGCCGTCACCGTCGGTATCCGTACTCCAATCCAAATCCCATTGGTAGGATAACTCAGCAGATTCTGGGTCGGAAGACAAGGAGGCGTCGAGAAGTACTGCGTCGCCAGCTCTCGGGTTTTCAGGGTAGGTGAGTTCGATGTTTGGTACGCCGTTGACGACGACCACTGTGAATGCTTCATCGACTCCGCCTTGGTCATTTTCAACCTCAAGAGAAACAGTGTAAGCGCCGAAAATATCGTAGATATGCGATGTGAAACCTGTTACCGTTTCGGTTTTCTCGCCATCGCCAAAGTCCCAGCGGTAGGCTGTGATGATACCCTCAATAGCGTCAGATTGGCGAGCATCAAAGGTAACCATTTCTCCTTCTTGAATGAGAAGTGGGTAGGCTTCGAGTGTCGCTCGAGGCTTGGTTGTTGAATCAAAGGTTTCGAGACATCCTGCTAGGGAGACGCTTAGAAGCACTGCAGTGAGGAACAACCCCCGAAGTCGCAGTGATTTCTCTTGCATGACTTCCGCTCAATCTCGTCCTATATCATACCATGTTGTTGTTCTGGCCATATTTTTGTGGATTCAATTACGTGTTTAGGTTTCCGAATCAAAAGAAACCTCGGTAGGAAGATCCCCAATGATGCTTGCGGATTCAAGGTGATTTCCTAATTCATCAACCGAATTGTGCTCAATCACATTTTTTTCTGTGTAACTCTTCATTTCAGAGTCCGATAAGATGTCGTCCACCGATGCATCATGCTCGTCATAGTCTGGCGCTGGAATTGGAATCTGCGTCACCACTGTTTCTTCTTCGTCTTCTAGGATGGATTCGATTGTTGATACATCCTCTTCGATATCTCGTTTGTACTGTTTTTCCAGCACGGGAAGCATGTTGTCCTCTTTTTCAGAATCCTCCTTCGAGTCAACATTTTGTTCGCCCTTAGAGAAAAATCGACGAAAGAAACCCATATGTTTCTGCTAACCTGACACTTCTTTAATCTAAGCGATGATTTTTCCCGAACAAGATGGTTCAGGCGATAGTTCATCAATTGCGCTCGGGTCGAGGAAGTCATGGAACTGCTTGAAGGCGAACGTGTTCTCGCTTTTGATCTGGAAACCACAGGGATCAGTACATCCCGAGATCGTATCGTCCAACTGGCGCTCATCGGCTCGGATGTTGATGGTACTGAGATTTCCTATGACCAGCTGGTCAATCCACGGAGATCTATTCCTTACGAGTCGCAGCGAATCCACGGCATTTCAGATTCCGATGTCCGGGGTAAGCCTGACTTTTCGGAAATTGCTGACAGCATCGCAGAATTGGTTGAAGGAAGTGTGCTTATCGGACACAATGTAAGACAATTCGATCTCCCGATGCTAAGAAACGAATTCTTTCGAATTGGTGCTTTGCCACCAGAACCCAAGGCAGTTCTTGACACATTGGAAATGGTCCGACGGCTCAAACTTCCGCGCCCGCATCGACTTGGGGCCCAATGCAGTCGGCATGGTATTTCATTAGAAAATGCGCACACTGCCTCTGCTGATGCCGCAGCATCGCTGTTGCTCCTTTGGAAATTAGGTCTTGATCACCCAAGTTACTTCAGAAAGTCATTAGCGGAAGTCGAACAGTGGTGTGCAACTGGTTCGACAGCGAAGGTTCAATCAGATCTCGGCCCGCAACTTGACGATTTAGAGCTGGTTGATCCGAATGGAATGGTTCGTCGTGATGGGGGACACATGGTCCTCGCTGTTGGACGTCATCGTGGACGCCATTTGGAAGAGTTGAATGACCTTGACCCTCGATATCTTCAATGGCTCTTATCGCCCAATGGAATTACCGATGAGAATGCAATTGAACAGATCAAGACATACCTGAATCGGGGATAGGATTCCAAGGCAGGACATCGCACCAGGGGCCAACGCGCCATACTTCTCGATTCATCATTGCACTTCCAAGGAAGATTGGTCCTTGATGTCCATCATCCAAAAGCGCCTCAAGGACCTCCTTGCCTCGCCCATCGAAGGAGATTGTGCGCATCTGTCCGGTTGGCTCCACACCACCAAATTCATCTTTGGGCACACACTCTTCAACCGTTGCTGTTGAGCGCCCTTCGTCGTATTGGTGGAGAATGACGACTCCATCTGCGAAGTCTCCTTTGTGAAGCGATTTGTTTTGATGTCGCCAATTCCACCAATGAGGGCACCATGCTTTCCAATCACAAAATCCTCCACAAGACGCTTTTCCAGGAGTCGGCTCAAGAGGTGTGTCGGATGGTTGTGTCGCATTCCAAGCTTCATATGCAGCCTCAAGTACATTTTCGCCAACAGCATCCCACTTTGAGGAGGTGTCTGTGTACCATCCCTGAGCCTGGACTGGGGGTGCTTTCTCGTTGTTCGAAAGCAGAATGTCCCGATACATGCGCAACTGTCGATTTACTTCTGGTTTGAGTTTCCCTTGCGGTGGCTTGCCGGTCTTCAAATCCGCAACGAGCCATCCACGGAGGTTACCAGAATCGTCCACATCTGCGAGGAGAAGATCCAATCGGCCCATAAGTTGGCCATCTTTGGTCACCAATTCACCCTCAACAGCAATAACAAGCGATTGAATTTTCTTCCACAGGGCAATTGTAACACGATCGTGGGCCAATCCTTGTACACCAACATGCTCGAGCAACATGTTGATCGCACCTTTTTGCTGTTTTCTCGCCTCGCTGTACTTATCTTCTTTCCAATTCGGATGGCGCGGCGTGTCGTGAAAAATCTGTTTCTCCTCCTCCCAACGCTTTCGAAGTAAAACATCGGCTTCATCAAGAAGCCAATTCGATTCCCCGGGCTGTCTACCGGTTAATTCAATTTGCAACAAATCCTCGATCGAGGCATGTACGGCGGTACCCAATGACGCTGCCATTCCGGCTTTCCGAGGTAGCCCTTGTCGGCTTAACCAATACATACGGGGACAGGTCTCGTATCGGTTCCACGCCGAAGGAGAAAGACTGTGCTTGCGTTCCTCGACCATGAACACTCCCTGACATTGAAGGAAATGAAACCTGCGCTTGGAGCCGAAAGTGTTGAATGCCTCCTTGATGAGTTCGGTTTATGGAAGGAACACTTGTTAAAATTCGAGCAGACGTTGTGACGGAAGGCGCTCTTGTCATTACCTGCTTTCCAAGTGTAGGAATGGTATCAAGTGTGGTTGGCCATTACTTGATCGATAATTTGCAATTGGAATTCGTTGGTGGTGTCGTAGACCCACGCCTTCCTCCACTCACATTGGTTACGGATGGCAAACCGATGCCAATTATCCGAGCTTATGCTGGGAAGCCCGAATGCAACATTGAGGGGTGCGACAAAATTATTCTTCTGATGAGTGAACTTGTCATACCAAGTCCACTTGTCCACGATATCGTGTGGGCTTTGTACGATTGGTCAAAAGGTTCGAAGATTCGAATGGGTATTTTGGTTGATGCATTCTCAAAAGACGGCCTTGGAGGCAATTCTGGGATAGAAGAGCCAACTGTGGATTATGAGGATACAGAAGAGACGGACCTTGTCGGCATTGGAGCAACTGATCACGTATGTGGCATGCTGAAAGATATGGGTATACCCATGCTGACAAGCGGTGTAATACGCGGCATTAATGGTGTTTTACTCAGTGAGGCCCGTAGAAGAGCCATCGACGTAATGAGCGTCATGGTTGAGGCCGACCCCCGTTTCCCAGATGCTCGAGCTGCTGCTGCTTTGGTCAAGAAACTCAATGCAATCCTACCAACAACCCATCTAGATGATCAGCCCCTTCTCGAAGAAGCTCAGCTACTCGAAGAGCAGTTGAAATCGTTGCTTAGTCAAGCAGCACCAAGCGAGGCCCCATCACCTTCATCCATGCTTTATGGTTGAAGACTTTCGAAGGAAGAGTGCTGAAATTATCAATGCAATAACGACAAAACTCATCCAAGATGGGATGAGAAGTGTACTCTCCTTCACAAACGGAAGAAATTCAGTTAACGAATCAGCCCTCGTGTATGTGCCTCCAAGAGAAGCTGTAAGAAGCATACAACCTGTGGAAATCGTCCCAAAGGCATTGTGCAGATGTCGAGAGATTCCATCCTGATGCATCCTCCAGCGAGCAAATAGAACCCCGAGTGCAAGTCCTCCGCCGGCGGTTGAGAGAAGCATTTTATTTGCAAGGAGAGGCGATGTGTGGGCTCCGCTTGGTGATGAATTCATACCTGAAATGATTGCGAATGGTAAGGCGAGGAGTCCAAACAGCAAGGCTACATGCGCTGTGGAGTCCATCGTTGGTGCAAGCTTGTTTGGTGTCTTTCCTAGCGTGAGGATGGAATGAAGAAGAAAGCAGAGTCCAGCAAGTGCGAAAGACCCGACGACCAATTCCGTTGTGATGACATGGAAAGTGGCGGATTCGATCATATGTTCTCCTCCAAATAGTCGCTGTAATGATCTTCTTTCGATTTTGATTTGCCAACCAAAACAACCAATCCAAAGAAGAAGATGATGTGTGCAATGGACTGAAGCATCAATGCCGTTTCGTTCGCTTCCCAAGAGGGTTCAGTACTTGCCAGTGGGAACCAAGGCGTGGTTTGCTGTGGTCCTTCACCATCAAGAACGGCTCTCCATTCAATGGTTGATTCCGTCAATGCAGCTGGTAATTCAGCCTCCCAGCATTGATTGTTTTGCGTGGTCTCAAGTACGTAAGCCTGACCAGCAGGTTCACGCCATTCGATAACAACGTTTTCTGCAGCGATGGTCGGAACGCAGAGTTTTGTAGTCTCACCGATCTCTCTCGAGGTCGGTGGCTGATAATCTGAATCGAGTCTTTGTAGGTTTTCTGGTATCGGTTCAATTGAAAGTGAAAATCCTTGGGAGACTCCGAAGAAAGGGCTGCCTGCATCGCTTCCAGTATTGTCGCCATGGTGCACCGAGACGTACAACGTCTTCTCTCCGATTTCATCCGCTCTCAGAATCCACGAATGCGTTAACATTTCAGAATCAACAGAGGCGTATTCTATGTAATTGTTCGACCCACCCATCCCATCAGAAAGTATGGTCCACCCATCCGTTGTTGGAATATCTCCGTTTGCATTTGTTGATGAAAGTAAAAAGATTCCAAGCTGATCGAGATCATGCGATGATTCCAACCCCGATATCTGGACAGTTATTTCAGCAGGTTGGCCAACCCAGACTGTGCCGGCGGATTGAAGGCTGAATTGCAAACTTGAAGAGGCGTTTTGATTGGCATCCCCATGACAGGCCCCCCCACATTGCATGTCTTCCAAGCTGTTGCCTACGCCGCCTGGATTACCTCTCACATCAAGTGGTACAATTAGAACAAGAGCAATCAGTAAAACCAACTTTGCCCGCATATTCAATCACCCCGACGCAGAAGACTGGACACGAACAAAAGAATCCCCAAAACTGCATACACAATGCCCAAACTCAAACCTGCAATTGAGGAAGGGGCAGTTTCAAACTCAGTTGATGAGGACTCGATACTGGCCTCCACTGTTGGCGATTGGCACGTAGACTCGAGTATCCGGTCACCAAGCATTGTTTGGACCTGATAGGTTGACGTACCGGTTATGCTTGGCATATCAGTGAATGTAGTTGCGGATGTCACGCCAACAAGGACGCCGTTACGAGTAATCTCAAACGACGCTGTTTCGGAAGAGGTCCAAGTCCAATCAAGTATGACCTTCTCGCCTGAGACAATAGATGTCAAGCTTGGACATGGTAACGCAGGAATCGGGCTCAAGGTTAACGATGTTGAATTGATGGCTCCAGAAACATCGGTGACAAAAAGCGTCACCTCAACAGAATCGCTTTGTGGCATAAGCAAGGATGCTCCAATTCCAGTAGCACCACCTCCAGCCCAGGTCCACCGATATCGCACGATTGAATTGTCAGGATCGGCTGAATTTATACCAGTAAGAACAGCTCGCTCACCGGCGTAAAGTGAATCGGTCA
>DAPT01000068.1:11720-32650 GCA_002502215.1 Euryarchaeota archaeon UBA124
GTTGCTTCCCCGTCGCTAATGACAACCTCAACACTCCATTCTTGTCCCGGGCCAAGATACGATGAGGGGACGGTGGTTGCACCATCCAATGATGCCTCTCGGAATCCGTTTCGGAACCAAGTTACCGACTCAATTTCTGTTAAGTCACGGTCTATATCTTCGATAAAGGTCTCAAACGAAAGAGTGTCCTGGGATGTCACATTTTCTGTGAGATGAACCATGAGGGACGGTTCAGCATTAAGGATGGTAACAGCAAGTGTCTGACTGGCAATGCTCGTGTCCATACCATCATCGGATTGGACCACAACAGTCCATACGTCGCCTTTCGACGTTGCATCGGAGGGCAGCGTTGTCATATCGTTGTAGGTCGTTTGCAATGCACCTTCGAGATACCATGCAGCACGCACGTGCAATTTATCGCCATCCACATCGCTCATCGTTGCAAGTATTGCGATGTCATCGGTTGTCAATGCCTCTGTAACACTCAAGGATGCGTCTTCAATCACTGGAGCAGTATTCATAATTTGAATGCTGGAAGAAGACGTCCATAATGACCAATCCGTTCCATCGTTTACTCGAACCTCTACGGACCATAGTTCCCCTTTCTTTGTTTCAACGGACTCGAGTTGGTTGGATGTGATTCCAGTTTGTGCTCCGTTCTTCAACCACCGATATTCAACGTCTGTAATGGAATCCATGTCTGCATCAGAGGATGTTATGGAAGCGGCGAGTGAATCCATTGTTGTTGGATTCACTGGGCTGACGGTAATCGAATCCACGACTGGTGGTGTGTTCGATGTTTGTCCCTCAACCGACACTGAGGTTGAACGCGTCCAGCTGGAATAATCTTCTCCATCATAGGCCCGAATCTCGACCTCCCATAAATCTCCGAGTCGAGTCGCATAGGAAGGCAGCGAAGAGAGGTTGTTCAATCCACTCTGCAAAGCGCCGTCAAGCAGCCATCGATACTCGAATGAGAGCACATCGCCGTCGTTGTCATTGTCGTCTGATACCAAAGCAGTGAGTTCATCGTCCGGTGTAGGAGTTGGAGGTGATATCGAAGTGGAGGTGATTGTTGGAGGAGCATTGAACACAGTAACGATGTTCGAGTTTGCAGTGTTTCCAAAATCCTCACCGTCGCTCGGAGTAACCTCCACTTGCCAATCATCGTTTCGTGTTGTAAACGATTTTGAGAGGAAAAGCAGCCCATCGTGCTGAGTTTGCCTCACGCCGTTCTTCAGCCAATGAATCGATGTTCCAGACTCTCCATCTCCGTCTTGGTCGTCGAATGTGTAACTGAGAGATAGATCTTCGCTCGATGTTGCAAAGGGTGGTGTAATTTGTACATTGGATGCTGTAGGGGGATTGTTTGTTTCGACGACCGTTTCCGTGATGGAAATGCTTGTCGAACGCCATGCATCTCCATTGGTTCCACTCGCACCGTTTGCTGTCATCCCGGCAATACCCACCGACACCGTTCCGCTTCCTGAGGGAGGTGCGGTCCAATCAAAATTCCATACCCGGTTTGCCTTGTTTGTGTGAGTTACAGACTTGCCGCTAACCTTGACACCCGAATTTCCTCCTGTTGCTAGTGACCCTTTATCGACTTCAACATTGAATCCCCCGTGTGTTCCCGAAACACCTCCAGATACCGAGATTTGAATGGAATAGGTCTGACCAACGTTGTACGTTGACGGGAAATTTTCCGATATAACCACTGAAGAAGAACTACCTCCATGGCAACTACAACCACCGGATGAGAAGTGCTTACCACCTGAATGGGCTTCAATCACAGGTGAGAGAGCGATCATTGCAACGACGGCGGAAAGAAGGATGGCCTTCAGTTGCATATCAGAAAAGCAAGGCTGATTTGTTAAGAATGTTCGTTCCTCGTGATAGAAATTTTCTCAATAATCGAACAATGTTGGCTGGCTCGACTCGCTCTCTTCTGCCTGGTCATTGCCAACGACTGACAATTGATTGAGCAGCATCTCCTCATCCCACACCGTGATGTTCAGCTTCTCTGCTTTCGCAAGTTTTGATCCTGCGCTCTCCCCAGCGACCAGAATTGAGAGGTTGCCTGAAACGCTGCTTACAACTTTCCCGCCGGCAGATTTTATTCGCGCTTGTATGCTCTTTCGCGATTCGGAAAGTGTACCTGTAATGCAGAATGTCATTCCATCAAAAGCACCTCCAGCAACAACTTGCTGTTCTTGTTGAATGATTAATTGATCAAGAAGATCGATGATGAACGACATTCGTAAATTGATTCCATCCCGGAGTTGCAAAGCAACGATGTCCCCGACGCCGTCAATAACTGTTAATCGGCTCAAAAGCATAGAATTCACAGAACTATCTTTGACCCACTGCAGAAGCACGCCAGGCGTTTCGAAGTGATTCGCTATCGAAAAAGCGAGTTCAGGGCCAATCCCAGGCAACCCAAGCGCGCTTAGAAACTTCGAGAAGGTCATTGAGCGACTCTTGTTGATTTCATTGAGAACCTTGTCCGCAGACTTCTTGCCCATCCGATCAAGGGACAGTAACATTCGCTCATCAAGGCGATACAGGTCTGGAATACTTGAGATTCGGCTTTCATCGATGAGTTGTTCGACAAGCTTCTCACCGATGCCATCCATTTCCAGTGATCTGCAATAGTACAGAATGCTTCGGCCGAGCCGGGCTGTACACTGAACATCCGTACATCGAATGAATGCCCCTTCAATCTCAATTGGCCCGTCGCATGCTGGACAGGTTTGTGGCGGAGAAATCCTTCGGCGTTGGGGTAGTTTTCCCGTGAATGGTTCACCGTCCGCATGTGTTCTGCCATCAATATCACGTTGTGTGGCTGCACCGAGGCTTGCTTCGATTTTTGGGATTACATCGCCACGGCGTACGATGCGGATTCTGTCACCGATTTGAATATCTAGGCGCTGAACTTCACCAAGGTTGTGAAGCGTTGTATTTTCCACGGTTACGCCACCAACTCGCTGAGGGGCGATACGTGCAACAGGTGTAATTGTCCCTGTTCGGCCTGTTTGCCAATCAACATCAAGGAGGACTGAGGTCGCCTCTTCTGGCGGGAATTTCCATGCTAGTGCCCATCGAGGGTGGTGTGCGGTCATACCAAGCAAACTACGCTTTTCTAAGTCGTCTACTTTGAAAACAAGTCCATCGATTTCAAAATCATACGTCGATCTGCTAGCACTCCATACTCGTGTTTCTTGGCAAAGTGAATCGATGGAAGCTTCCTCTGTGTCTGAATTATGAACAACCCACGGTGCTGGTTCAACGCCTGCTGTGTTGCTTAGCCATTCGAGAATATGGCTATCAAATGGGCCACTTGGAGGGGCTTGGGAATCGGGATGGCGATTGTTTTTTGAAGGAAATTTTGCATCGTATGCCAGAAATACCAAGTCGCTAGCGTCGCCTTTTCCATCTGATTTCTTTTGACGCAATGCCCCGGCGGCAAGATTCCGAGGGTTTGGAGAGATATCCCGATACTTTTCCTCGAACACAGACTTCCTCATGACGACCTCCCCTCGTATGTGAACATCAACCTCCGTTCCGAGGGTGTGTGGCACATTCTCTACTTTACGAGCGTTTTTTGTGACATCTTCGCCTCTGTCGCCGCTACCTCGTGTCGCTCCCCTTACCAAACGACCCTTTCGATACTCAAGGGAGAGCGCAGAGCCATCCAGCTTTGGTTGAGAAATGAACCTGGTTGATTCAAGTGAGGATTCTTTGACAAAATGAGTGATGTCGTCATCGTTCGTTCCTTTGTTCAGTGAGCGCATTGGGAACATGTGATCGACTTTGACAGTGCCTGGGTCTATCTCAGCACCGACGCGTTGGAGTTGTGGATGCTCGAGATCAAGTTGCTTCAACTCATCCCATAATGTGTCAAATTCAGCGTCTGAAATCTCGGTCTTTGCTTGGTTGTAGTAAAGGTCTGAATGGTATGCAATTTGCTCTGCTAACCACTCTATGCGGTCTCGGTTAGAGTCTGATTCACCTCCGCTCTGAGCCATGTTTAACCACCAGGTTAACCCCATTTAAGGTTCATGATTTTGCAGTTTGAGTTCAACGAATTCCCCGTCGATCATTGGACACCTTGTCATTACGATTTTTGACATCACACGCATGTGGATTTCTGCAACAACGAACACCGTTGCTTCAAACATATGTCCTGACTTGGTGACAAAGTTATCGTCAGCAAACGTTGCGTGGAGATGAGTAAAGGCTGAACCATCTTCGTGACGAGCAAGATTCCCCTGCAGTGTAACGAGTTCTGCTGGTTCTTTGAGCGTGAGCCGATGGTAGGTGAAGGTATCATCCATGTACCCAAACGTTGAATTCGTTGTCCGACCAATGCCGCTGGTAATCACGGCTCCGTTAATTCCGAGTTCATCTGCAAGATTGCGGAGTGAGGTATGAATTTCTTCGCCCGGTTCAAGAACCACAACCACATCATCGCCGCTACGTGCCCATTCCATAAGCGAAACATACAGAGGAATCACTTAGCAATACCCCTCATCATTCCTCTTGATCAGGGTGAAGAATGGCAATGATTTTCTCTGCTGCGATGTCGAGGTCATTGCGATCACCGCCAAGAGGGAGTGGCCCGAATGGCCCCCAGCCTTTGCGAAGGAGCATGATTCTGTATTTCGGTTGACGCTTGGCGAGAACAAGTCGATTCCACTCATACCGTTGGCCATCGGCGAAAAGATGCGTCGATGTAACTGCATATCGCTTTGGTACAAGCAGAGAGACAATGTGCAATGCCAGAAGGATATCCCAGACAACCACGTAAATAATCGGTGTATCAGAAAAAGAAGCAAACCCCCATGGTAGGGCCATCATCGCAGCCATGGACCCAAGATTTGCCCACTGTCGAAACATCTCATGATTGCGTTCGCTTTTCCAAGCGAATCCATTGTTTGCGAGAGGTCCGAATTGTGGAATGTCGAGGTGTTGGCGGGTAAGCCACCAAGCATCCCATGCAACAATCACACCCAGGATGACAACCATTGCTACTGCAACAGGTTCTGTACTCGGCAACATCCTCTCACCTCAAAGTAGACGTTCATCGATTTCACCGAGTGATTTGGGGCCGCCACCACGCACCCGAACAAAGAAAATGATAAGGATGAGAATAAGGATTGATCCGATGAAAATCAGAACAGTGGAATTTTCATCGGCTTCACTCAAGGAGGAACCTTCAAGTTCGTCTGGAATGCCGTCTCCGTCATCATCTTGGTCCTCAAAGAGCGTTGTTGACATTCCATCTGGGCACTCGATTCTGTCCGGTTGTCCATCCTCATCTGTATCAATCCAAGCACAAGGATCCTTCGGCCAAGCATCACTTGTATCCAAACGGCCGTCATTGTCATCATCAGGATCGTAGATGTCGGGGCCACATTGCAACCCCCTCATAGCATCAAACCATGTATCTGAACTGCATGTCGAAGTCCAATCACCGTCTGTGTCCAACTGTGTGATTTCAATGTCCACTTCTGCAATTGTGGTCAACCCCAAGTCATCGGTCGCAACCAGCTGGAGGACGAACAAACCCGTGTCCAAACCGGTTATATTGAAGATCCCGATTGTAGTTTGACCTTCCTTCACTTGTTGATTTTGCGCATCATAAATTGTCCACGTTATTCCAATGTTGTTCGGGTCAGTCGTATCATCGAGTACGGTTAATGAAATTTCTACAGACGTCGTTTCCATGTATCGCTGGCCGGAGTAGGGAGTCTGAATCGACAGCACGGGTGGCAAATTCGCAACGAGAAGGACCTCCACATCTTGCTGTGAATCCTCTCCAATTGTAAATGAATGAGTGGTTGGTAGACTTCCTGCAGAAGTCGCTTCGGTTGTGGCTACAGCAATCGATGTTGAGCCTTCTGATGTGGTCTGTGTATGAAGCATTTCAGCATCGACAAATGATCCTGTAACTGTGATTGGTTGCACCAACAAATCCGATGTTATGTTGAAGGTTGCTTCAACCAGTTCTTCGTTGAGGAGAGCGTGAAACGAATGAGTTGTCCATTCGTTGAGTAATCCGCCTGCATCAATTGATTCTGAGCCAAGCAACGATGAGTCCAGGGCATCGACTGTGCTGCTTGCAATAGAAAGACCTCCGTTGAGGGTGGATGATTCAATTCGAGCATCATAAAATTCAACCGACAGGGCTTCAATGGAATTGATGGAGATGTTCCTCATCATTGCTGGAGCAGGCTCCTCAAAGTCATGAGCATGGAGTTTGAGTCCAACCGAATAGTTGGTGATATGAATTTCTTGGCCGACAACAGGATCCGGCAATCCGTGTCGGATGGTTAGACCGATACCCGAGTCTGTCCCATTGAGAACGATGTTGTTCAGTTCTCCTGAGGTTTCATCGAGGTCGATACCTGGAGCGCCGTGAACTGTTAAGTTGGTCAATTCGATGTTTTCACAATTAAACGCAAGCAGCCCTCCCTTGCTTCCAGAGTAAAGAACTGAGTCTCGGAGTTGAAAACCTTCATCGATGGATTGCATGCGAACAACATAATCACCATCGAAAAGATTGGATTGGATTCCACGGATTTGGCCGGAAGAACCTGTTAAGTCAATCCCATCTTCAAGACCACTACCAAGTTTCAGGCCGTGGATATCGATTGGTGCGAGGCGTGCCCAAAGACCGTCTCCGTTGCAGTCTGATAATGTTACATCATGCAGAACAATCTTCGTGTTTGAACTCTGACTTTGGATGCACATTGAACCTGCATCACGCAAATCTGAATTGATAAGTGTCAATGTGGATTGAGAAGATGCATAAATGTTGATCAATGGATCGGCTCCTGATGAGCGGGCAAATTGCGCGCCTTGCGCGCTGACTTCTCCCAGGCCTGCCATCGTGATCAGAGGTGAACCTTCAGCAAGGAGGGTTCCTGACAAGTCGACACGAGAGCCAACGATACCATCGAGAAGTAATCCGCCCCATCGAGCTCCAAAACCTGTGGAGGATATGGTTGATGTCCCTGCTTCAAAGACACCCTGAACATCAATCACAGCGTCGGAAGCAATTCGTAATTCAACGCCGTCGTTGATTGTCATTCTTGTATTCGAAGCGACAGTTAAATCTCCTTCGAGTCGGTACGGGCTCCAAGTTTCTTCAAGAATCAGCCATGAAGTAATCGTACCTGCTGGAACCGTGGATGCCATGAACGTATGAGAGGTTGATTGTTGAACGTTCCATGCGTAAAACTCGGTCAAAGATCCTATTTGCATGGTCACCGTCTTCGTCTCTTCCCTCACATCACCTTGAGCGTCGACTGTGCGAGCGGTGGTCTGTGCAGTGACTTGCCCGGATGAATCTGTTTGTACGGTTTGACCGTCAACTATGATCGTTGCACCTTCCACTGGAAGACCGGTGTCAAGAACCTCAATATCGAGTGTTGAGATAAGGGAAAACGATGCTCCTGAACCGACAGTAATGGCTCCATTTGCTTGTCCGCCTGTCATTTCAACCTCGCACAAAGGTGCAAGTGAAATGGTTCGCATGAACTGCACATCTGCTAAATTTTGCGGTTGAGAACATGACCATTGAACGTGTGCTTG
Source organism: Euryarchaeota archaeon UBA124 (assembly GCA_002502215.1). Taxonomy (GTDB): domain Archaea; phylum Thermoplasmatota; class Poseidoniia; order Poseidoniales; family Poseidoniaceae; genus MGIIa-L2. Next base: position 19,320 of record DAPT01000068.1, read on the forward strand.
AATCTCCAGACCTTGTCCTTCTGATTCGAGGGTTGATTGTACACTCATGGTTAGAGATGAGGCATTCAAAATGCCGTTATCGCCAGTGAGAGTTCCAGATGGGCCCAGATCGACGCTCGAAGATGCACTGACAACAAGTGTTGTATCAACGAGCTTGAGATGGGAATTTGAACCGAATGTGAGGTCTCCATTCAACTGATGTGGCTGCCCATCTGGCCTTGCTCCAAGTACGATGGTTGAGGATGCAGGAAGATTCCAATCCCCCTCAGGTAGCGTTGTTATCTGAACGGTTTGACCTTGTTGATTTCCGTACAATTCGGTACTCACACCTTGACCATCGTACAACACCTCAACAACAGTTCCCGAAGCGAGCAAAGGCAACGATGCCACTCCATTGGTGTCTGCGATTGAAGCGAATCCGTAAGCAAGTGACGTTGCTTGAACTGGTTGATTGTTCATGTCCACGAACGAGACATACGTCTCATACAGATACCCAGAGGTCGTTGTTGAGACACTGCTCGTGGTTGAGCCGCCGTAGAAGAAAGTGCCATCACCAAATGCATCGCTTGAGCCTTGAGCCGTGTTGAGTGGGCTAAAATCCCGTGTATGTGCAACAGAAGCATCCTCAAGCATAAGAGGCGTGTTGTGCAGATTCGCAGTCCAATCTTCAATGATGGCTGTCGATGATTCACTTAGCACGAGCCCATTTTCTTGTGCAGTTGTGGTAAGAACACCGATCGATGCTACTGAATTAACCGCATGAAGCCCTCGTATTTTGCCATTGATGAAAGCGCCAACCTCGGCATTCAAAATCGAATCTTCAAGTTCAACCCCATACGCAAACCCGTCGGTTGTTATCGAAGTTGAATGAATCGTAGAATACCACGCGTCGAGGCCGATGGATTGTATATCAACACTGGTGTATGGTTTTGAGAGTTCGACATTATTCCATTGATGTTCTCCTTCAAGAAGAACTGCTGCAGGCCCAGTGCCGCTATGCAACGAAATAGATGATTGTGTTATCTGAGAGTCGAGACTTGAAATGGAGATGGAGGTCTCGTTCGCCGCAACGTTGGTTGACTCTACGACCAACATTCCTGTTCCAGAGGCACGAATGCCCATCACGTCACCATGAATTTGTGAATTTGTTATGCTTGTAGTACCTGAACCATCAACGTCCATGCCTGTATGAGCGTTGTGAATGTAGAGATTATCGAATGAACAGTCGCTTCGACATCGTAAATCAACCACTGCACGTTCTGAATTTTCTTGTGTGAAGTTCGTATCGTAGAGTGTTATGCTGTCCATGGTTCCCCAGAGAAGGCGGTCTCCAGAAACGAGAGCATTTGAGACGGTCAGATCATCAGCTCCTGACCCATCTATCAACAACGCCACATCCTGGCCATAGATGCTCGTTACTGTGGTTACAGCTCCTGAATCAGAGCCGATACCAACACTAACATTGTCGAGTCCTAATCCTGAAACAGCAGCAGAACCGGATACGATGTCAATCGCAACTCCCGTTTGAAAAAATGAAACGTCATTCGCAACAAGCATATTTGTTGAAAGAATGCCGGTCGCCGTATTGGTAAACAGCCCCGTATCGATAGCAAGGTCGCCATGATTGACAACCGATTGAATATCGATGGTTGACATGGTTACGTTTTCCGCATCGAGCGTTCCTGTGGGTTCAATATTGAATCCAATGTAACTGGTACGAATCGTGATGGATTCATCAATCGTAACCTCTCCGTGGACATCCAGTGCGGTCTCCGCCCCAGAGATTGTAATGTTCGAAAGAGCAGCGATTGCGCCATTGGAAACAAGAATTCCACCCCAGAGTCCGGCGCCGGTTGAACCTTGACTCGTCGGAGTTTCACTGGTCATGAATTCTGAATCACTTGCTTGCAACATACCATCGATTTGCAACCAATATGATTGTGCATCAACAACAGTTCCGGGTTCAAGAACAAGTGTTGAGGAGGAGTCAACGGTCACATTCCCTGTGAGAACTACGTTCCCGCTCCAAGTTGTACTTGTTGAAATGGTCGAATCTGTTGACGCCATCGGAGCGATGGCCATCCCAAACAGCAGCACAATGAGAAGGACTGCACGTGACCGCATGCTGCATGCTATCGTTCAATCCATATCAATGCAAGGCATATCGGTCAGGTCAATTCAACAAACTCGTGAGGAGTGGGCCTGCCCAGATTTGAACTGGGGTCTGACGGCCCCCAGCCGCCAAGTATAGGCCAAGCTAACCCACAGGCCCGTGAATCTCCTCACTTGTGCTGAGCGCTGAACGGGACAATTTCTTCGATTAGATCGATGTGTCCAACGTACATACGTCGACAACAATATCGCTCAAGGCCAACGTCGTCAAGTGCTTGTTCGACGCTGGTTCCTTCAGCAAGTTTGTTGTTGAACTCATCCCACTTGTGGGCAATAACGGTACCACAGCTAAAACAACGGATAGGAATAATCATACTTTTCACCTCATCGATAGGACTTTTGTTTCTTTCTTCGAGCACCACGACCAAGTTGATGCTTCGGTTCTTTGCGACGTGGGTCGTTGACAAGGAGGCTACGGTCAAATCGAAGGTACTCGTCCCGGAGTTCTTCGTCGATTCCTTCTGCACCACCGTTGTAGTGAACGAGCCCTCGAGCGATTGCGGTTCGAATTGCATCGGTTTGACCCATGATTCCACCACCGGTTGTTGTTAGGTTGATATCGACCTTGGACAAACGGTTCATCGCATCTGCAATAACAAGTGGTTCCATGGCTTTGCGTCGTGCAAGAGCAGGTTGGAGGATTTCGATTGGTTCGCTGTTGACGCGAACTCGTCCGTTTCCAACCTTGACAGACGCTCTTGCGATTGCTGTCTTTCGCTTTCCTGAACTTTCAACAGATTTCTTCTTTCGTGCCATCACTGTTCACCTCCTGACCATCGGTGCGCAGGTGCACCTAGGCTTGCACTGATGTCGCCCAATCGGACGAAGCTCTCAGGCAATGATTTGCGAATGTTGCTAGCATCACCTTCAACGTGACCTTCAGGAAGATCGGAAGCAAGGTGAGACGGGCAGCCGATTTCAACACGGAGATTGCGAAGGGCACGGCGACCACTGCTCTTTCGTTGGTAAGGAAGCATACCTCGTACGGTTCGCTTGAGAATCATGTCAGGCATCCGCGGGAAGTAAGGCCCCTTTCTTGCGTGGTTCAGAGCGTACTTATCGTGATAATTCTTTAGAACAGAACGTGAACTTCCTGAGACAATAGCTCGTTCGGCGTTGATGATGACAACTTTGTCGTCACGATCTGCACGAGTTGACTTTAGAAGCATGTCTGCAACTGTGGATGCGAGTCGTCCAAGAACGAGCCCATCTGCGTCAAAAACGTAAGTAGTTGCTTCATCCAAGAATAATCACCCCGTTCCCGTTTGGATTTTCGTTCATCAATTCGCCGTAGGTGAGGATACGTCCTCCTGCGGCTTCAATCTTGGCTCGTGCACTGGAACTAACACTGTAGGCGGCGATGGTGCGGTTCCCTGTGACTTCACCTGATCCAAGCAGTTTTCCTGGTACGAGTATTGTCGCACCCTCTGGAGCGTAACGTGTTACGCGGCTTAGGTTCGGTTGGGCCCAGTTCTTGCGGCTCTTTGAGAGGCGCTTGGCAACATCTCGCCATAGTGCAGCTCCGGTGTCACGAGACTGGGCTTTCAGTTGGTCGATTAGACCGACCAAATCAGCATTTGTCTTTCGTGTTGGCTTGCTCATATGACTCCCTCGATGCTTTGAGGCAGTCTGGCGACCAGCCAACCCGTTATGAAGGCACCGACGCGGATGCAGCGTCTATTCGAACAGAATCTCGCCCTTTGCATCGAGCAATTCCACGGTCAGTCCGGCAGCTCGGCCTTGGATGATGATTTCGTCGTGCAACGTGTCCGAAAAGTCGTCAAGTGCACCAAGGGCTGTGATTCCTGCAACATCGGTCAATTGATCGATGAGATGGTTGAGCACGCAAGAGACCCCATAGGCTTGTCCTGCGCGGAATGCGTGGTCTACGCCTCCAACTTCAGGATCTTCAGCCTTCATCCTCAACATGACCTGCTGCGAGTAGGCGACGAGAGCGCCATAGAGCGCTTCGATCACTTGGGCAGCTTCAAGATCGCCGAGCAACATCTGTGTTTGTGCGAGAGCTGAACGTACGGCATTGCCGTAAATCTTGTGCGCTTCAATCGTATTGTTTGTTTCCGCTTGCATGGCTTGGTCGATGAGTAACTTCCAGTCTTCCATGACCATGCGAGAGCGCATCCTGCCCTTGAAGGTTGGCTCGTGCCAACGTTCATTGCATCCTTTCAAGAATCAGAGCTTGAAATCGGTACCTTCGCCCTCAACAATTCCCGCCTGTCGAAGCGACCCGTCAGCAGCAACAAATTCGCCGGCTTTGGTTTGCTTATCGTACAATCCAGTCGCTTCGAAGCGCTTGATTTGGCCTTCTTCACCCAATGCGTTTGTGATTGACGTTGTGATTGCACCGAGTGTTGATATTGCTTGATCACGCTGCATAACGCCGATGTTGTGGTCGGAGTACCGAGCTTCTTCAAAGATGGTCAAGAACGCATCAAGTTGTTGCGGTGGAACCATGTTAAACGCTGCACGGACTGCTGCTTCAAATTCACGGGTCGTCTCGTAGACCTTCTTCATGAACCCGTACTTTCTGAAGTGACGAACGAGGTTCTTGTAACAGTCAAAGATAATCTTGATGTATTCATTGCTCGCTTCGAGTTGCATCATTGTGTCAGTGAGGATTCCTCGCAGCGACTGAACTTGTCTTCGGCTCATAACACGGCGATAATACAGTGCGCCTGCGACCAATAACGCCATCAAAACAATACTGAATGCCATTGCATTTTCAGGGCTGAAGAAACCTTTAGCCTCAACTTCGGTGGCAGCTCTGTAATCCACTGCAAACGAAATGTTGTTCTGTGATGCCTGGAAGTTCTGGCTTCCAGCATAGACAGCAATTACCTGCCATTCACCAGTACACACAATACCATCACAGGTGCGGCCATCAAATGGCCATTCAAATCGTGCAATTCCTTGTTCGTTCGTGTCTGTTATGTTCGTGGCCGCTGTCATGGTCACCCATGCACCGGTTTCGTTTCTGTACTGCCGGATAAACTGTATCTCCTCGTTTTCAATTGCGATGTCCAGACGGTCACGCAAGAGAGCAACTTCACCTATGATGACGGTTCCTTCAGGAACACCTGAATCGCCTCCATAGTACCAGTTTGTTTCGACCTGGAGGTCGACACGTGAACGAACAAGTACTTCCATTTCAACTTCAGAACCATTCAAAACATTCTCGACATCCTTATCGCAACCACCAGGCACATTGAGATCTGGTTCAAATGCGACCTTGAGTGTTCGGAAGCCTTCCTTCTTACCACCTGTAAGTTCGACACCACGAAGTGAAGGGTTTTGCAGCGGGTCGCCACTAAACCACTCAGCAGTTCCATCGAGATCGTTGGTTCGGATTGTAGCAATTGGGCGTGTGTTGGCTTCTGGGTCAAGATAAATATTGAGGCACTTACCTCCAGCGGCTTGACCATTGCTTTGCGTCAAAAGGGCGTCAATGTGGAAGGATTCTTTCAAGTAGAGTACTGGATAAGGAATTCCTTCGATGTTGTAGCTATCGACGCTGGACTTGAACGGCCCAACTTCAGAGATGAACAGAGACGAATTTGAGAACACATCAAATTCAGTCTGCACCGTCTTATTGTCATAACGGAATGCATCGTTGTTGTCGTAAGAAGAATACGAAACGGTTACTTTGGTCTTTCCAGCCAAAACGTCAGATAGCGGACATGTAATGGAGTAATTTCCGTTTTCGTCCGTGACTGCAGCGTTGCAGTTTACTGGGCCACTTTGACCGTTTACCATCTCGTAACTTACACGAATTGTTCGTGCTGGGAGAACCTCACCAAGCTCGTCGGTGAGTTGGCCTGTAACAACCATTGGCTTCGGTACAACAAGTCCAGTGACTGGATCGACTTCGCTTGTGTAAACGACTTGGTCGTCGACGGACAGTGAGGTGCGTCCAATCAAAGAGAAACCGTTTGCGTTGTATGTCATCACAGTTCGATAGTGATTGTTTCCTGGCACGTTGGCGCAGGGGTCCCACTGGCCTTGTAATCCGAGGTAGCTCGCATCAATTGGTGCGCAGCCCTCGTTTGGTAGGGATTCCTCAAACCGCAACACAACGTTCACAGGTCCAAATCCATCGGGCAAGAATGAATCAGGATCGGCTCGTAGTTTGGTTGGCGAAAGTGGACTTATGTCCGCCTTCAAACAACCGACTGCTTCGAGTCGCTCAAGATCTCCGTTTTGATTGATGTCACGGTCTGCAAATCCATCGTCGTTGCCATCGTAGTAGCAGAGATGAGAATTGTCTGGTTGTGTTTCGGGCAGGGATATGACTCCTGCAGAAGGAGCGAGTGTTGCAATCACTTGTCGGTGTTGCACATTATCGAAGTCCGTGCCTTCGAAGATCACATCAACTAAACCTCCGTTTGGCGAGGTCTCTCCATCGAGATCTCGCCCGCCTGTGTCGTATTCGAGCGTCTTGTTATCGTCTTTCACCTGAGCTGTGAAGTCCCAAAGATCACCTGATTGACGTCGGTTTCCATCGGTTGAAATCACTGATAGGTAGGTTCGGGAAACGACCCATACGTCTTGAACCGCATTGCTTGGTTTGAGAAGAGGAGTTCCTTCATAATCAAAAGTAAGAGAGAACAATCCCAAGTCGTCGTCTGCAGTGATGTTGAACGGCATTTCGAAGAACCCGTTTGTATCGGTATAACTTGTTTCGGTTCGTCCGTCAAATGACCACGTGTAATTGACTGGAGCTTCTCGGACTGGTTGCAACGAATTGTCAACGAGCCGCGCTTGAATCGAGGTGTTCGTATTTCGGTAAAGCCGAGCAATGGACGTTAATTCAAAGGAAGTCGTTCCGACAACCGTGACGTTGATGTACGCCCCAGTTGTTGCCAATGCAGATGAATTTCCAGTGAAGTAGTAACCTGAATTTGTAAAATCAACACGCATACCGTACGTTCCTGATGAATATTGACTCTCCCAAGTAAAGTTGTAATCGTAGTCCGCTTGTACACCACCTTTGGTTATGCATTCCGTTTCATCGTCAATGCTTTGCATCGGAATTCTGTTTCCTTGTGTGTCCATACAATCTGGCTTTTGCGTAAACTGTGTCTCCCCACCACTGCTAAAGATTCCATTTCGATCCTTATCCAGCTGTACTGCAACAGGCTCGATGGTCCATGGAATAAGCGTTCGATTGGTGACAGAACCGGTTAGTTCGAGTGATGTTCCCGTGTCCATTTCCGGAACAATCTCGCAGCGAACTGGACTGTCTGGATCGGTTGGATCGATTTGACCACAAGGTGGTAGATCGCCGTCTCCACCGTTTACGAGTTTGATGAACCAGTGGGTTGCATTGACATCAACGAAATCAACAATGTTCAATGCTTCGCCTGTAAGTGATGCTGTATTACCATCCCAAAGCATGCTGTAGGCTTTGTACGCTGAAAGTTCGTTGTAGTTCAATCCTGCAGCAGCCAGCGCAGGGCCGTGGTAGACGTAGCGCCAGTTTCCAAAGGTTCCGTCCCCGTTGTTGATGGTTGAGTCAAAGAACGTGATTGGGTTAACGCCCTCAAAGGTCATTGTTCCATCAATGTTCATGCGGTGCATGACACGCATTGAACGTGCATTGTCATCCTCATCACCATGCAAGAATGGGAACGGATATTCCAATGCGAGTTCAGGCTGTACTCTTCCGATGTAACTGTAATCCCCTTTCGGTAGACTTGTGTTGACTCGAACGTACTTCGTCGACAATCCCTGAGCATCTTGAACCACGTCGTGCATCTTCGTGTTGTTGTTCCAGATGATTTCTTCAAGCCCACCTTGTGCAACACCTGGTCCGTTATCCATTGTCGAATTGAATTGTACCTGCTTCCAGACACCGTTCGCACCGCCTGTTTGCTCAAAAGAGACCGAGGTTAGTCCGAAGGAGTTGGCCCTGTATCCGTTGCCATCGAAGTTGGTGAAATTCGTTGGATGGGTAAGGTTTCCGAACAGGCCGCCGTAGAAGGAAAATGTGACTGGAGCATAAGGAATAGGGTTTGAGTAAATTCCACGCTCATAATCAGCTGCGTAATAGGAATAAAATTCTAACCAAAGTTGTTGCTCATCGCTTCGGAAATAGTCCCAATTGTTGCTGCTCGGATCGATTGTCATATTCGCTTCTACGCCTACGAGATAGTCGGACGATGTTGCGCCATTAAATGCAAACATTTCTGTTACAACTGCGTAGACCTTGTACGTGGTGTTATCGCCAACAATGATGTCCTCTGGGTAAAGGAATTGCCCAACGGAGAACTTACCGTCTTGACCGGACAAAATGTTGGTGGTTTCTACAGCGGTAGTCCCGTTGCTTGCCCACTCAATGTGGATTTGAACAGGAAGACCACTTGCGTTTTCACGAATGCCTGAAATAGGATTAATCCATTCGACGAGCCCACTAAAAATCGCAGGGCTGCGAGCATCAAGCCAGAGATTTTCCGGAATATCCAATGTGATAAACGTCAACGCCTTATCGTCTTCATCAAGCACACAATCATTGTCATGGTCCCAATCCGACGACTGAGCTCCCTGATAGCATGGGTCAGCCGTGAAGCCCTCCTCGAGATGGTCGTGATCCAAATCATCCCGTGTATCGTTATCGTCGTCTGTATCGTTAACGTCTGGGCCCGTTGTAGGGTCGTTTGGATTGGTGAGTCCCTCTCCGTTTCCATAGTCATCGTGGTCCCATGGGTTTGTGGAGTTTCGATTGAATCGTTCAGGCCACAGCATGACTTCGTCTTCATCATGCATACCATCTTCGTCATCGTCGACATCAATATCGTCTCTGTCACCATCGTTGTCGTGATCGAATGCTTGTGTCAATGAGATTGCAAGTTCCACAGTATTCGAAATTCCGTCACCGTCCCAATCATCATCTGCCCAGTTGACGATGCCATCGTTATCGTGGTCCCATGTAGACTGCTCTTCTCCCCAGAAACATCCGGCGAGTTTTTCTTGCTCTCCATCGGGGATACCGTTGTTATCGTCGTCAGGGTCTTCGCCATCTGGGACACCGTCGTTGTCGTTATCAACGTCGTAGACCTTTGGCTCTTGTAGACCGAGTGTCATTTGACCGCGGTCCCAAACAGCTTGATAGAAACCATCGTCATCTGCGTCAGCATCGTTTCCGTCATCGTCGTTGTCAACGCAGTTTGTTCCAGAGAAGAAGTTCCCGTTGATTTGACCCGCGTCATCATCGAGATCGTCATTGGTATCTATCTCAAAATAATCCCACAAGCCGTCGTTGTCGTCGTCAACATCGAACCAATCGAATACTGCATCGTAGTCATCATCCAAGTCGATTGTATTGTTGAAAAAGTCTCCATCTATATCGCCATCCAGATCGTTCTTGAGAAGGTCTGCTCCCAATTCATCGGGGAAGTCGGCTTCAGGGCCGTTGTCGGAGTTCCATTGCCAAATGCCTGTCTGCAAGCCAAACCATGTTACGAATGCATCACGATTGTCCTGCATTTGAGTAAATGAAATGGCTGAGTCGACAACACCGTCTCCACCGAAATCGTAGTGCCAACATCCTCCTTGAGCTCCAGAAGTGCACGACCAGTTTCCAGATTGCCCGCCCGCAGTCGTTCCTTGATCAACAAACGCGTCTGGACGGGTTGAATAAGGTGAGCCAAACTGTGAGTTTACTCCATTCAGTGGCATCTGATATGCCAAGGCGTAGCTGTAACCACAAACGAATCCGCTGGCAATGTTTCCTGCGGTCCATCCGCAGGTTGTCAAATTGAACGAGCCACCCATCTTGATGTCATTCACGTCCATAATCCCATCATTTCCTTCGTCTTGATCCCACCAGTCTGGTAAGCCATCAGCATCTTGATCGATGTCCAATCCGTTGATGAGTGAGTCGCCATCGCTGTCAATATCCCACTCATTCCCACCGTTGTACGAGGACCACCGTGCGAACAAGAACCAGTAAAATTCAGGAACGTTTCCTGGTGTTGGTGGGTTTGTTGTACCATCGTATCCGTTGTAATCGAGCATCATCTCAGAAAATGGGTTGTGCCAAAAGACCATGTTCCAGTGGTCCGATATATTGTTCGCATATGTCTGACCATCTTGACTGCCGTCGAGCAATCCAAGGTCTCCTACTGGGTAAGATGGAGTTTGGAATGCATCGTTGAGGTCCGGATCTACAGCACCGCAATTTCCGTCGTCGGGGTCGAAGAGATCAGAGAGCCCGTCGTTGTCGTCATCCCAATCGATGTCGTTTTCAAGCCCATCACCATCAATGTCAGAGTCGACAGCATTCGGACCATCATCGCGATACAATGCGCCGTTGATTGCGTGAAGATCGCCATCGTTGTCCAAATCACAATCCCAATCGATATCGAGAATATCGATGATGCCATCGTTGTCATCATCGATGTCTTCCCAGTTTAGAACACCGTCGCCGTCCCAATCATTGAATTGGGAGAAGGATGCTCGGCGAGTTTGGCAGCGTGGGTCTGGACTAACCGGGTTTGGATTCGCAGCCGTTGGGCAATTCCATGAAATGACATCCGATGCTTTGTCAAGTGGGAAGCTGTCGTTTTCATTGTCGATGTTGTCGTTATCAGTATCATATTCGAAGTTTGTTGCATCGCCACTAACCAACACGTTTCCAAGGTTGTCTGGGCTGGTCGTTCCTCCGAGATCTGGGTCCAACCAGTCGTAGATTCCATTGTAGTTTTGATCGAAAGGTCGGAGGCGATCATCGTCCAGGTCTTGATCATAATCAATTTCGCAATCCAAGCCACCTTTGTTGTCTGTGTCTCCACCAGGAGTCTGGTAAGGTGAGTTGTTTGCACCAGTGTAGTCGCCTAATCCATCACCGTTGTTGTCGACGTTGACGCATGTGTCCGGAATACCATCGTTGTCATCGTCTGGGTCAAACATGTCAAGGATTCCGTCGTTGTCATCGTCGGTATCTGCTGAATCAGGCGTTCCGTCATTGTCGTTGTCAGGATCTAGGAAGTTGGGGATACCATCTCCGTCAAGATCGCCATCGACAATGTCAGTGAATGCGGCGACACCTTCTGGCCCCGGATACGCAGCAGGGTTTCCTATCCAACCGCTTGCCGGTGCTCCAGGAGCATTTACTCTGTTAAGTTCGGCTGTTACGTAGTTAACGCCACCTGAGTAGTCTCGATAATCAATGAAGTCCCATGCGACCGGCGAATTGAAGAGATTGCCTGCAGCAGTGTTGCTGGTTGTGATTGTTGCATCGTACGGGTGAGAGTCGTCTACGTCGGCCACATTGTCGTTGTCATCGTCCGGGTCGAAATAGTCCATCAATCCATCAGAATCATAGTCGCATGGCCACGTAAATTGATCGATACGGCCATCGTTATCATCGTCTTCGTCGAAGCGCCCCGCACCAGATCCGTCGTTGTCTTCGTCAGTGACGCCATCGTTGTCGTGATCGAAGGGGTTTTGATCTGCGAGATAAAATGCGCCAACTGCAACATTCGCCCATGGGTGAATTGTTGTCGAGATGACGAAACGATCGGTCGATACATTACGAGGATCGAATCCTTGTGCTTCGAGTGCATCGTAATCGATTGGACCCTCGAGGATACCGTCGTTGTCGTCATCGTTGTCGTCGATGTCGAGGATACCGTCGTTATCATGGTCGAATGGGTCTGTACCGTAGCATCCGTCAAATCGCTCGATGAGGTCATAAATTCCGTCGTTGTCATCATCAAGATCGTAGAGGTCACTAATCCCATCGTTGTCGTGGTCGTTTCGGTTTGATTCCTCAACGAGGAAATTGTTGGATGCCATAACTGCTTCAACAGCTGCTCGATCACTAATGACGCCCGATGAAACACCAATGTCTGCCCACATGATGTCACGGAGAGCAGGGTGGACGTCTTCGGCGTGGAAAACTGTTGATCCTTCGTATTGACCTTGTCCTGCTTGATCCATTGATTGGAGAGCAGGGCTACTTTGCATAGAACGATATTCAACGTCGATTGTTTGTTCATGTTCATCCCATTCGGATGGAACCATCATTGCGAGTGTTGTGCTCATAACCATCAAAAACACGAGAAGAAGTGATTTGAAGGTGTTTGATCGACGATTGTTTTTGTTTCGATTTTCCAGCATTTGCTTCCCTCTAAACAGTTTGCTGACCAAGGAACTGTATATGAAAACAATGGGTGATTGAAGTCCGAGAGTATCACCCGGATGAGAAGGATATCAAAAGAAAAGGAACCCCAGGGGAGCGGACTCCCCTGAGGTCCGGCCATCCGTTCAATCAGAACGGAGTTGCGACTTGATTCTCAATCAAACCTGACTCAGTTTTCGAAGGAATCGAGGATTCCATCGTCGTCATCGTCGTCATCGAATTGATTTTCGATTCCGTCGTTGTCGGAGTCAAATTGACCTGTGAGATCGTTACCATCGTTGATTTCGAACCAGTCGCTTAGACCGTCGTTGTCGTCATCGGTGTCACTGAGATCCCAAATTCCGTCGTTGTCATGATCATAGCGATAGTTGCCAAAGTCTCCATCTGCTTCATCGACATCAAGAATGTTGTCGTTGTCGTCATCAGGATCTTCCCCATCATCCATGCCATCGTTGTCGTGGTCACGGGAGAGGTCTTCGCCGTTCTCGCCTTCATCGTTCCAGTTGTCAATGCCGTCGTTGTCAATGTCGAAATCGATTGCATCGCTGATGCCATCGTTGTCGTGATCGTAAATGTTCGTGTTTGGATCATTGTCGTTCACTTCTTCATCGTCGTCGATTCCGTCGCCATCGTCATCGCTGTCTTCCGCGTCGTCGATGCCATCGTTGTCATGGTCTTCTGGACTTGCATCAAGATCGTCAGGAATTCCGTCGTTATCGTCATCGTTGTCGAGGTTATCTGGGATACCATCGCCGTCGTTGTCGGTTTCGCCGTTTTGTTCCTGGTTGTCGAGCTGTTGACCTTGTTGTTGGTCGGTTTGCTGACCTTGTTGACCTTGCTGACCGTTTTGAGTCTGGCCCTGCTGCTGCTGGTTCTGACCGTTTTGGTTGTCACCGTTCTGGTTTCCAGCTTGCTGGTCGCCTTGTTGGCCACCTTGCTCTCCACCTTGCTGCTGCTGACCTTGTCCATTGTCTTGCTGCTGGCCTTGCTGACCTTGCTG
>DAPT01000073.1:0-9242 GCA_002502215.1 Euryarchaeota archaeon UBA124
AGCTAGAGGTTTCAATGGGTACCCTTTTAGATAGGCCTCAGTCACCATTCCTTTGCCTGAGTGATTCAACAGCAAGAACACTGATTGCAACTTGTAGGTTGTAGGATGGAACAAACCCATCCATAGGAAGCCGGACGATTTCATCGCATGCCTCAAGCACTTCTTGGGATACGCCCTCTCGTTCAGCTCCAACAACAAACAACACGTTGCCAGTGAGGTCTGCATTCCAAGGTTCTATCGTCCCAACATCTTCAGCTGCAATGATTCTGAAATTGTTCTTTTTTGCCACGTCGATGATGGTTGTCGTATCGCTGTAGACGACAGGAATGAATCGATCTGCACGCATGCTTGAGCGACGAATGGTTCGACGATCTTGGTGCGTTCTCGAGATGTTGAGAACAACAGCATCCGCACCACTGACTTCGATGGTTCGGATTCCAAAGCCGAGATTCGTTGGATATTGGACTCCATCGAGAAGCCAAATGGAACCGCCTCGTTCAAACACTTCTTTCAGCGTACCATGTGGTTCTCTCCCGATTAGAGCCAAGGCGTCTGTGTTGCCGGTGGCAGACATTCTCCAAAGATCATTGGTTGACCCTTCTTCAAGTGGAATGCCTTGTCGTTCACATTCTTGTCGCAATTCTTCAGTGTCCATTTCTCGGTCGACCAGAACGAGTCGAATTTCATGGTCCGTTTGGAGCATGGAAAGAATCGTATCCGAACCTTGCACCTGATGGGCCATGAGTCAGGGTCAGAGGTTGTGATGTTTGATGTTAATGGGAGAATCACAGGGGTGTTTTGATGCCAATGGCTCGTACGATGCACCAGCCTTTCCGTGCTTCAAAGATGGCGAATGCTCCACCGAAGGTACTACCAGCTACTGCGAGCCATCCCAATGATGCTGGAATGACGCTGACATACGTCAGCAGTGCGATGAAAATCCCAAAGGCAATGGCTGCAATGCCTGTGTAGAGACGGGCAAGCCTTCCCTTCTTGTCAATGTTGCACTCCATGGGCCGCACTTCCGTTGTGCGTATTTGAAGGCGTGTTCGCGACGTGCGCATATTTTCAAAAGCCTACTTGCCCTGAACAACGCATGGCAAAGAAACACAGTCCTCGTTTCCTCGCAGCAGTTAAACAATCTCGAGCATTGATTCAGGAATGCGATATCAATGAACTTTCATCCATGTTGAACGACGGTGAAGAACTCGTCGTTATCGATGTGCGAGAGCAGCATGAATACGATGCTGGCAGTTTCGAAGGAGCATTGCATCTGAGCAAAGGTGTCATTGAACGAGACATTGAAAAACATCCTATTTTGGAAGGCGCTCGAATTGTCTTGTATTGTGGAGGAGGTTTCCGTTCTGCCATTGCGGCTGAATCACTGATTCGTATGGGCTACTCCAACGTTTACTCTCTTTGGGGAGGTTGGAGAAGTTTAGTCAATGAAGGGCTAGCGAGTCCAAATCAATAGATTATAATCGAACCTATATTCTCTACAAAAAGCATCGATATTCAAGAGGGCAATCTGTAGCCATGGACCCCATAACTGCCATTAGTCTGATGCTACTCGTGCCTGCAACTGTTTGGTCAGTATACACCCTGCTTTTTCATTTGGGAGTATCTGAAACGCTCAAATGAATCAGGCCGGTTTTTGAGCTGTTCGTAATGGACAGACTCATAAAGGGGTTCAAAGTCGGCAACTTGCTCCCATTGAGGTGTTACTATGGCAAAAGGACTCCATCACTATGTTCGTGAAACCTGGAAGAAGCCGAAAGAGGCTCTCCCGCACATGTTTCGTCAGACTCGAATGGCACAATGGCGCCGCGAGCCTGTCAACTGCCGAATCGAGCGTCCTACACGTCTCGATGCCGCTCGACGCTTGGGATACAAAGCCAAGCAAGGCGTTGTCCTGATCCGCACCCGTGTCCGCCGTGGTGGACTCCGTAAGGGAAAGATCCACATGAAGCGTAAGCCATCCAAGGCTGGTATTTCCAAGATTACCATGGCAAAGAACACTCAGCGCATTGCAGAAGAGCGTGTTGCACGCCACTTCCCAAACCTCGAGGTTCTCAACTCCTACTGGGTTGGCGAAGACGGTAAGCACAAGTTCTTCGAAATCATCATGATCGACACACACCACCCTGCAATCATCAACGATAAGCAACTCGGCGTCTTCTGTCAAGCAAACGGAAACAACAGCCATCGTGGCCGTGCATACCGTGGAAAGACGTCTGCCGGAAAGCGTGGACGTGGTCTCTTCAACAAGGGCAAGGGTGCAGAAAAGTTGCGACCTTCCCTTAAGGCAAACCTCAACCGAGGCAAGTGAAATCAAGCGTTTGTTTGATGTCCCTGTTCCTCTTGGGTTTACCAAGGAGGGCGATGCATCATGAAGGGTGAACGAAATTTATCCGATTTATCCGGCCTCCAGGTTTACCTTCCAAATGGAAGACGTCTTGGTGTTGTACACGATGCAGTTGTCGAGCATGCGAGCCTATCCTGCACGCATCTCTTTGTCACGGAAACTCCGGATGATCTTGTTGAAGGCTCGATTCACATCGCTGTTCCTTGGCGATGGGTTCGCTCGGTTGGGGATGTTGTCATTCTTCGGTGGTTTCCACCGACACCAATCCCTCGTGGATGAGGTGATGATATGATTGAGTTGCACATTCTCGGGACTGCCTCCGCCCGGCCAACCTCATCAAGAAGCGTAAGCGGAAGTGTCTTCTCTTGCCCAGAAGGTCTCGTCGTTATCGATGCAGGTGAAGGCTTTCAGATGCGCTATTCTCATCAACGTAGCCGCATGAAAAAGGAGGGTGAGCCATCGATGCTGAGGCCGAATCGAATCGTCGCCATAGCCCTCACACACGGTCATTTGGATCATACATGGGGTTTGTTGCCATTCTTGCAAACCCTTTCCCTCGATGGACGCCAACAACCACTCATTGTTTACGGCCCAACCTCTCCCGCCATTCTCGACATTCTTGAGACAGATGGTATTGATGCGAGATTGCCAGAAGACACAGCTTCCGCTGAACTTCTCAATCAATACCGGGCTTGGTTTGGTTTGGGAGGTACATCATCCAACCTCGGCTACGAGGTGCGATGGTTGCTCGGAGACCCTAAATCCAACCGTTGGGTTGAATTCTGTGAAGATGCCTCAAATCTCGTTTGGTATGATGCAATGCCTCAGCCGGAAGCGTTCACTTCATTCCGAATGGACTCAATTCCCACACAGCACAGCGTACCATCGTGCGCATGGCAACTGTCTCGAAAAAAGCGGAAAGGTTCCTTTGATCGTGAAAAAGCAACGCTTGCAGGCTTATCGCAGGAAGAGCGGAAGATGCTTTCTGAGGGAGTCGATGTGGAGCGAAAGGGTGGAAAAGTCTTCGTGGCATCTCAATATCGTGGACCTTCCAGACCGGCCATCAGCATGGTCGTTTCAGGAGATACTGCTGAGCAATCCATTCAACCGGTTGCACCTGTTACAGTGTTGATTCATGAGGCGACCTTCCTCGACAATGCGTCTGAAAAAGCGGATGCGCACCTCCATAGCACTGCTTCTGGGGCGGCCAGAACTGCGATGAACTGCAACGCTCAACATCTCATTCTTACGCACTTTTCTGCACGTCTTCGTGATGTCCAAGAAGCGCTCGCGGAAGCCAAAGAAGTCTTGGGCAACTCCTGCGGACTTGAATCAGCAAACGATGGAGATCGGGTTCGCATCGATGAAGACGGGCATGCTACCTTCCTCAAAGCATCTGCAAGTGGTTGGGTTCAACACAATCTGTCGCATCATTGAAAGAGTAGGAAAAGAAGGGAAGTACATGCATTCGAGGAAAGTTGCTGTCGCTCTCATCCTCATGCTCTGTGTTTCACTCGCACCGCTTGCTTCGAGTACATCCGGACGAGCAGCACCTTCCTGTAGCTCAAAATCGGCAACGGCCTTTGCTTCACAAGTCCCCGTCGATGATGGGGAATGTGTGGAACTTTCTCTCGGTTTTCTAACCCCAGGTGACGTCTATGAGGTTACGATTCTGGTCATAGACGACGCCTTGGACGTCCTTGTTTTCGATGAGGCTGGACTTCAGCCATATGTGCTTGGTCAGTCCTATCGCTCATCCTTCCAACAAATTCCATCAACAGAATCTGCGAACGGATCGTATGAGTTCCATTGGAAGGTTCCATTGTCTATTTCTGAGAAATCTTGGACCATTGTCGTCGATAATCTAGCCCATGATGGGGACCAAGGAAACGGTGATCAAGGAGGCGACTTGGGGCGCGTCTCAATTTCTGTGAACAAATTGACAGATGGACAATGGACGATGTATCATGATCTCGTTGGCGTCATCCCTGACGGCCACCTAACCTTGCTTGAAGGGGATGACCTGCGCTTGGAAGAAGGGACTGCTGTTTCGGTAACTGCATGGTCGTTGGAAGGGGTTGGCGACGTTTACCTCCAGACAGAATCGATGAACGCGAATTATCTGGCCGGGCAATCCAATGTTGCGCTTACAGGGGCGTCTCTTCTGGGCGTCGATGGGATTGCATCGTTCAACTGGATTGTGTCTTCAGCACTCGCCGAACAACCACTCAAGCTTGTTGTTGACAACACCAACGACCCCGATGGTCAAGGTGATGGTTCATCCAACCTTCGAATAACAATTCGCGTTGAACTTGTCCCAGTTATGCGAGCATCGTTCTCTGCAGAAAACCAATCGGTTGTTCTCAACACTGCGCTGAATTTTGATGCCAGTTCATCGCCGAATAATCTGCAACAGATCGCTCAGTTCGTTTGGGATTTTGATGCCTCCATCGATTCCGACAACGACGGCGATGCAACCAACGATGTTGATGCTACAGGCGTAACCGCAGCATCTTCTTGGGCCACTCCAGGCGAGAAAACCGTCACACTCACCGTTTCTGGTGCCCTTGGTTTTGATCGCTCGCAATTGAACATCACCGTTTTGGATGCAACAAAACCTGTAGCTCGAATCACAGGCTCAGCAGGTTCCTCAGCAACTCCGTTCTCAGGAGGATGGCGCATTGAACACGGACAGACAATAACGCTCTCATGTGCAACGAGTACCGACAATCATCAAGTTTCAGCATGTTCTTGGTCCTTGGACGGTAACCCATTCAATCAACAGACGATTGCATCGTTTAATTGGTCCGAAACAGGAACCCATGAAGTTGGATTAACCGTGCTTGACGCAAGCGGAAACAGCCAATCCACGCTTGTTCAGATCTTGGTCACGGATTCAACCGTACCTATGCTCGATCCACCCATGCTCCAAGCCTTTGCAAATCAAGCAACTGAAGGGGAAGTCACCACCTTTGCCATCACTGCATCGGATGATTACGACGGAAACCCAGATCTTCGATTCCATTGGGATCTAGATTCACTCGTTGACGAGGATCAGAATGGAAATCCGTTGGATGATCCCGACTACATTGGTCCACGTGTCGACATCGTGTTTAATTCAGTTGGAACAAACACCGTCATCGTTACCGTCTTTGACGCAGCCAACAACACCGATAGCCACACCTTTTCAGTCATTGTCGCAGAAGCGCAGGTGGTTGAAACAAATTATGCGATCTTCGCAGTGATCATCTTTTTCGGCCTCATTACGATGTCAATCGCTCTCCTTGGTTACCGGCGTTGGCAGGGTTCTATCGCATTGAAACTCCTCACAGATCGAGGCTTACCGATGAGCGAAGCGATGGCTCACATGACCATGGTCAAGCAGACCCAGCGTTTACCTCTCTTCGCAAAGGCGATTCAGCTTGCTGGTCTTGACGCTGTAGAGGGTGTTGTGTCGCAACAGGAACAAGAAATTGCCCGCAAAGAAGCCGAACTCCAGTCAATCTATGGTTCTGAGAATGAGACCGAAATGGCACCACAAGCACAGTTCGCTCCGCGCATGCAACTCTCAGAAGCCTCAAGCCAAGCTGCGAATGAGGCCGCTGCATTGTTCTTTGACGATGAGCCAAAAGCCCCGACACCGCAATCTGCGCCCGATGAAATCGATGATTTGATGCAGATGACCTCGAGTGAGAGAACAACGAAACCCTCTGCATCTGGCATCGATCTCCCTGTATCCAGCGACCTTCCCATGGAAGAAAAGAGGATTGAGCATGAGGAAGCACCTCATGAATCGGCCGAAAATGTCAATCTCCTCAAGGGAACTTGTACCAACTGTTCACTCCAATTCCAAGTTCCAATGCCAGTTGGCGTTATGGAAGCGATTGTTGTCTGTCCTTCGTGTTCCTCAGAGCAACTCTTCCAGCGCTAGAAATACAAACGAGAACCCTGTTCTGTTCAATCAAGACGGGGATGGGTTCAGATATGAGTTCCTCAACCTCTAATCATGGTCGAAGAAGCAATTCGTCTGATTCGACCAGGGTTGCATCAACCAAAGCGAGGGCGTTTGGCTGTACTTTTGATTGCCGTCTTGCTCATACCCATCTTCCAGCCTGTTCAAGCAGACATTTCGGTTGAGCGTGATGACTTCGGTTTGATGGATAAACTGTCCGACCTCATGGAACTGCAGGAAGCGAGTGACGATGCCGTAATAGCTGCCGGATCGTCGACTTCATCCCTTGCACTGGTTGAAGCCGCTAAGCGTGAAAGCAGAGAAGGAGATCCTCTGAACGATTCGACAGAATATCTCACGCAATCCCAACTAAGGGACACAACTCCGTTAGAACCCGATCATCCTCGTCCTTACGAAGTCCTCCTTGATACAAACACACAACCTGAAGGGTGGCCAAACAATCTCGTACAGACATTGTTCTCTCTCGAATCCTTTTCAATTACCGACCCTCTCGCTGTCGGAGTCAACACCTATGCACTCTACATCAATTTCTCAAGTCGGGACAATGGCCCGCAGTACGAGAATTGGGAGTATGGGACGTTTACAGGTGAGTTGTTCGTAAACAACAACCTGGTGTTGTTCGAGAATTACATCGACATCGATGGAGATTCAGTCGACGATGTATCGATTTCCTTAACCGTTCTTGGTCTCCTTACACTCAACGAAGGGTTTGGATTTGAACCTCCATTGGACCCGTTTAATCCATTGAGCATTCCAAACACGCTTTGGCTGAGGCCAACCTTCCAATGGAAGATTGACTACTTGAATGAGAACGACCCAATTTGGGATGAACTCGCAAACATGGAAGTCTCGCTTCTCAAGGGTCTTGCCTTCGATTCTGCGATTCAAGAATCGCAATCCTATGCTCTTGTATTGGACACGCGCCTCACTCAGCCACCGAACAATTTCAGAGTTGAGGTTGGAATCCAAGAATTCCGATTTAGCATTTCAAGTACGATTGCTAACATTGGTGGTTTGCTCACGGACTTCTTGACCGGGGGCGCGTTGCCTGCGAATGCTGTCTCCTTGACATCGGTTTCCGCACCTTATTCCATATCCGTACGAAACTCAAATTCAAATGCAGACAACAAACAAACTGAATGCGATGAAACCTATTACAATGTGTTCAACGATCATGGTTCTGTAAGCGAATCCCACAAATGTGGTTTTGGTATTGGTATCGGATTTATTCAGTTTGATCAGGTTGACCAAGATGGGCAAGCAGAGATCATTGACATGGGATACATCGATGTTGGATTCCATCCAGAATACGGTTCCAATCTCATTCCGGAAGAAGTTGATTTGGTTTTGCGAAACGACAACCTCGGGGACAATACGTTTGACACCGTCGAATTGTACAGTGACGTGGGTGCGGATCTGTGGCTGCACTATTTTGAAGACCGAAGCAATGCAATCGAGGGTGGGACGTTCGGAAATACAACCGATTCAAAACTCTGGATTCGCGGACTCCCCTCTGGAACGCTCCCACCAGAGGAGATCAATGCCATCTTTACCATGATTGGAGAGGCTCCAGGTAGTGCGAATCTGCCGGGAGATATACCTGACCGCTTATCGTTCATTATCGCCATAAAGAATTACTCGGGAGATGTGACTGCCAACGAAAATGATCTCACCCTCCCGGTTAATCCTGCCGCACCTCCTTCGACGCTTATCATGGTCGCTGGAACTGAACGAATCGATTCTCTTTCATACAATTCAACCTTGCAACGCGGAGGGTATGCGAACGACGTCAGTTCATTATCCGTTCAGGTTGAGGGCCTTCCAGAGGTTCTCATTCTCAAGGGAAGTTTCCAGTTGTCTTCAACCGGCATTTCGCGAGTGAATTTCAACAATCCCGATTTGAATACAATCGCTCAGTTGCTCGACAATGCTCTGTTGACGTTGGTCGAAGTAGTCCTCGATCTCGGTTCGATTCTTAATGCCCTTCCCGACCTCATTGTTGGAACAGCAGGGAGCTCTGGTGGAGAATTGGAAGTTCTCTGTTTAAGCCAAGTGCGACAAACATGGAGCAATGGAGCCGTTCGTGGTCCGAGTACTCTCGGGCAAATCTCGATGGCAATTGGAAGCAGTGATCATCCGTGGTTGACCGATTCAGATCATATTCTTCTTTCTCAAGACACGGAAATTGACAAAGTGGACGGTCGAGATGGTCCAGTTGACCCTCTTGTTCCGGTTGCGATGAGCATCCGCGTATCGAACATTTCTCGAGTGTTTCAGTCGTATGACCCGATTACGAGCGTTCGGGCATTGCAACTTGAAGGGCAACAATCAGGCGCACTGCTCGTTGGCCACATCCGTCATTCAGGTACAAACTTCGCAAACGTTACCGCTCAATCGGCAATGATATCAAACCGTCCTGCCGACCTAACCGTCGTCCAAGATCCTGCAAAATTGGTTTACACCGCAAGTGAACCAATTGGAACGATTACCTACGGTGGTGAACAGGGTGCACAACGAAATGCAATACGGCTCGAGGGCTTACCAGCCCAATTCCAGCTGAACCTCGGTGATTCAGTCGGATTCCAAGCAGATATTCCAATCACCTCAATTATGGTCCAAATGACAAACGCAACAACGCCACTAACAATGGATGGAGATCACTTCCGATTCTGGGTTGATGCTGATCAGGCTCAGGCATCTCTTAGTGCAAAAATTTCCAATGTTCAATCCGTTCAACGCTACTCCCCTGTCGATCCGAACTCAACAGGTCCAGAGGGTAGTGCACGATACGCACTGCAGCGCCAAGTATCGTCTCCGTTCAGTATTTCGATGGAAGATGTGAGCAACTACGACGATCCATTCCTCGGACTCAACGGAATGATGCGGCTCGAGCCGCTGCCTGCC
>DAPT01000073.1:9554-66940 GCA_002502215.1 Euryarchaeota archaeon UBA124
CTCGAGCCGCTGCCTGCCAATCTTGAGCTCGTACTGCCAAGTGATGTTGATTCTACTGGGTTAGAAATCCCAGACTTTAGTCAGGGAGAAGGTGTCGAATCCTTGTCGTTCTTCCTCGGAGATGTTGTTGGTATAGGCGGACTTGTCAATGACTTAGTGTACGGCCTTGTCTCAAACATCGGTGATTCAACCGGCAACGCACAAGATGTTGCATTTGGGCTTGACATGATGACAGGTGAAAGTTTTGACATCGTTGCTGACATGCGAAAAGGAACGGTTCCTCTCGGCGAGCCAGAATGGCAACACGGGCTCGATATGCAAGCGGTTGAGCGTACAGTTCTTGATTTCAATTTGTCGAAATTAACCAATTTAACCGAGTCAAATCGATTGGTTGTGAATGGAATTCTCTCCGACTACGTCGTCGATAACGATGAGCGCACAACGTTGGAAGAGACCTTCTCGCAGTCAAATTTGTCTTTTGCCTACCCTGTGGTGGAGTTACTGGGTGACGGTGTTATCACCGAACGTGAACTGATAGGTTTCGATGTGGATTTGCTCGAAGAACTTGGATTGACATTCGAGAAACGTCGGAGTTGGCATCTCCGAACATGGTTGCCTCAATTACCATCGGGTAAAATCGATATTAGTTACGTTTTCACGTTAACCGACGACATTCCAACGTACGATTTCAGAATGGAACTCGAAGACTGGCTGCCTGCGCGTGAGAATTTCTATCTCACGATGAATGGAATTGAACTATCCTCTGCTGAATTGCAAATCTTTGGATTGGATACAGAACAATCGCGAGACGTTTCTGTCGCAGCGTTCTTTTATCGACAAGACAATCTGACAGTACCTCGACTCTCAATCGACATGAGTTACGATGTAGGTCAACGTTTGGATTATGTTTATTCAGTGTTCACTGATCTTGAGAACCTTGTACGTGCTGAGACCTTCATAGAGGGTGTT
Organism: Euryarchaeota archaeon UBA124; assembly: GCA_002502215.1. GTDB lineage: Archaea > Thermoplasmatota > Poseidoniia > Poseidoniales > Poseidoniaceae > MGIIa-L2. The sequence goes on from DAPT01000073.1 coordinate 10,524, forward strand.
CCACAACAGACGCGTTTCTCTGCAACCATTGGGGACGTTCTCTTGCTCGATGTTGACGTACCTCAAGCATTTAGGTCGGGTGAAACAAGCGTCGATTCGATGATGATTCAACAACATCGTTTTGTTGACGGTTTCTGGTGGCCTGCAACGACCTTCTTCCGTGATGTTCCATCGGTCATGAGCCTCGCTGCAGAACCGGATACACGATATGATATTCGCGAAGAAACCTCGTTCCAGGGCATGATGACGCTCGATTATGCTTCCAATTCAGACAAGATGGATATGTACATTGAAGCCAGCGGCAGAGCCATCGATGCGAAAGGCGATACGCTGATGATTGCCAAGAATCTCCCAAAGACGTTCAAACTTGAAACCACGGAGGATTGGGGTGTTCGCATCGTATCCTCGGACAACGGTGTTGAAGAGTTATACATGCGTCAATCCAATCTTCCCGGCGCTCCTGGTGCTTTCCTTGACCGTCTCGAAATCATCGGTGAAGATCTCAAGGGTGCGACAATCACCATCCATCGACCACTTGGCTACCCTGTCATTGTTCTCGATGACATCACAACTGGCCGGCTTGTATCAAGTGCAGAAATTCATCTCGAGCCCGGTGTCTACGTTCCTTTGTTTGGAGACCTTGAGGTGGATGGTCGAGGCGTTCTCCTCGATGCCCAATTCACGGGTATTCTTCCAACCTCCACGTCAATTGGAGTGAATGGTGTTGTAACCGATCTTTCGGTTGTCAGTACGCTGACAGGGGGATCGGTTGAAACCCGCCACATTATGGTGGTTGAACCCTTTACATCGGGTGTTGCTTCGCTCTTTGCGATGATTTTTGGGTGAGAATATGGATGATGAGTTAGTGGTCCATGAAGACGATATTGTCGCTGCTCGGCCGATGGGATTGCTTGAAGCGACCCAACATCAAGAAGCAATGCAGATGGGTCTCGATTTGAGTGACCCTGAACAAGCTGAAGCTTATCGACAAGCGCAAGAAGTCGCTCTGCTTGTCAAAGAGCGTATTCGCGACATCAATCCTGTCCGGGTTGCCATTGCTGGACTCATTCTCATGCTAATGGTTGGCTTGCTGGCAAGCAGCTGGTATTGGGTCATACCTCGAGATGATGTTGAAGTACATACGGTCTACATGCAACGAGGTGGCCATTTGGTCATGACCGAATTGCAAAACGATGGGAGTCGAGCGATTCATGATGTTGTGGTTGAAGTCCAATTCCTTGATTCTGAGGACGTACTGATTCAATCGATGAGAATTGAGGTTGATACGGTCAAAGCGCACTCATCCCTTGCGGGCGATGATCTGGAGATGATTGTGTTGGGTTACACCGTATGGGATCAGTACACCCTGAAGATATCGGTACGGTACACGATGTTCGACAACAGTCAGAATCTCATGGAAGTGAACCACGTCGTCGGAACCTATGCGTCGGAAATCTTTGTCGATCAGGTCGAAAGAACGACACGCCTGTTCTGAAGGCCATTTGTTCAAACAATTCACCCATAGCGATAAATGCGTCATCCAAGCGAGAGTAGAATCAATGGAGCGCCAAGTCCGTCTCGCCCTCGGGATTCTCATCCTCTTGCTGATGAGTCCATGGAGTTCGATGGTTGGCCTAGAGCAAGAATCCTCACAAAATCTTGAAGATGAACGAGACGTAGAATTCTTTTCAATTCGCACAGATGCTTATTCTGACTTTGTTGGGACCTATGACGCATCAACCCAACAAGAGCACCGTGCTGTTGTGGCACACTCACGCTTGGGTGAGTTTTCTATTCACGGACTTGAATTGAATCGCCCTCTCTCCAGCGATGTACTTGAACCGAGGATGGATGCTCAACTCCTCCTTATTGACAACGACCGACACATGCTCGACGTTCGCAAGGACCTCTCTGAAATACCAGGGCTTGAGGTTCGGGAATTCATTGGTCCTTCAGGATTGATGGTCCAAGGTACCTCGACAGCACTAGAAAATCTTCAATCAACGCCGAGCGTTGTCGCTCAGTGGGACGTCCCTCTTGCAATGTTCCTCGACGATTCGATGCTGGATGCCCTGATGTTCGAAAACGGAATCCAAGCACTTCAGGGCCAACCAGTTCGACTGGAGGGGTGGTGGAGCCAACAACAACTCGATACGCTTCTCATCGCTGATGATGCAGGGAACACAATTGAACAAGACTTGTCTGAAGTTGCAGCACTTTCGCTGAAGAATGTTGAGCATCTCGACCATGGACAGTACCGTGGAAACCTTGCGGTCAATTCACTGCTCGATGTGGTACGGCAACCGTCGGTTATGTGGCTGAGGTTTGAGCCTCAAATGTCGATTGACAACGATCAATCAAAGAACCACATGGCGATCAACACCATGCGTTCCTACTTTACGACCGATCTCGATGGTTCGGGACAAATCGTTGCGGTTGCGGATTCAGGATTGGACGAGGATCACGGCGATTTTGGAACACGAGTTGTTGGCAACTACGACGTGATTGGTGACGGTTCAACTGCAGACCGACACTCAGGCCACGGCACACACGTTGCTTGCACGGTTCTCGGTGACGGAACAAAAGGAGGGTATGCAGGCGTGGCGCCGGACGCTGAACTTTACTTCCAAGCAATGGAAAACGATAACACGGGGAACTTCGTTTCGCCTTCGCTGAATTACTTACTCAACAGTGCCTACAATGCAGGGGCAAGAATTCATACCAATTCGTGGGGGTCTGCAGCAACATCGACTCAAGGTGAATACACTTCTGAAGCGGAAGCAGTCGACGACCGGTCGTTCAATTACGACAAGGTAAGCAATGGACAAGAAGGTCTCACCATCTTGTTTGCTGCAGGAAATGACGGTCCGAATTCTGGAACAATTGGCTCACCCTCCACCGCGAAGAACGTGGTTACAGTCGGTAACCACCAAGCCCGGTACAGTGGAGCTCCTGACAATCTCATGTCCGGCTCATCACGAGGGCCAACCGATGATGGCAGGATCAAGCCAGACGTGATTGCGCCTGGAGGTTACGTGCGTTCTTGCCGAGCGCAAGAAGCGCAAGACACTGGGGGCTCAAGTTGGCGATCAACCTGGTATCTTGAATACACAGGCACTTCCATGGCGACACCAAATGCTGCAGGTGCTGCGACACTGATTCGTGAATATTTGATTGAAATCGCTCAACGACCCTCGCCTCAGGGTGCTTTGGTGAAGGCGCTGCTTGTCCTTGGTGCACAGGACATCAACTCAAGGGACATTCCAAACAACGATGAAGGCTGGGGGCGGGTGAACCTAAAAGAAACACTCGCACCTTCCCAAGGGAGAGGAATTTGGGTCGATGACCGTTCGGTTCTGACGAGTTCGGGGACTTCGAAATCGTACGTTTTCAATGTGACATTTGCAAATTCTCAATTGAAAGCAGTGCTTGCTTGGTCGGATTACCGTGGGAGCAGATTCGCGAGCAAAGCTTTGGTAAACGATCTCGACCTTGAAGTTGAATCACCGGATGGGACAATTTACCTCGGAAATGATTTTGCAAACGGGCGCTCAACAACAGGTGGTACGAAAGATGACATCAACAATCTCGAGGTTGTTTTAATCGATATGGCCATGAAGGGAATCTGGACTGTACGTGTGAAGGATGCGTATCATGCTGGCAGTGGTTCGCAACCATTTGCTATCGCTGTGTCGGGCCAAGGTGTAAACGATTTGCGCCCTGACCCACAAATCGTTCCCAACTCCATGCAATTGAACGTTACAATTCCGCAGGTAGGTGATCAGGTTCGCCTGACAACGGATGTGTTCAATGCAGGAAACATCAAAGCCGAATCGGTTGAATTGGCGTTCCTCGTTGATGGTACTGAACTCGACCGAAAAACGATGGACATCAATCCCGGTGCGAGCCGTCAATCCACATGGTATTGGACTCCTCAACAATCTGGAATGAGCACACTTGAACTTGTTATCGATCCTGATGATACGATCGACGAAATTCAGGAGAACAACAACGTCCTTGCCAAGATTGTCGATGTGACCGCTCCAGGCGTGAAGGTTACGAGCGATGTCGCAGAGCGACAAGTGCAGTACGCAGAACAAACCACTACGACATGGAACCTTACTCTCGAAAATACCGCCCTATTGGAAACGAACGCGTCAATCGATGCCCTCGGAGTTTACTCCGAAGCAGATGGAACGGAAGTGTCTTGGTACCTCGGAATGACGGCTTCAAATTTCACGTTGCAAGGAAAGGGAACTGCTGAAGTTTCGCTGACAATCGTCTATCCCGAGGCTCCTCAGCCCGGTCTTTACCGCATCGATGTTGTTGGCATTGATGTTGATAATGGGATTGCGTATCCGCTTTCTCTTTACCTCGACGTACTTGAGATTCCAGAATTCCGAATTGAGTATGATTACACCGTTGTGCCCGTACATCCCATCGATTCGACAAACCTTACGATTCGGGTCTACAACGACGGAAATACGGAGATTGGTTACGACCTCTTCTTGCAAGCTCCATCTGGCTGGAGCGCTGGGTTTAGTGATTTGAGCAATGATCCCGGCGCAACATCAGGTTCGACCGGACTGATTGCGAAAGGCGGGCAAATGGATGTGAGCATGCAGTTCATACCACCGCAGGTTTCAACTGCAGCAGGTGCACAGCGATTGGTCACATTGACTGCGATATCCCAAACGGAACCCTCTCAAACCTGGGAAGTTGATATTCCGATTGAAATCATGGAAGTGCGCGAAGTTGAAGTCCTGCTTGAATCAACCATCGGTACGCCTCGGTCCGATGCGTTGCTCAACCTCCTGTTTACAATTGAAAATCGCGGCAACGTTGACATGACGCTAACACCCAGTCTCTCCTTGCCAACAGGTTGGTCATTGCAGACGTCCCTTCAGCCAATTGAGATGGCATGGACAGAGCAATCGAAAAACATCCTCATTTCGGTACAAGGCAACGGAAATGCGCTCTCTGGCCCAATCCAACTGAATCTCGATGTTGGCGCCCAAAGATTCAGTTGGGCGAGTGAAATCAACGTCCTCGAGTTGCCGCAACCCTCAGTGACATTTTCGCAACTACAGTTTGAGGACGGTCAAACATTTGATCATCCATTCGGTCCTGGTTCACACCCTGCTGGTCAAGAAATGACCTTTACTTGGCTCCTCATCAACGAAGCAGAGGTTCCTTGGAATCCTTCGATCACAACCTCTCTTTCGCAAGGCGTCTTCGGGGAGTGTCTTGATGTCGGTACGGTTTCCGACGAAGTTGTACCAGTGGTTTGTTCAATCATTTTACCGCTCACGCTTGAAGTCGCATCCCAACCCTCGTTCTCCTTCACCTTGGCCGGTGATGATGTCTCATTGACGGAAGGAACCAGCATGCTAGTGGCTGAGAAGCGCAGCGTTGAGTGGGAAGTGACAGGTCTTTCAAATCTTGACGAAACTGGCTCTGGCACGCTCCAAGTACGTGTATTGAACGCGGGCAACACCGCTCTATCGCATCAATTAATTCTCGAAACGTCGAACGGCATCGATGCTGCAATTATTGGCGATGACATCGTCAATGCGGTAGCTGGTGACTCTCAACAATTTAGCATAAAATTGACTGGAAAGACCACCGGTTCGCAGCAACTGACATTCATGCTCTCAGGTGTTCAGGATGTCGAAGCTTCATCGACATCGGTAAGTGTCGAGATTTCAGCCTCGTTTGAGGAATCTGCCTCCGGAAGCGGCACTGCGGTCTACATTGGTGCTGGAGTAGCGCTCTTGGTGGGCGTCCTCGCTGTTTTGTACGTTCTGAGGTTGAGAAATCCGAGAATGTCTCAGACGAGCACCACATTGCCCCCAACATCACTTGCTCAACAAGCAGCGCCCACATGTTGGTCATGCCGGAACCCGATTATCGGGCCAATGCAAGGCTGCCCTGGCTGCGGGGCCCGTTATCATGCTGATTCTCCAACCTGCAAAATGGTTGAGAAATGTTCGAACTGTGGAACATCCTCCGAACAGTTTGTATCGGCCTGATTCGTGAACATCAAAGGACATCCTTTTGATAGGTCAACACCTGCCGTGAGTATAGGGAGGGTTAACATTGCAGGATTTAGGTCAAAAGAAGCGAATTGCTATCCTTTTGATTTCATTGATGTTTTTGTCAATGGTCCCTGTCATAGCCCCACTCGCATCTGCTGACGAGGCTCGTGACGCAAACATCCAAGTGACGGTTACACCAAACGCTCAGACCATCAATCCCGGCGAATCAGGTGAGTACACGGTCCGTGTGTACAATTCTGGGTCAAATCCAGTTACCGTACAACTCAGCACTGCTGAAGGGCAAGATCAAGATTGCAGTGCTTACACATCAACGATCACGCAAATCCCAGGCCCTATTGACTCGGGCTCCTACGAAGAAGCATCGATGAACGTTACCCTTGCACAAAACGCAGAAGGGTCTTGCGAGACAACCGTAACTGCGACCGCTCAAGACCAGCCAGAGCCACCTGAACCTCCCGGTCAACCCGCAACGGAGACTGCAACTGTGACTACCACGGCAGGAGATGGCTCGGGGAACGCTGTCTTTGGTGTCGATTTGTCCATGGTCACATCGAGCAAAACGTGGGGCGGTGAAGAAACCACTGAATGGACACTTATTGTCGAGAATACGGGGCAACAACAAGCAACGGTCAACTTAGCACTCGAAGAAGACAACTCGGCTTCAGGTTGCGCAGACCCGGATGGACTCTCGCCACAACTCTCCGAGACCTCTGTAACGCTTGATTCGGAAGAATCGACGGAAGTCTTGGTTTCACTCGATGTCACCAACGAACAAGAAGCCGACAAATATTGCTGGGAAATCACAGGGACAGTAACAGGCGATCCAACCGGAAACACGAGTGATACGCAAACATTTGACATTACTGTACCCGTCCTCAAGGAATGCAGTCTCTCCTTATCGAAGACCAGCATCAACGTCGAACCTGACGGCGAAGGCACGCTCACTGCGACTTTCACCAACGAAGGTAACTCAGACTGGACCATCCGGGCTGACGCCGCAGGACCAAAATCGGGTTGGGTCTCTTTTGTAGGAGGTTCGAGTGGATTACTGCCTTACGACGGCGCAGGAACGAAAGCATTCAATCTCAAGGTTAATCCCGATGATTCGGTGAACGCTGGCGATGAACAAACGGTCTACATCCAAGGAAAAGACGGAAATCAAGTCAAGTGCAATGCTGAGCTTGCAATCACGGTTGGCCAATCCTTTGGAGCAACCATTTCGATGACCTCCTCACAATTGAACAACATCGAACCCGGAACCTCGGCAACGACCTCTGTTACGGTTGAGAACACCGGTAACGGCGTCGATACATTCAGAATCACTCCATCTTCTGTGCCGAGCGGCTGGACTGTAGAATTGGAAGAGACACTTGTAACACTTGATTCAAAGCACACACCGGACCGAAAAGAGACGGTCGACGTTACCGTCACTTTACCCGATGACGCACTTGCAACTGAAGTCGTCACCATTGATCTCTCCGTCGCTCCGAATTCAGGAGGCGAGGCTTACGACGATGTTACACTCTCCGTGTCGGTCGCCGAAGTTCATGGGTTCGAAGCGGATTCTACTGCATTGACTCAAACGGGAAAGAACGGAAACGAAGTGAAGTTCCCGTTTGAGGTTGAGAATACAGGGAACGTTGAGGATAATTTCCGATTGAGCGTTATTCAACAAACTGCATCTCCATCATGGTCCTATTTCTTTGAAGACGAGGCTGGAAACCGATTTACAGAAGTCTCCGTTGATGCCCGAGAGACAAACCAACTGTTCTTTGTGGCAACGGTATCGGACAGCGATGAATACTCCACGTTCACCGTTCGTATCACCAACAAGGATGACAACAGAAACGTTGACGAGGATGGTGACGGCATTCCAGACAACCAACGAGAATTGCGATTTACAGCTTTCCTTACAACCCGTGATTACGCAATGGATGTACGTCTTGAGGAAGGCGGTCTCGATGGACGAACGGGTGAACTGATCCTCGCTCCAGGCGATGAGGAAGACGTTGGACTATGGATTCGAAACATGGGCAACGGAGACGATACAGCTGTTCTGGAACTCACCGGTTTGAACGGCATTGCAACTCGCACAGTGTTCAACAAAGGACTGCCGCTTGCTTCCAACAACGAGATCAATGTACCGTTTGGTTATGGAATATGGGATGAGAACAACAGCTCATTTGTTATCGATGCTTCAGGCGCTCCATACATCAAAAGCACCAAAGATGCGATGGAGGAGGAGATGCTCTTTACCCTCAATTTAAGCCAGGGCTATCAAGCTCGCCCGTACGAGATGTATTTGCAACTAAAGGTCGAGGTCAATGAAGCCACGCTCACAGGCGAAGGTGGCAACCTCTACATTGTTGTCACCAGCAAATCCAATGCTGCAAACCGAACAGGGCAAGCGACTGTTTCGCTGAGTGTTCAGAAGTTCTTCGATCTCGACATCGTCGAACCTGAATCAACCTCTTTCGACCTAACGTACCCTGAAAGTCGATCCTTCACGATTCAAATTCGCAACGATGGAAACGTTGAGACGGAAACTGAAATCTTCTCATCCGAAAATCTCCGTGGATGGAAGATTGAACTCGAAGATCCACATGACGATTGTGAAACGGTTACATTGTCCTCCTTGCTTTGCACCATCGAGAAAGGTGAGATTCTGAACATCACCGTCGAAATCAAGCCTCCATATGGGGCTGAATTATCGGATACATTCGACTTCACCATCTCTGCTCAACCTGAAGAAATTGGTGTCATTGGAAGAGTCAATCAGCAATTCGAAGTAACGGGTAACCTCGAAGAAGGCTTGTTTGGTCTTGCAGATGATACGACGCTGACACTCTTCGCAGGGGGCTTCTTACTGCTCGTTGGCCTTGTCTTTATCCTCAGTCGACGCCAATAATTTAGTCCACGCCACCCATTGCCATAACATCTGAAGCTTCAATTTCTTTAGTATCGTTAATCAAGAATGAACTTGATAATTATGCCACGTTATTGACTGACTTTGGGCATCTATTGCAAGCGGATTTCTTCTTTTTCTTGTACTTCTTGCAGCATTTCTTCTTGGCCTTTTTCGTTTTCTGATTGATGAAAGTTTCAGGTTCGCTCAGCTGGCTCAAATTGTTGCATGGAAAAACATCCATTCGTTGCAATGAATCCATGGAATGTGATCCCTTCATAACGAAGGATTCGAGTGTGAGTATGTCGTTCTGGGGGCGCATATTACGAATTAGTTTAGGGTTGCCTAAAACGTTTAGGGTTGCCTAAAAAAGGTGCCCCAGTTCTTATGGTGTATTGGGAACGCTTATGGAGGGCATTCAAGTGGCATTAAACAGAGTGCGGAGACGTTCTTGAGGCGATGGCAAATGGTCGACACAGGTTCAGTCCCGAGCGCTTATCTCTCAATCGGATTTTTGGCGATTGTTGGCATCCTCATGCCGCTTACAAATTTCATCATGTCATGGGCACTCCGACCACGAACCGACCCAGCGCGCCCCCACATTACCAGGTCCTACCTCTTGGAAGGCTACGAGCGTGATCACAGCCTCTACCCACGTCGTCTTTCCACATTCGAATGCGGAAGCGAACCAATTGGGGATGCGATGATTCAATTTCACTTCCAATATTACTGGTACGCCATCGTCTTCTTGGTCTTCGATGTTGCCTTTATGTTCCTCGTTCTTGCCGGCATGGTTACTGCTGATGAGACTTCAAAGACAACCGGAGACATCGCGAACGCCGAAGCAGGCTTAGCGATTATTGGAGTGTTCTTTGCCATCATGTCACTCGGCGTGTGGTATGTGTTCCGCAAGCGAGGCCGAATCTACATTTGAGGTGAATCATATGGCAGAATCTGGAGAAAACTACACTGCATTCAACAGTCGAGCATTGGTTGAAGTTGTCGGCGACGTTACCGATGAAGCGCTCAAGGCGACAAAGATCAAACAATTGCTTTCGGTTCTCGCTGGCCGATTCTTCAACTGGGGTGGCCGAAAATCCCTCTTCACACTCCACCTTGGAATCAAGTGTTGTGCCATCGAAATGGCTGCTGCGGCAACTCCTCGGTTCGACGGAGATCGATTCGGTGTACTGTTCCGTTCGTCTCCTCGTCAATCCGATGTTCTTCTTGTGAACGGGCCTATCAGCAAAAAGTTCGCTGACAAGGTCGTTCGACTCTGGGAACAAATGCCAGAGCCGAAGTACTGCATCGCTATGGGCGAATGCGCAATCTCTGGCGGACCTTACTTCCAATCCTACAACATCTTGGAAGGTGTTGACACCGTTATTCCAGTCGACGTCTATGTTCCTGGATGCCCTCCACGCCCGGAAGCCCTTATTGATGGATTTGGACTTCTTCGTGAGAAGATCATTCGAATTGGTGGTGCGCCGAGCACAGGCCGTGATGGTGAGAAACCCGTGATTGTAGGAGAGGACTGAGATGGGAATGAGCATCTCTGCTGAACAAAATGCAGCTGCTGCTGCTGCCTTCGCTGAGCAAGTTGAGCGCCAATTTGGCGGAAGCGGCGTTACAGTATCCGTTGAAAACCACAACAATGCTGCAAAGTATGCGTTCATACGAATGACATGCCCGCCTCAGCATTGGATCGCAGTCGCTAAATGGATGCGTTTTGATGGAGGCGTCAATTATTGTTCGATGGTTACAGGTACACATTACCCAGAAGGAACAGATCGCGGATGGGGCGTAGCGTATCACTTCTTGCGACAACCTGTACGCGATGTCAACCCGTTTACTGCAGATGTTCTCGAGGCCAGTGAACTTGAAGGCGCTTCTATACCCCTCGAAGTCGAAGTTCTCATCGACTTACCCAGCGGCGATGCTCCGGTGGTTCCAAGCGTCCAATCCATTTGGATAGGTGCGGATTGGAATGAAAAGGAGACCTGGGATCTTGTCGGTATCCGATTTGAAGGCCACCAAAACATGCATCGTGTCTTGAATCCTCACGACAGTCCAGAAGGATTCCACCCGTTGCAAAAGCAACACCAAATCCGTTACCACGATTTCAATGAAATGTACGACGATGCACAAGGATTTGTGCGCAAACCTTCGGATGAAGGCCGCGTAAAGTGAGGTGAGCATATGGCACAAATGTGGATTACAATGGGCCCTCAGCACCCGATGACACACGGCCTCTGGACACTTCGAGTAAAGGTTGATGGAGAAACCGTTGTCGATACAGAAGCTGAACTTGGTTACATTCATCGCGGTGTAGAAAAGATTGCAGAAGCGAGAGATTTCACTCAAGTGACACCGTATTGTGACCGTCTCTGTTACGTAAGCGCCATGACATGGGCCAACTCCTACATCTACGCAGCAGAAGACTTGCTTGAAGTGGAAGTTCCGGAACGTGCTGAATACATTCGACTTATTGCTGCTGAACTGCAACGACTCGCATCGCACTTGATGTGGCTTGGAGCCTTTGGCCCCGACATAGGAAACCTGACGTTGATGACATGGTGCATGAGGGACCGTGAGATGTTCCTCGATCTTCTGCAAGAGCTTGGAGGGTCACGAATGCACTACAACTATCCGCGAATTGGTGGTGTAAAACGCGACATTCCAGTAGGGTTTGCCGACCGTGCCCGAGCAAAAATCAAGTTGTTTGAGAACCGAATCAATGAATACGAAATGATGCTCGACGAATCGACCATCTGGCTCGTGCGCCTTCAGGGCGTTGGCTATTCTCGAGCAGAAGACATGGTCAACTCAGGGGTGTCTGGACCGAATGTTCGTGCTGCTGGAGTCAACTACGACGTACGTTGGGCACACCCATACTCTGTCTACGATCAGGTCGACTGGGAGCCGGCGGTTGAGAAACCAACATCGGTCAAAGGTGCTGATTGCTATGATCGCTACCGTGTTCGAATGGAAGAAATGCGCCAATCATGCAAAATGACGCTTGACGCTCTTGATAAGATTCCTGGCGGAGCCAACACTCACTACAACACGGGCGATGAGATGATCATCACCAAGGCCCCCACTCGTGCGCCTGAGGGTGCAACGGGATTCAGCAATTACGAATGCACACGCGGCGCTTCACAATTCTACATTCAAGGCGGCGGTGATGGACGAGGAAAGAACCCATACCGACTCTCAATCCGATCACCAATGTTCATCACCATTCCTTACGTTGCAAAGACCATGATTGGTTACAAGGTTGCAGATATCCCTGCAATCATGGGCAGCTTTGACCCCTGCATTGGAGAGACAGATCGTTGAAGTGATACCATGGACGACATATACGACCTGAGAAGTCTCTTCATTGGAGAAGAGAGTTTTGCTCATAAGACCATAACTTCTCTTCTCGAAGGAACACCTCTTGAGGAAAGCTCCTCAGCAATTGCATTCGGTGTCGGAACCTTTGCGGTCGTTAACATTGTGTTCTTGCTTCTGTTTTTCTCCCAATTCGCAATCCTATGGATTGAGCGAAAAGCCGTTGCTCGAATGAACGACCGACGTGGTGCAACAACTGCTCTTCGTTCACTCTGGGTTGGCGAAAACGGTGTGACCGCTGGCGCGTGGTGGAACATGTTGCCATTCGGACTAGGCCGTCCCGTTGGTGCACTCAACAAGTGGCTCAACAATCGCTTCGGAAACGCATCCGATCACGAGACGGTTGACCGTGTTGGGAATCGCTCATGGATGGGCCTTAGCATCCTTCCAGGTTTCTTCCAGAACGTTGCGGATGGAATGAAATTTCTCGTGAAGGAACACATGGTACCACGTCGTGCAGACAAACTCATCTTTGAGGTTTCACCGTTCCTTATTGTCTCAACAACGCTTCTGATTCTCGGCATGATTCCACTTTCAAGCGGAATTTATGCAACAAACCCGGACCTTTCGATTCTCTACATTATTGCCATTTTTGGAATTGCTCCGATCGGTGTCTTCTTTGCAGGTTGGTCTTCCAACAACAAATACACGCTCATCGGAGGTATTCGTTCAGCGGCCCAACTGACCGCTTACGAGATTCCACTTTTACTCACACTTCTTTCTGTTGCTATGCTCACGGGTACGTTCAACATTATTGAAAGCGTCCACTTCCAACATACAGCAGGAGCATGGAACATCTTCCTTATGCCACTGGGTGGTGCTTTGTTCCTCATCACCATGATCGCTGAAGTTGAACGTGTACCGTTCGACATGCCAGAAGCCGAAGCCGAACTTGTTGAAGGGTGGTGGACTGAATACGGGGGCATGCGTTTCGGAATGTTGTTCATGGCCGAATACATTCGAACTTATGCAGCATGTTTCCTCTTTACTCACTTTTTCCTCGGTGGATGGCACCTTCCCTTCCAGGGCATCATTGGAAGCATCCCGTATCTTGGTCCTGCCTACCTTTTGATTCCAGGTGCTCTTGTCGTTCTCATCAAGGCATGGCTCGTTTTCCTTATCGTCTTCGTTTGGGCGCGATTCTCACTCGCTCGTATCCGAACCGACCAAATCCTCGAGTTTGGTTGGCGTATGCTCCTCCCTCTTGCCGTCCTGCAAGTCGTTCTTGCAGCAGTCTACCGTCTTTACCTGTTTGACCTTTCAGGCATGTCTGACTCAACCTACGGAGGAACCGCTTGGGATGCGTTTGGAATCCCGTTCCTCGTCCCAGCTTTGACCACAATCCTGTGGCTTGCTCTCTTCTTCCTCTTGCTCAATGATACGGGCAAGAACGAGCGCACTGAGCGTATGTACCACGTGCAAACGGTGCAACCCGCAGGTACACATACTCCTGGACAGGACTGAGGTGAAGAAACATGCCTACACACCCTCAAGCAAAACCGAATTTCCGAAATTTGTTCTGGTATCCTTTCAAGATTACCTTGATTACAGCGCTCAGAACCTTTCCGTTCCTAGGGCGCATGTTCCCAAAGAAATTAGGAATGGGATACCACAATACTTCCCACCCTGAATTCTTGGACGAGGCAAGCGAACATCGGGCAAAAAGTCGAGCAAAGTACAACGACATATCAAAGCAAGAATTTGCCCCTGACCGCGTTACATCGGATTTGTTCCCGAGTTTGTGGAAGCCGCAAACGGTTCAGTATCCGTACGAGCGCCTTGAAGACATGGAACCATGGCTGTTCGTACCTGGAAACTACAACGGACGAATCGGTGTCATCTGGGAGACCTGTACGGCATGCAAGATGTGCGTTAACATATGTCCAAACGATTGTTTGCACATGACCACAGAACTGCGTGTTGACGTTCTCGACAACGCAGAGGGCGAATACGATGGCTATGGTGCTGAACTCGAAGTCGGTGGATATGCCGCCAAGTTCCGAGAAGAAGTGACCGAAGAACTGGAATCCTTTGACCTCATCACCGCACACTCAGCACCTCCTTCTGAATGGAGGTTTGCTCAAGTGTTGGATCTCTCAGGAGACACTGCAACGGTTCGATGGAATGATTCGGGGCAAGAGGAGATTCTTGCTCAATCCGATCTCCGCACAGCCGACGATCAAATTGTATCTGGTCGCATTGACATCGGTCGCTGCATGTTCTGCGGACTTTGCATGGAAGCCTGTGGCTTCACATCGTTCTTCATGACCAACGAATACGACGGTATGTCTGGCTTCACTCGACAGGATCTATGGTTCGATGCAAATCGGACTCGCGTTCTACCTTCAGTTCACCAAGAAGCGGTTGATGGCGAGCTTGCAAAGCGTGCCACCAAAGAACGCGATAAGCGGGCAAAGGCTGCTGCAAAAGCAGCCAAGGCCGCTGAGGAAGGTGCCTGAGATGGACGTCGCCTCAACGACCGAAACAATCATTTTTTTCGTGTTCGCTACAATTACCATCCTTGGAGCGTTGGGGCTAATCTATGCACAACGAGTTGCACATTCGATGCTCTCACTGATTTTCTGTTTCATGGCCGTATCAGGTATCTTCATCCTCATGGGTGCCGAATTCTTGGCCGCCATCCAAATTCTCGTTTATTTGGCCAGCGTTGGTTTGGTCGTTTTGTTTGGTATTATGCTGACGCGCCGACAAATTCAGGAGGAGGATTTTGAATGAGATTGATGTCTACACTAACCCGTCTTGGCTTGATTTTCCTTGCCGGTGCAATGATTACAGTTCTTGGAACGTCCGAACTTTGGGACGAAGAACCGAAGGAAATCACCACCCTTGATCTCGCAAACACAATGCTCGATGATTGGGCTCTTCCCTTGCTCATTCTTGGTGTTCTGATGGCCATGGCTATGATGGGTGCTGCTTACCTCGTTCGGGACGAACGTCGTGAAAATTTGGAATGGGAGCAGCGAGGTGAAGACGCATGATTGATCCAGCATGGGTAAGCGTTCTTTCTGCTATTTTGTTCACCATCGGTCTGTGGGGCGCTTTCACTCGGAAGAATGCCATCGTCGTCTTGATGTGTCTTGAATTGATTCTCAACGCTGCGAATCTTCAGTTTGTTGCAGCAGCCATCCAACATGGAGACGCATCCGGTTGGGTTTACGCCATTTTTGCTATTGCCATAGCAGCCTCAGAGGTTGCCATTGGTCTAGCCATTTTCCTCGCCATGTACGGCCAACACGAAACGATTTCACTCGATGACGTGAATCTCTTGAAACACTGAGGTGAGATGATGGCTGGTGGCGGTGCAATAACAACGATTGACAGTGGAATCATTGAATATGCGATATTTATCGTTCTTTTACCAATGCTCGCATTCCCAATCATTCTCTTCCTTGGACATATTTTCAATGGAAACCAAACATGGGTAAAGTCGGCGAAAGAAGGGGGTCTCATCGCACTACCGATAATGGTTGCAAGTTTCGTTCTCTCTTTACTTCTCATTGTTGAATTCATAGGAGCAAGCCAAGGAGAATATTCCATTGGGACATGGTTGTCCTTTGGCTGGATTGATGCCAATACAATGGAAATTGATGACATGGCGTTTGGGGTTGGAATCTACATTGACCACGTCACAGTGATGCTTCTCTTCGTCGCTTCCTTCCTCTGCATGCTCATTAACATCTTCAGCATTGGATACATGAACACCGATCCAATTAACGACAACCGAAACCATCGTTTCTACGCTGAATTTGTCCTTTTCTGTTCAGGTATGCTCGGTATGGTTCTGGCTGATTCCTTCCTTTGGTTGTTCATCTTCTGGGAACTGATGGGTCTCTGTTCATACCTCCTCATTGGATTTTACTACGAGAAACCGAGTGCAGCATATGCAGCAAAGAAAGCATTCCTTACGACCCGTATAGGAGACGTTTTTCTCGTAATAGGTTTAGTTATGCTGTGGAATCTTTTCGGTTCACTTGACTATGATGTCGTTTTCTATGAGGGTAACATTGCAAAAGTCGATCCAGGCGAACTTCAACTTGCTTTGGGCATGATGTTTATTGGCGCAGTTGGTAAATCTGCTCAATTCCCACTCCACGTATGGCTTCCCGATGCGATGGAAGGACCAACACCCGTTTCAGCTCTAATCCACGCTGCAACGATGGTCAACGCCGGTCTCTATCTCGTTGCTCGAATGTTCCCATTCTTTGCGAATGGGGATATGGCCGGTGAACTCGTTGACCTCGCATTCATTATTGCCGCAATAGGAGGTATTACCGCCGTCATGGCTGCTGCAATTGCCTTTGTTCAAGATGATTTGAAGAAGGTGCTGGCATACTCCACAATGAGTCAACTGGCTTACATATTCACTGGATTAGGAGCTGCATTATGGCTTGCAAACACACCTGGAAAAGAAAAATATGCAATCGTGGCTTTCGGAGCTGCACTGTTCCACCTTTTCAATCACGCAATGGCAAAAGGAATGCTCTTCATGGCAAGTGGTTCTGTCATCCATGAGATGCATCATGCACACCATGACACTCATCATCACGATGACCACGGCGACGATCACCATGACGACCATCACGATGACTTCGACGCACAGTCGATGTCGAACATGGGTGGCCTTGCATCGAAGATGCCGATTACTGCAACAGCGATGTTGGTGGGCTCAGCGTCCATTATGGGATTGCCATTCATTGGAGGATTTTGGTCGAAGGAGGGCATCATTGCAAATGCATGGCGTGTTGCGCTCGAAGACCCTCGGTTCTTCTTCCCGGCTGCTTGTGTTCTTCTTGGCGCTGCCATGACTGGATTTTACATGTCGAGAATGTGGCTCAAGACGTTCGCAGGCAAACCAAAGACGGAAGTTGCAGAGCACGTCCACGAACAAACACCATGGATTCCAATTCCATTGGTCGTTCTGACGTTCGTATCATTGTCGAGTGTGATTCTAGCTGGAATGATGTTTACGCATTGGTCAAGCGATACTGGTTATGCTTTCTTTAGCGATAAGAATCTCATCGATGGTATGATCTACGAATTTGAACACGTATTCCTCAATCCAGATGCGTTCTTCTTCGTCTTGACGTATGTGGCCATCTTCATTGGCGCAATTGTTGGCCCTGGCCTTGCTATGGCTCTTTACGGTGGATCGCTCAAAGAAGGTGAGAAAGCAAAACCATGGATGCAGCCAATCGTCAACTTGTCGTCACGAGTCAACAAAAAACGTGGATTCGACAACAGCGCATGGGCGAATTCGGGTCTTTCAGATGCACTTAGGGAACGATTGTATTTTGACAAGTGGTACGATGCGGCCATGCTGAAACTTGTTGTCGGTTTCGCAAACATCAGTGCTGCTTTCGATCGAAATGTTGTTGATGGAACCATCAAAACAATCGAATCAACATCTCAGAAAATCTCCACACAGGTTCGCCGCTTGACAACTGGATCTGCTCGAGACTACATCATGATGGCAGCCTTGGGTGTCCTTGTCATCTACTTGCTTCTGGGGGTGATGATTTGAACATTGATTTCCTCTCAATGCTGGTCATCGTACCAATTCTTGCAAGTATACTCTTGTTGCTTATGACTTCTCGGCTCAACCCAGAGGCCCGGGAAAAGTTTGGTGCGCCAACTCGCATGGCCGCGTTCATCATCTCGTTGGCAATGTTTGGTGTTACAACCATGATGTTCCTTGGACAAATTGGAGATGTGGGTTGGAATAATATTGAGTTCAACAATTTCGAATTCAAAGAATCCTATGTTTGGATTGAACAACTCGGTATCACTTGGACAGTTGGTGTTGACGGACTTTCCTTCCCAATGGTATGGCTAACAACGTTGTTGATGCCAATCACCATCATTGCAACATGGAACGAGAAGGCAGGAGCAACGTACTTCCCGCTCATGCTCATGCTCGGTGGTGCACTGATTGGTGTCTTTGTCGCTCTTGACATGTTCATGTTCTATGTCTTCTGGGAATTGACACTCATTCCAATGTTCTTCATGATTCTCAAGTGGGGCGGGAAGGACCGAAAGTATGCAGCGCAGAAGTTCTTCATCTACACCTTCACTGCATCCGTCATCATGCTTCTCGGCTTGCTGACGATGTACTTCCTGATGGATACGCAAACCTTCAGCATGCAAGAGATGGTTGTTCAAGCAAGCGGCGCCAACGCAAACGGTGTTTGGCTTGGGCTTGAAGTCCAGAAGGTTCTCTTCATCATGCTCATGCTTGGTTTCCTCGTCAAACTACCAGCAGCACCGTTCCATACTTGGCTTCCCGATGCACACGTTCAGGCACCAACCGGCGGTTCGATGATGTTGGCTGGTGTGATGTTGAAGATGGGTGCCTACGGTATGTTCCGTCTACCTATCTCCCTCTTCCCTCATGCATTGGAGACATTCCAATACGCAATCATGATGATCGGTTTGGTCTCTCTGGTTTGGGGAGCCATCGTCTGTCTCGGACAAACCAACCTCAAGAAGATGGTTGCTTATTCTTCTGTTTCACACATGGGTGTCATTCTCCTAGGTATTGCAAGCATGCAACCGCTCGGATGGGCTGCAGCACTCTTTATGATGTTCGCCCACGGAATCATCAGCCCAATGCTGTTCGCCGTCTGTGGCGCCTTCAAGCACCATTACCACAGTATGGAGATTGGGGCAATGCGAGGTATGGCCAAGCACTCACCATGGCTTGCCACAAGCATGATGTTCGGTTGGATGGCCTCTCTCGGTCTTCCATTGTTGGCAGGATTCGTTGCTGAATTGATGCTCATGATTGCCTACTGGGATGCATACGGCTGGTTGATCATCTTCCCAGGTCTTGTTCTTGCGATAACCGCAGCTTACTACCTATGGTCCATGCAGCGAACCATCTTCGAAGGCGGAGAGGCAACACAACCTCCAGAAAGCCTGCACGGAGATCCAGTTCCAGACATTGACAACTCAGAAAAAGTTGCAATGCTCTTGCTTGCAGCCTTTACCATCCTCTTTGGTGTCATGCCGTGGATTTTCCTCGACATGATGGACATGTGGACTCAAAGCGCAATGAAATTCCTCTTCCGCCTTGGAGGTGTCTGAAATGTCAACAGAAAACGAATTTGATGCCGACATGATTGAGACACTTGGTCCAGAATTCACTGTGTTCGTTGGATTGTTATTGATTATGATCGTCCCAAATCTTGGAAACGGAACGTTCCGAATTCCAGGTACATCGATTCGACTGCCTTGGTTCCTTGGCGGAACACGCTACAAGGCAGTCGCATCACCTCGTCTACCAGGTCTCTTGGCCGTTCTTACGATGGCCGTCGCACTGTTCCAAGTGGTTTGGTATCTTCTTGACGCATCAGCGGCGGATAGCAAGATTATCTCAAGCGAAAACGGAATTGAAATCTTCAAAGTGAACATGTTCTCCAGAATTTTCGAGGCCATCTTCTTTGCAGCATTGCTTCTCGCTGCAATTGCATCGCTTGATCGCTTGCCAACAGGCTCCCAGAAGAGCGATGACATTGATGTGTTGTTCAACAACCGTCGTCAAGCAGACTTCTACATCTTGATGCTGACTTCAGCACTTGGAATGAGTGTTGTTGCGCTTGCCCAAGACATGTTTGTTTTGTTTGTTGGATTGGAACTTGCCTCCTTTTCGACCTATGTTCTCGTCGCCTTCCACAAAGAAACACGAGCAGGTTCAGAAGGTGGTGCCAAGTACTTCATCGTCGGTTCGGTTGCCTCTGCTGTTGGACTCTACGGTCTGAGTATGCTTTACTTGTGGGCGGGTTCGTTGCAATTCGATGCACTCGCAGCAAAGTGGGCTGCTGACGGTGCTTCATCTCTTAGCATGATGGCACTTGGATTTGTACTGGTTGGCTTTGCCTTCAAGATCAGCGCTGCTCCGTTTCACTTCGCTGCACCCGATGCTTATTCAGGTGCAAACAGCCCTGTTGCAGGTGTCTTGGCAACCGCAAGCAAGGCTATGGGTATGCTCGGTTTGATGCGTGTTCTGTTGCTCATCACCGTGCCCGATGCAGATGCCGATGGTTCGGCTATTTGGGTTGGACTTCTTGGTGTCCTCGCAGCAGTTACAATGACTTGGGGCAACATTGCTGCGCTTGGAAGTGAGAATCCAAAACGAATGCTCGCATACTCATCGGTTGCCCATGCAGGTTACATGCTGGCTGCATTGACCGCTATCGGTGCTTGGAACTGGGGACTGGTGGATAACGGAGGCGACGCCATGGATGTGGTTGTAGCGGCTCTTCTCTTCCACATGTTCGTTCTTGTGTTCTTCAAACTCGGAGCCTTCCTTGTCCTTGGTGTCCTCGAGATGGAAGGAGGAGCCTCGAGACTCTCCTCACTTGCTGGACTTGGAAAGCGTGAGCCACTCATTGCTGTTGCCATGTTCCTGTTCATGATCTCACTCGCTGGTGTACCACCAATGGCTGGATTCTTGTCCAAGCTGCTCGTCATCATGGGAATTGTTGAGGTTGCAACAGGAACGGGTTCTCTCTCAGCGATTGGCGACGCCCATTGGGTTTGGTGGCTTGCTCTACTCATGGTCATAAACAGCGCCATTTCGATGTTTTACTATCTTCGTATTGGTGTTGTCATGTACTTCCACGAGCCCGAAGAAGGACGAGAGGGAGCTCTTGCATCTGGTTCATCCATTCGAGTTGCAATCGCACTATGCGCAATTGGAACCGTTGCATTCGGGTTGTATGGCGGCGAACTTATCGAACTTTGCCGCAATGCTGCAGATTCACTCCAATGATAAGGGGCGACTTCAAGAGGGGTTGACCTCTCGAATAACACGGTGAGACCCTATGGGACGACGTTTTGAGGAAAAGGTGGACGAGGAAGAACTCGCACGCTTGGAAAATCCTGAAGGCTCATCCGGTAAAATTCGAGTAAAACTCCCGAACAACGGTAAATCCAAGGGCGAACTTGGTTACAAAGGAGAAATGTTTGCACTTGCAGAGGAGATTCTCGGTGGCCGACGCGTGACTGTTCTCTGTGCCGATGGCGAAACGCGAATGGCTCGAATTCCTGGTAAGATGCGTCGCAGACAATGGGTCCGCGAAGGAGATTTGATCATCGTTTGGCCCTGGGATTTCCAAGATTCAAAGGCGGATGTTAAGCACCGTTATACGAAGACACAAGCAATGTACCTCTCTCGAAAACAGGTCCTTCCGGACGTTGTTGACATGTTTGGTATGAATTCTCGTAGTGATGAGGATGACATTGGCGATGACTTGTTTGGTTCTTCTGACGCACCTGAAGAGGTTGTTGAAGAAACCGAGGATGACGATGACGACGTTGATGACATGTTTGGTTCAGATGAAGGTGAAGTTGTCGACGAACAACCGGTTATCGAGGATATGCCAGAACCCGAACCGCTCGATGATGACGACGATGACGACGACGATATCGATGCTTTGTTCGCTTGAAAGGCAAAGGATTGAAGTCCATCGAATACAAACAAACAGTCGAGGGGTTTTGACATGGCACGTTCTGGCGATGACTGGGATGAGTTAACCGAACGGACCCGCCAACGTAAGCAGACACGTCGCAAGAGAGGTCGACGTCAACGTTCCAAGGAAGAGCAAGCCGACGACGACCATGATAATCGGCACACTTCGAAATTCATCTCAGATCTTGCAAAAAAAGACAGTCAGTACAATTGGATGAAAGAAGAAAAGAACAAACGAATGTTCAAGAAAATCGAAAACCGAATACAAGGAGCAATGGGAACAGGTACCTATGACTGGGTAGATCGTCGTGTCTTTGATCAGGTTTTCGACCGATTAACGCTCATGTCGCTTTTCAAATTGATGAATGCTGGGGCACTAGATACGCTTGATTTCCCAGTTGCGCGCGGGAAAGAAGCTCACGTTTTCCACGGAACGAATATCGAAGGAAAGAGTGTGGCAGTGAAAATTTTTCATACTTCAAATGCGGTGTTCAAGAATCTGATGCAATACATTGAGGGCGATCCAAGATTCGGTGGCCTTCGCCGACGCCATCGTGATCTTGTTGATATTTGGGTTCGAAAAGAACATCGCAACCTCATGCGACTCCATAGGTGGGGTCTTCCTGTGCCTCAACCTCTGGCCATTCACAAAAACGTCTTGGTCATGGATTACCTCGGTACAGAGTCGCAACCATCTCCGAAATTACGGGATGTCCTGGTCGAAAACCCTCAGGCTGTTTACGACGAGATGCTCGAATTTCTTGCGGTATCTTGGCAAAAGGCTGAACTTGTCCATGGCGATTTTTCACCGTTTAACATTCTCTGGCATGGAAACGCTCCAGTCGTAATTGATGTAGGCCAAGGTGTAGTTCAGAATCACCCCAAGGCCAAGGAATTTCTCGTACGAGATGTCACACGCCTTGTTGAGTGGGCCAACAAAAACGGAATTAGTGTCGAACTCGCAGATGCAATGTACGACGTTCTTGAGATGGATCTCTCACACGTTGTGGAACGTGAAGAGGAGTAAGTCACTCTTCTTCCCACGTTACTGACTCGTCTTCTGCCATTTCCATCATCGCTTCGACGGCTTCATCATCTTGCGGATCGATTTGGCTCGCTCGTAGTCGTCGTCCTCTGCGTTCGGAGATGTCAGCAAGTCCTGGTACCAGTCCATCAAACCCGTCTGCTCGCCCCTCATCCTGTCGTGTTTCGATGTATTCAAGCGATCGATTGTCCACTTTCATTCGCTTTCGGCTTCGCTCCAGGAATGCGAGTACACTGCCGTGCTCAGAGCCACCTGCAATCATTTCAATGGCTTGACGGGCCAATCCAAGGCCGTCAGCATCTCCGACCAAAACAACGGTCGATTTGTAAATTGTAATCTCAACATCAGTGAGGTTCTCAATCAGACGTCGAATCTTTCCTTGGCTTCCAATAATACGGGCACGAATCCGACGTTGTTGATGGGAGCGCTTACCAACGAAATCTTTCAAATCAACCATTTCAAAGAAATTGCCGTCTTCAAGCAACCGAATTGCAGCATTTGGTGCCATTCCTCGTCCAATGGCTTTGATGACATCTGGGAATTTCATTGCTTTGATTGGGTCGTACGAACCTGGTTCTCCCCATACAACCTCGACATCACCGGATTCAGAATCAATGTGGAATTCTTTGGACCCCGATGCTTCCCGGAGTGCTTTTGCTGTCGCTCCTTTTGATCCAATGAGGACCGCGATTCTGTCCTTGGGGATACGTGGCAACCCTTGTCGCATGTATCAATGCCACTCGCCACGCTTTTTCAATCTCGTTGTTGAAGCAACGCAACAACGAATCCAACAAAAATCAATGCACTAAGTGTCGGTGCAAACGATGGAACGAGACCTGGACTCGACACATCCGCACCGGTAACGACCATGTAATGATCGTTGTTGATTTCACTGTTTTCGTCGATTACGTTTGTTGGATCAATTCGAACACGTAGATCATATTGGCCACTGTTTGGAACTGTGTACGACCATTCGATGATCTCGACACCATCTCCAAGAGATCCAGCAGGTAATGTTTGGACGTTCATCACCGTCCACTGGGTTGTAGCACTGCGATCAGCAGGAGCGGCTTCCAGACTGACGACAACCGCACCAGCATACATTTGATTTGATTTCAGTTCCCCTGTAATAGCGACATTTCCGAAAGTTTCACCTGGACGCACCACTAGACGGTCAACATCCGTTGCTGTTGTGTTCCAAGAAAGGTCAAGTCCGGGCATGACTTGGAATGCTTGGGGTTCTGTTGTTTCAGTGTTGCCAGCCTCATCTGCAATCGTGGCTCGCAGCATGAGGTATTGACGAGATTTTGTTGCCCAATTGGCCATAGCCAATCCACGGTCGAGTCCGGAACCAGGCAGTTCCAACCACTGGCCTGAGAGGTCAGGTGTTTGTCCTACGCCGTTGCTATCAAATCCATACTGCAACGATACAGCGCTGAGGTCGATACCTGATAGGAGATCGTACGTTGAATAGGAAATGTTTGCAGTTCCAATCAGGTCTGTGGTTAACGCATCCACAGTCCACCCAACCAGTTCCGGCATTGAGGTATCGACGCGAATCGTTTCAGAAATTGTGTTTCCAATGTTTCCAACACGATCCGTTGCTCGTAGAGAGATGGTATGGTTGCCTTCACTCAGGTCGATGGTGTGGGAGTTGCTCGACAATGACGTCCATGTACCTCCATCGATTTGCAATTCGACAAAATCAACACCGCTTCCTGACCCATCGTTTGCTGCGTCGAGTATTCCATTAACGATTACGGAGGTTGATGATTGCCACGAACCCCCGTTTCCAATCGCTACAGTACCCATTGTTGGCCCGCTTCGGTCAATACCGATAAAGATCGTTTCAGAGCTGCTCAATCCCGAATTATCGAAGACTGTTAGTCGAGGATTCCAGGTTCCCTCAGAAAATGCGCCACTACTCCAGTCCCAGCCGTATGCCAGAGAAGTTGGACCATCCGAAGCAGGAGTCCCTGGTCCGGGTACATTTTGCAAGGAGGCTCGATCAAAATCATCATCCGAAATACCGTATCTGAATTCGATTGTTCCGGTTTGGCTGACATTGAACCAAGCACGATCTGTGCTGCTTGTACCAGTTCCAATATCGGGTGAAAGGGCAGTAAAAGCCGTGATTTCGGGAATGTGATTGTCGATTGTAAATTCATCACTTGTTGTCATGGTTGCATCATTCACGTCTGAATCCCACCCACTGGCGCGAAGTGTATACGTGCCGTTGGTGTACGAAGTTGAGTCAAAATTGAACAACCAAGGTGATCCGGTTAAGTTGGTCAGCGTTGAGTAGGGGCCTCCAACCTCTGCGATTTCGACCAAGATGGAGTCGATGGTACCTGTGCCAGATAAACTGAATGTGATGGTCTTCAACCCAGTAACTGATTCGTCTTCACCTGGTCCGTTTGAGAACACTATGTTCACAGCGGATGTGGTAAACGATTTCTCATCCATATCGAGGTGAGTCGCCACTGGTGGTGAAAATGAGAGCATGGAGAGAAGTAGAAAGGCAACGAGGCTTACTGCAACAGCCTTCCCTCCCATGGTCTACCTAGACATGCGACCATCCTTCAAATCTCCCCTTCTTCCATGAGAATTCGCTCGGTCTTGTGTGATTCTGACCAGATGGGTTCAAGTGCTTCGCATGTCGTCGAAATACCATGGCGAGAGGCGCATATGCTGTGTGTTGTGTTCTTCTTATGTTGGCATCCGTGCCGATTGCTTCTGCAAATTCATACGATAGTAACGGAGTGCAGGCCTCAAGTTCTACTCTAAGCATTCTACCGGCAAGCCCGACCGAGGGCGGTTCAATCACGGGTTCGTTGACGCTTCAAAACACAAATTCCCAGCTTGCGGCCAACGTTGAATATTCATTTTACGCAAACGCTATTTCGCCAAGTACACGTCTATTGACTTCAACTGTGAACATCCTTGCCAATGATTTTACGACTGTATCTGCGACATGGGACGGTTTGGCAGAGGGTGAAAACAAGTTATGGGTTAGCTATTCATACAACAACGGGCCAACGCAAGAGTTCTACCATTCCTTCACAGTACAAGGCTTGCCGAGCCTTTACATCGTTGAATCAACCATGACTCCATCATCCGGTATCCATTCTGGCGATACTGTGGGACTTAACACCAAGATTGCCAACATCGGCAGCGTCGATGCTCCTGCCTCGCATCTTGAAATTCGATTCCCAGGTTCAATGAGCGATGTTGAACTTGCAACCGAATCCATTGCTGCAGGGGCTGAAACATGGGTGAACACAACCTTCGTAGCACCATCAACAGGAACCTATCAGATTGAGCTCACGCCAGATGTCCGAGACGAAATCCAAGAATCTTCAGAACAAGGCAAATCCGTGTCTGTCGACCTTACTGTAGAGCCTCGAATGGATCTGTCGCACAATGGTGAATTGACCATCACGGAAACACCTGGGTCATTGATTGGTCCTTGGACTGTTTCTGGCACCATGGCGCGTGAGGCCGGTGAAGGAACGACAACAGTCCCAATGGTTTTGCAATTCCGAGAGGGTGCCTCAGTCATTCGTTCCTTGCAATCGTTCGACGTACAAATTTCCGGAACAGGGTACAGCACTCAATCATGGTCCACAACCATTGTGAGTACCGATATTGCCGGAATGCCGACAGGGCAGTATACTTTAGCGGCTGTTATCGATCCGTTCACATCGGGTTCTTTTACACAAGAGAACACAGAAAATGATGAGCTCATTGCAACGTTTAGTCTCCCTGAAATTCCCGATGTATTCGTTGATCCTTTGGCTCTTGCAAACCGTTCAACAGTAGCGGCCGGAGAGCTTGTTGACTGGTCGATGACGGTAACAAATACAGGTGAAGTATCCGTTTCAGGAACGTTCCTTTACACCTGGGAAGGTCAAACATTTGAATCTCCACTCATCCTCCTCAATTCTGGTCAGACCTACACCTATACAACGTCTCATGGAACTGCACTGGGCCAACACACAGCAAACATCAATGTGCAGTGGAAAGCCTCGACAAATTCCTATGACCGAGTTCCGACCAACAGCGTCGCTACCGGAGACGTATTGGTTGAAGCGAATCTTCAATTGGATTGGGATGCGGACTCAATGATGTTGCTCGATGAAGGAGGGGAAACAGCAACCTTCCCTCTCGAATCGGGTGAAGTGTACACCATGACCTTGGATGTTCGATCTACTCGTGGTACTGGGGACATCACCTTCACATGCAAAAACAGCCAAACAACGTGGTCCTCAACGGATGTAAGCATTGAAAACCCAGGTGATCGAGAAGAAGTTTCGTGCACCTTTACCGCATCTGGTAAGATGTCGATTGTTCAGTTGATCCCATCCGATGCGATGATAGTGAGTACATTTGAGCGCTCTTTCTCTACTGCGATGGTTGATGGAAACACAGCCAATGGCGGGGACAGCGATGGAACCGGCACTGCGATTCTCATGCTCTTCGGTGCTCTGGCTCTCATCGGTGTTTTGGTTGGTGCTATTCTCCTGACTCGTGAGCGAGAAGAAGAAGTCGAGCGTGATATTTTCAACTATTGTCCTGCTTGCGATGGTGAACTTGAGGGTCATGAAGATCGCTGCCCGCATTGTTCGTTCAATCTACGAAAAGCTCGTTCGCAATTCCACGATTGTCATGCATGCGGTGAATCGATTCCCGACCTGATGGAAAACTGTCCATATTGTGGTACTGAGCAAGATGTTTCCTCTTTCTTTGAACGCAGAGAGCGTCGTGTTCGTGATGTTCCAAAAGAGAAAGAAGTCGTCGCATTACCTGACGAGGATGAAGATGAGATCGTTAGCGGTTCAGAGGACTTTGCTGATGCAGTCAAAGAATTCGGTTATGATGAATCAAACCTTGAAGATGAATGGGATGAAAACGTTGTTGCTGCGGAGGAAGAAGTTACCGCAGCGTACGATATGCGAAACGCAGATGAAATCGCAATGGAAGACATGACCGAAGAGGAAATTGAAGAAATGCAAAACCAAGTTGTACCGACTCTGAAGACGGTTCAAGAATCCTTTGAAGGCCATGATCTGGATGCCTTCTTGCCAACAAAGGACAAGATGAAATCGCTCAAGGACGATGGAGAGGACAAAGACGGGGCTGCTTGGACGACACTGTCTGCGAGCGATGCCGACATACGTGGCGACCTGTTTGAGTTAACAGGTGAGGAAGGCGTTATGCCTGGAGAGAAGGTTGTTGTTGGAATGGGTCTTACGGACAGTTCACTCGCTGGAAATGAGATTACTGAAGCGAGTGCGGACTTTGCTTTCGATGATGATTCTGAATTACCACTTACTGTCGAAGACGGTGATAAGACAGCAACTGCAAAACCGCGTCGCCGACCTCGCCGAAAGCGAACATCGAAGCCTGAAATCGAAACGGCAGATTGCGGTTCATGTGGCGCGGTCGTTCCTGCTGATGCCAAGGAATGCCCAACGTGTGGTGCAAAATTCGAGTGATTGATGCCTGTCAGCACTCATAGGGTTCGTCATCGCTTGCGCTCGGATTCATTGTTGCGTCATTCAGGCAATGTGTTTGAATCACATCCTCCGTTTGAACGCTTCCCCACGACGGGGTGATTTTCATATCATTGAGTTGACTGGGTCGAACCATGCAGCAGAGGATGTTAACGGTCTTTCTGGCTCTTACCATGCTGCTCATCTCAACATCAGGCTGCATTGGTTTGCTCCAAGGAAGGGAGTTCATGGAGCACCTTCGTGGGGATGTAAAGCAAGATACGGACATTCAAACCACTGCTATCGAGCATTATTTCTCGAATGCAGAAGTCAATGTCGAATGGAATGAAAAGTTCACCATAGATTCAGAAGTAACGAGAATCGGTGTCTACTTCAAAACGGAAATGGCCGGAGAAATTATTCGTGATCTGGCTCCTGCAATTTTCGATATACGTGAAGTCGAAGTGACGATTCGCGATCCGAATGGGAAAATTGAGTACAACGCCACACATGATTCAACAAAATCAGCGCCTTACGTTCTTATCGAACCAGAACTTGGTGGTAAGTTCGTTTCAGGAGAATGGGACATCGAGGTTGTCGGTACAGGTGGTGGATTCCTCACGGAACAAGACAATTTCCTTCTCAGCGTTGACGTCACTCGGACGTGTACCATCTACCCACAGGACGACGTTTGTGTCGTCGATTAAACAAGCGATTCATCGCAGGCGTACCTGCGACTGCAGTTGCGGCATTTTCCTTCACGATCGTGATTTCGTTTCGCACCGCCTTCGACCATCAATCGCTGAACTTCAATGATGTTCTCCTGGAGATGTCGTTTGGAATGCTCGTCCCAGAAGACTTGGTGAATATCTTGATCTCCGTAGCGTAAAATGCCGTAAGGAGGCGATTTCTTGGTGTTTGATTCAACGAGTGAAATGTATGCAAGCAGTTGTAAACGATGGGATTGGTGAGGTTTCTTGGGCACCTTACCCGTCTTCTGCTCAACGGGGATAAACTCACCCTCGATGATGACGATTTGATCGGGTCGCCCACGTAGTCCTGAAACATCATCAACCAACAGTTCACTGCTCTTTTCATCGTCTGAATAAACCAGTTCAGTACCGGCATCAAGACCTGCTTTCTCTCGACTTGAAACCATCTCATTCTCGGCTCTGAGTGAGCGTTGGAGTTGCCAAGTAGCAAAAAACGTCCAAATGAAGGCGATTACGATGAGGATAAAACCAGCTTGACTTCGGTTTTCAGCAGCAACCAGAGCGATAGCATGGATGCCGATAACAATGGTTGCGAGCAAAAGACCTGCCTCGGTTTTGCCTGCTGAAAACCATCCTCCAAGGAAGCCAATTGGGCTCCATGTGGGTTCCAAACCTGTCGAGGAAAATCGATTCCGAATCTCTCGAATCTCTTTCATACTGCGTTCAATGCTGAACCACTGACGCCACGGCAAGGCAATGGAAAGAACTGCAGCAATAAGACAAGAAACCGACCACATCGACAAAATCCTTGCAAATTCAATTGGTGAGTTCATGACGTCGTCGATGTAGACAAAGGCGATTGAATCGATCATGAAGGCGATGATTATTCCGTACCACCATGACCAGATGAGTAACGAACGACGCATACGAATCAGTGCTGTCTGAAAATCACTCATTTCATTGTGGATCTGTTTGTGTTTTTCTACACCCTCTTCAACGGCTTCACCAATTCCAGATGCTCCCTCTTTCGCAAGTTGCCATGAAAGAGGGCAATACATGAATCGTTCCAAATCGCTTGCGCTTACTGGCAACGGCGTCCCAGACCCGTCGTTGAAATAACCCTCAGGGCCTCTTTTCGCTTTGGCAAAAGAGCCCCCCATAATTTCATCTTTCATCCACACAGATTTGATTTCTTCCCCTTCTTACGTCAAAGACGTAGTTTGGAGATGATGCGAAGCGGTTAAGAAGAGGGTTTTGGTCGGTTGCTTGCTGAGGCACCATTATGTCTGATGAAACTGAACTCCTGATTCCACTAGAACTCTACGAAGAATCCGGTGTTAACATTGGAACAAAGCAGAAGAGTGCCGACATGGGCCGTTTCATTGATACCGTCAATTCCGATGGTCTTTACCTTCTCAACCTCAACCAAACCGACAACCGTATCCGCATTATTGCCTCCTTTTTGAACCAATACGAACCATCGCAAATTATGGTCGTTTCCGCTCGTCAATACGGACAGCGACCTGCTCGAATGTTTGCTGAAGCAATCGGTGCAAACTCAGCTGTTGGCCGATTTATCCCGGGAAGCTTGACAAATCCAGCTCTCCGCTCGTACAAGGAACCAGACATCCTGTTCGTTACAGACCCAGCTTCTGACCAGCAATCACTCCGAGAGGCTGTCAACACGGGACTGCCAATCGTTGGGCTTGTCGATGCAAACAACAAACTCCGAAACGTCGATGTTGCACTCCCCGCAAACAACAAGAGTCGACATTCCCTTGCACTCATTTATTGGCTTCTCTCCCGAGAAGTTCTCAAGTCACGTGGTGAAACCACCGACGAGGCGTGGGCAGAAGCCAACGATCTCGAAGAATGGAAGTCAACCTTTTGAGATTGGTTTCAAGAATTCTGAAATCGCTTGTGCGGATTCATTGACATCAGTAAGTTCGTGCATTAACGTCCGAACTGATCTTGCTCCTGGTAACCCTTTTGAGAATGCAATGGCATGTCGCTGCATTGTTTGTTTGGCAAGTCCTGTGGTCTCTCGACACAGCGTGATGTAACGATCCCAGCACCATCTTCGAGACGCAAAAGCTTTGGAAGTTTCAGACAACGTATCCCATTCACCTTCGTATTGACTGACCCAAGGCAACTCTTCTTTTTCCATCCAACCAAGACCGACCTTGATTTGTGCAAAGACGTCTGGTCGTCCAATCGCTGCGCGCCCAACCATGAGTCCTGAGGCATTGGTTTGTTCCAAACACAATCGTGCACTTTTTGCATCGGTAATGTCTCCATTCGCTACGACTGGGACACCAACTGCATTGACCGCTGTTTGTATGGTTTCCCAATCAGCAATACCCGAGTATCGCTGGCGAAGCGTCCTTCCGTGGATGCACAATCGTTGTGCACCGACCTTTTCCAGTGACCGACAGATGTTGACTGCATTGTTTGGACCTTGACCAGTACCAAGGCGCATTTTTGCAGTTACAGGCACATCAACGGCTCCCACAATGTTTTCTACCATCGTGACAAGTCGTTGCGGTTCACCCATCAGCGCTGCCCCAGCACAGATGCTGGTGACCTTCGGTGCCGGGCATCCAAAATTGAGGTCGATAACATCCGCTGACTCTTGCAACATTGTTGCTGCTTTTACCATATCTTCCATTTCCCCTCCAAAGATTTGTGGGATGAACGGTTGTTCTCTCGGATCAGACTCCATTTTCCTCCATGAAGCGGTTGCTTCCCTACTCAACGCTGTACTGTTGGTGAATTCAGTGATGGTGATGTCTGCCCCACATTCCTTTGCAAGCAAGCGATACGGAAGGTCTGAAACACCAGCCATTGGAGCCAAGTAAAGTGGTCGCTGTTCTCCCGACCAAGGCTCGTAGGTGTCAAACCCAACGTTGCTCATCGTTCATCGCCCGCAGTCAAGACCTCTTCAATCATCGTGCCGACTCGTCGAATTCTTCGCAACAATCTGTCGAGTCGAGCAGTGATGTTTTGTTTTGAATCATCAATTGAAGTACCGATGAGTCGGTAACCCAGCGGTAATCGTCCGCCGAGAAGATTGAGCAAAAGCATTTGTTCCGAAGCTCGGATGTTTTGCATGGAATTCTGGACTACTTCGATGGTGAGTTTACCTTTGCTGAGGGGTTGAAGCAATGCGTTGTGATTCTTTTCATGAATGAGCCGCATGAAACCTCCTTTTTTGAGAAGCCAGTCTTCTCCACGGCGCTGATGCTGCGTTACCATTGCAGACCACAATGCAGATGCGAGTCGATCGGTTCGTGGTATTCGTTCAACCAATCCACATGCTCGAAATCGTTCAAGAATTCTACCCAGTCGAGCTTTCTGTCCCCCGAATTGGTCATGCGCGTCATCCAATGAGATAGGGTTTCCAGTGTTGAGGAGAAGAGTGAACAGTTGTTCAGAGACCGAATTCTTGAGTAATTCATTACCGGGTCGATCACCAAGCAACCCAAAATCAGCCATCCATTGAGTTAACTCGGATGCGCCTTCTTGCTCAGGCCGATAGTCGGTGATACTCAAGTTGAGCGAGAGAGGCGATTCCTCTGCAATTTCATTCTCCAGAGCCAAACCTTCTCGATTCCAGCTCAAACCAAGTTGATCCATTTTTTGTTCTAGAATTAATCCGTACTGAGAAAAGCATAATTCAAGCGAACGAGACAAACTTCCTCCACGGAGAATGTAAGTTCTCCAACCTTTTCCTTCGTTTGTGTAGGAGAGTAATCCAGATTGGCTGAGTCGAGATAAGTGGTGATTCAATGCAGCAGGTGTCATTGCCAGTTCATCGGACAATTCTTGCGCATCCCATGACTTGGTTGG
Organism: Euryarchaeota archaeon UBA124; assembly: GCA_002502215.1. GTDB lineage: Archaea > Thermoplasmatota > Poseidoniia > Poseidoniales > Poseidoniaceae > MGIIa-L2. Next base: position 43,473 of record DAPT01000073.1, read on the forward strand.
ATGCGAGAAGAAATGATCCCTTAGCATACGATGTATCGGTGATGCCGAACCATAGTCCGCTGTCGCATCCCCCTTCCGACGAACAAAACAAAACGATTCAACAAACCAACCAACCAATCGATCAATGGATCGGTCCGTCGTTGGCATTGGAAGTTCTTCCAACTTGACATTCAGCATGAAGGAAGTCATCTGCCGATGGTCTTTGAAGGCTATGCAACAATTGCTTTTCAGAAAGGGAAAATTAAGCCTGAACTCTGCGACCATCATGCCATTGGTACGTCAAGCGGTCAGAGCGTCGAAATGTCTCAACGTGTATGTGCGATGCGAGATTGAGAATGTCTTGCCTTAGGATTCCTCGTCGTCGTAAGACCTTCACTGCAGAGTGGACACTTGCACGGGTCCGACCTATTCGGCGAGCCAACTGGGCCTGCGTGCGGGGCGTTCCTTCCTCGAGGATGTCATCGATCACTTGCCGTTGAACGGTGGAAAGCCCAATCGGTAGACTTGAAGCCATTCGTTGCTGATCGCTTGATACGGATTTCAGTACCTCTACTTGTGAGGGTCCACCAGCAAAGTAACATGTTCGGCCGTTGACGGGCAGGATTGTAATGTTGCCTTGATTGTGCATGACATCCAAATGGTGACGCAATGTTCCGTTTGCAGCACTTAGTTCATGTTGAAGTTCTCGATAACATAAACCAGGATGTCGTTCGAGTGTGCGCAGTACGCGCGCCCGGAACGGATGTTCAGTGGATTGTCGCTTGGTCGCAATGCCTCCAAATGCAAGGGCTGATGCGGCCGATGTCATTGCTGCGAGGCCTTGAGCAATGCCTGCAATTCCACCGACTGTACCCGCAATACCTGCGGCCAACCAAGGACGTTGACGAACCCACTGCGTCAGAAGAGCCATGCGCTGTTGTTGACCTCTTGGTATCTTAATGCATCGTATTGACGCATCTAAGCTCCAACGATTGAGCCCTGATGGATTTTCATGAAAGCAACCAAAGGTGAAAGGAGGCGCCCACATGTCATCCCATGGCTGGATAAGCGATACGTTACACGAACAGGAGGTCCATCCGTAACAATGCGCTCGACCAAGCCCTTCTCCGCAAGATAACGTAGTTTATCCGAGAGCGTTCTTGAAGAAATCCCCTTCAATAGATGCTTCATCTCATTAAATCGGCGGTTCCCTGCGATGTAAAGCGTTGAAAGAATCTCGATTGTCCATCGAGAACCAAACACATTCAGGGCTTCAACAGCCGCATCCACCTCCCAATTCAAATCAAATCGGCCTTGCCCAGAGTGGCCCTCAAGCAAGGAGCGAACCGAAGCACCAATCTGGATGGTTTCACTAATTTTGTCGCTGACATTCTTCAATTCAGTAGCGGGAAGGACCATCGGAGGTTCAGGCATGAACCTCCGATACATTTCGCATACTTGATTTCTTTTCAACACCGATTAGTCAAAACGCAGGAGCGCATGATTCATGAACGGTTTGCTTGTCGTTCAATCCATGAAGGCAGTTGAGAACGTTGCAATCATCGGTGCAGGAAACATGGGTTCAGGTATTGCACAAAAAAGTGCACAAGAAGGATTCAATGTGCAAATGGTTGACAGAGAAGCACAATACGTTGCTCGTGGTCGTTCAATTATCGAGAACTTCCTGCAAGAAGCAATCGAACGACGTATTTTCTCACAAGATGAAGTGAACGCAACACTTGGTCGAATTACGGATGTTGTAGGTACTGAGAATACTGCGTCAAACACCGATTTGGTTATCGAGGCGGTGTTCGAAGATTTTGACATCAAAACAGCTGTGTTCTCCGCTTTGGATGATGCTTGTGATGAAGGAACAATCCTTGCATCGAACACCTCTTCGCTTTCTGTCAATGCCCTTGCAGAGGCAACCGGTCGTCCTGATCGTTTCGTGGGATTGCATTTCTTCTACCACCCTGCCAAAAACCGATTAATCGAGGTCATTCCTGCGAAGACAACATCGAAAGAAACACTTGAGCGAACAGTTCAGTATTGCAGAACGCTTGGAAAGGTTGTCATTGTTTGCAAGGACCGACCAGGATTTGTTGTCAACCGATTCTTTGTCCCATGGCTAAATGAAGCCTGTTTACTGCTCGAGGAAGGCGTAGCAACTGCTGCGCAGATTGATGCGATAGCGTGCAAAGCATTCCGACTCGGACTCGGTCCGTTTGGACTCATGAATCTCACAGGTCCTCCGATTGCATTGCACTCAACGGATTACCTTGCAGAACAATTGAACACCCCCCGCTACAACGGCGCCCAAAACCTCAGAGATCTTGTTGCCAACAATGCCATGTGGCCAATTGGAGATGATTCAGAGTATTCCAAGGAACAATACACGGCCGTATCTGAACGCCTTCTCGGTGTTGTTTTCGGCGTCGCTGCGCAAATTGCAGAAGAAGAAATATGCTCGATGGAAGACGTCGACCGAGGGGCAAAGGTTGGTCTTCGATGGGCGCGTGGACCGTTCGAAATGATGAACCGTATCGGTGTTTCAGAAGCCTACAGAATGGCGGCTGCCTACCAAGTGCTTGCAGGTAATTCATGGGTACTTCCCTCGTTCTTCAAAGAGCAATCCGATTCTTCAACAAATTGGGATTTTTCGTATGTTGACTCCTCAACAGAAGATGGAATGACAACTATCACCATCAATCGCCCAGAAGCTATGAATGCATTAAACGAAGTTGTCATCCAACAACTCACCGCCGCAGTGGAGGCCGCAAACGGCGATAATGCAATTTCAACCATCGTCCTTGATGGTGCCGGAAAAGCCTTCGTTGCTGGAGCAGACGTCAAATTCTTTGTCGACAAGATTCGTTCCGACGATATCCCCGACATTGAGACATTTACCGAAAATGGGCACACGTTACTTGCTGCGCTTGAAAATTCCATGAAGACTACGATTGCATTGACAACAGGCCTTGCTCTTGGTGGAGGACTGGAACTCGCATTGGCTTGTGACTACCGAATCGGGACTCGACGCACCCAATTCAGGTTTCCTGAAACGAGTATTGGAATCTATCCTGCTCTTGGTGGGACGCAACGTCCTGCTCGAATCGCAGGTCGAGAGCTCGGCCGATGGGCCGTTCTTGCTGGGAACTTCATGAACGCTGAAACGGCCACAGATCTTGGGTTGGTTACTCACCTTGTCGACATTAACGATGTTCCAAATTGCATCAAAGACATCCACACATCAGGCAAACCGGAGGACAAGTATCCAGGTAAACCAATCAATGAGAACAGCCCTGTCGTTAAGTTCGCTAAGAAATTCTTCTCGGATGGAAACATGGCTGCTTTGCTCGCAGGGAGTTGCCCAGATGGCTTTGATGCTGAGGACAAAATCGTTGCTCGCCAACTCAAGTCGCTCAAGTTCACGGCTCCAATTGGATTAGCCATGGCCAGTGAACGAATCGATGCTACAGAATCGATGTCACTCGATGAAGGTCTCCAACTTGAGTTACAAGGCTTGGATCGAATCTTCTCAACCGAAGATGCACTTGAAGGACTCAGCGCACTAATTGAAGGCCGAAGAGCGACCTACAAGAATGCCTAAATCCAACAGGATTGCAGGGTTTTAATGGAGTCTATGATTTTGTTGAGATCTATGGATTCTTCTCGTTCTTGTGCAAGAAGTATATTGTTTTCAACAGCCTGTACAAAATCTTCAGAGGGTTCCTCGCCGAGTATGTCCGTTAATACATCTTTCAACGATTTGGATTGACCACGAAGTATAGCAATCTGTGCTTTGAGTTCCTCTTCATCATCGCGAGGTGAACGAACGTTGGAAGTCAAGCCATCACCTCAATTGGAGAGTTCTGCCGCTCTGCGTACCATCGATCCCATGGAACAACGTCTTCTTCCGTCCAGTGCTGGAACAACTAAATCAAGGGTGAGTCCACCGATTCCACCTGCTCCAATGATTAAAATTCGAGGCATACGCTTTGCTGTCATGTCAAACAAACAATTCGACAGTATATCAACTCAATTTTGAATCAATGGCAGTTTCTTGACTGGAGGTGCTATCCCCAAGTCGTCAGGGAAGTACAATTCTGCTTCAGGGATTGGGATTGGAACAATCTCACGACCAATCAGGGCAACACGACTTGGCCGGCTTTCTGAGAGGACATCTCTGTTTACCTGTGGTGCAAGTTCATTCGAGAAGGAAAGAATATCGTCGTGGCTAGGCATGTTCTCCATCGAGAGATTTTCACGGCTGTGACCGACGTAGACATACCCTTTTGCTTCGATGAAATCCGGGTCAGCACGGTTGTCAAGTTCTGCGAACTCCTTGATGTGGCTCGAGGACATGTTGACACCTTTCATCAGTGTATGCCGGCACACAATCCGCGTGTCGAGACTTGGCAGCAAGTCGATTGTTTTCTCAAACTGATTCCAAGCACCGCTGTTCCATTTTGGTCGACAAACATCGTCGAAGACTTGCTTGTTTGGAGCATCGACTGAGACATAGAGTTGTGTAGGAAGTGTATCCAAGTTCTCCAAAACTTTTGGAAGGGTGCCATTGGTAACGAGCATCGTTGTCATGCCATGCTTGTGGCACAAATCCATGTATTCGCCAAGACGCGTGTACAAGGTTGGTTCACCATTAAGCGAAATCGCAACATGTTTTGGATCCTGAGCCTCAAGGAACTTCTCTTTTGGGACCTTGTCGTTTCCACCAAACCCAGAGAGCAGTCGGCGTTGAGCACGTACGCTTTCGTAGAGGAGTTCGAGAGGATCTTGGTCGGTTAACTCCAAGCTGTCCATATGTGGTTCCCGCCAACAGTATGTGCAAGCGAGATTGCACTGATCGACAACAGGTGACATTTGCATGCAAGTGTGACTCTTGACACCGTAAAAGGTTCCCTTGTAGCACGATCGATCGCGAAGAAGAGATTCTTTTGTCCAATGGCAGGTTTTGACTCCACCGTGTTCACCAACGATGTGGTACCGTTGTTTCTGCAACTTTGCTTTGAGTGCCGGGTCCATACCCATGTTTTTTTCCTCCTGTAGCCGGAATCCACTGTCGATAAGCGGTTGGGAGCGGCTCGGATGTTTAGGCGTCTGAATTTTTGTTCTTGAAGAGAACGGTCATTTCGATGTTTATATTACAACTTAGTGTGTTTTTTACACCTATGTGTTGGCAAGTTTACCACGCCTTTGAATAGGTAGTGAACCACATTTAGAGTGAGGATAACAATGGATAACGAACTCCAAACATACACCGACCGAATAATGGACCAACAACAGTACCGCTCGGGGATATTCCCGAACGTACTGTCTCCGATCTTGAACGCCATAGCTTCCTTTCGCTTCTCAGCGAATATTCGTGGAGTAATCCATGCAAGGAGTGATGATTGAATGGATAAAAATCTAGAAATCTATGTCGAGCAGACGCTTGAATCGCAAATCTACCGCGGTGGCATCTCTTTCACACCGTCAATCCTTCGTCGGTTTGTCTCGCTCTTTCGACGCTCTTAATTCGTGGAAGAAGGGCACGTCTCAGAGTGTTGCAGGCCCACCTGCTGGCATTTCTGCGAGCATGGTGATCGTCTCTCCACGCAGACTTGGTCCTATGTGATATGTCCCAAAGATTCCTTGGTCTGCTAGATTGTGCGAGAGAGAGAACCAGGTTCTTCCGTACGCATCGACACGTATGTCGAGGAAATCACCAAGGCCACCACAGCGATTGTATCCACAATCAGGCTCTGTGTCGAGTGGGTCATCAACTCCATTCAATTGGACGGTCGTGAGTAGGGGTGTTTCATTGAACGCATCGGTCGTGTAGGTAAGGTATGCATTCCATGTTTCATCCTCACCAGCGGTCTCTCCAACGTATCCAAACGCCACCGTGCCCTCATCGCCTGCGACGACAACTGGGAAGCCAGTTCCGGACAAATTGATTGGAGGGGCAATCATGGTCGCATTTGACCAGGTATCACCTTGATCACGTGAATAGGACCAGTAAGGTTTGTTGTCAAGACCATTCCACATGGCGTGAACATTGCCTGCGGAATCCACCTCGACTTGGGCTTCTTCAGCATTCCATGTGTCTGCAGTTCCTGAAATCTCAGTCGGTAATGGATGTTCAGTCCACGTTATCCCTGCATTTGTGGTTCGGAAAACGGAGTAACCTTCGCCTGTGCATCCTTTGTTTCCACGGTAGAAATTCCCATCGATGCTTCCAACCAAATGGGCCGACAATCCTCCCGATGAACATGTGACAGGAGCTCCAGACGTTTCAGGTCCCCACGTTGCACCACCGTCTTGACTGGACGAACAAAGTGGATGAGGTGCGTTTCCGTTGATGCAAAACATCCAGGTTGTTGGATAGGCAACCGCAGGCATGTTACTGCTTGCGATGGTTTGATGATCTTGAACCGAGTAAATCTGAGTGGCAACGCTGGGACCGTTCCATGTCCCACCATCGTCATCAGACCATTCAACGGTCATTCCCAACAGGGCATGCATATCGAACTTCATGATTCGACTTGTCCAAGGGTCGACGTAGATGTAGGGGTCGTTGGAGTTGGCGATCGGTAAGAGCGGATCGTAGGTGTTCTCGCAAGAATAATCCAAGGATTCGGTCATTCCAATCAGGTTGCAAGCTATGACTGCAGTGGAACCTGCAGGTCCATTTCCGTACGAACTCATGAAGAGAGTATCAGTCTCAGTGATTCCCATTGTCGGTTCAAACGTTGATATTCCTATGCTGTAATACGTTCCTTCAGCAGGGTAAGGCATGTTTCTTCCGTTTAATTCTACAGAGTCGTTGCCCCATACATCGACTGCATCTGGAAAGTGGTACCAAGTCAATTCTGGCCTTTCAAAGTCCCAAACACTCGGGCCGACGACTTCTGATTCTACCTCGGCTTCACCAAAGCATCCGGACAGTGAAAAAGAAACCATCAGAAACGCCAGCAGCATTGCACGTTGTGGATTCATGTGCATGCCAAGAATCCGTGGAATTAAGGGTTGCTGCTCATTTTAAGCGCTCCTTTCTTTCATCGAGGATGAAATTCACGATGAAATGTGATTCGAAGGCAACGCATTTGAATCAGAAGTCACTGGTAACACCATGGCTAAGTGGGCTCCGCATTTGATTGGGTTGCTCACACCCCTGTCCGCTGTCGTTTCCTTGCTCGTCGGCGGCTGGTGGATGCTTACCCCAATCGTCCTCTTGCTCGGTTTGTACCCATTCCTCGATTCGTTCGTTGGTTCCTCGACAATTCATGATGTTGAGGAAGAAGGCAAGGGACATGACATCATCGTTCACGCCCATGGGCTTCTTGTCCCCGTCGTCGTTCTTTGTCTTCTTTACCGTGTTTGGACGGGTGTTGGTTCAATACCGCTTCTTGTTCCAATAATTTCAGCTGGCCTTGCTACTGGAGCCGCAGGCGTTGTTGCAGCGCATGAACTTGGTCACCGACGTCCAAGATCGTTCAGCTGGTGGCTCGGGCGTCTCGATTTACTTTCTGTAATGTACCTTCATTTTACTGTCGAACACAACCACACACATCACAAGCATTGGGCTCGTAAAGTTGATCCAACAAGCTCGCCTTGGGGTCGAAGTGTCTATGGGCACTTGATTCGAACCGTACCCCGTCAACTTCGAAATGCGTACAAAATACGTCCAAAGGACACAAGGATTTCTCTGTTGGTTGAAGCAACTCTTCTCATCGGGCTTGCCATTTGTGGACTACCGTATTTTGCTGCATTTGTTGGTCAAGCCTTGATAGCGATTTATCTTCTTGAATTTGTAAACTTCATTCAACATCACGGACTCGAGCGCGGCGAAGATGAGCGTCCGCATGCAGGACACGCATGGGAAAGCCGTACTCGATGGTCTCGATACACGCTGATGAATCTCCCATTGCATGCAGCCCATCATCTTCGATCAAGCACGCCATACGAGCGACTGCGACCGTACGATGAATCACCTCAGTTACCAGGCGGTTACTACCAAATGTTCTGGATTGCACTCATTCCGCCGCTGTTCAATCGGTTGATGCAGAAGTCTGTAGATTATTCTGGCGGCGTAGGTGGAGCATAGCCTCCATCAACGGCTTCCTGCACGATAGCAAGATCAGATTCGACCATCATTTCGATGAGTTGCTCAAAGGTGGTTTTTGTTTCCCAACCAAGTTTTTCTTTCGCATAGGTTGGATCGCCGATTAGGAGGTCAACCTCTGCAGGACGGAAGAATTTGGGATTGGTTCGGACTCGAACAACGCCACTCTGATCGGTTGCAATCGTACCGACACCCTCGCCTGACCAAGTGAGTTCAAGGTCAATGTGCGAGAATGCAAGACTGATCATGTCTCGAATGCTGTGGGTTCGCCCTGTTGCTATAACATAGTCATCAGGTTCATTTTGTTGTAGCATTTTCCATTGCATCTCGACATAATCGCCGGCAAACCCCCAATCGCGTTTTGCATCGACGTTGCCGATGTGAAGGCATTCATCGAAACCGTGCTTGATCCGTGCAGCCATCATGGTCACTTTCCGTGTTACGAATTCAAGACCACGGCGTGGGCTTTCGTGATTGAAGAGGATGCCTGTGCAGGCATACATGTTGTAGGACTCACGGTAATTGCGAGTAATTTCGAATGCCATGACTTTCGCACAGCCATATGGAGATCGAGGGTGAAATGGAGTTGTTTCGGACTGCGGGACTTCTCGAACCTTACCGTATTGTTCGCTTGAACCAGCTTGATAGAACCGACAATCAGGAGCATGCTTGCGTACCGCTTCGAGGCAACGCAGTGCTCCCAACCCGGTAATGTCCGCCGTCATCATTGGAGAGCGCCACGATTCGGGAACAAATGACATTGCACCAAGGTTGTAGAACTCATCAGGTTTTACTTGATGAACAGCGTTGTCGATCGAGTTTTGGTCTGCTAGGTCTCCGTTGAGAACATGAAATCGATCGTTGCTCATCAAGTGATTAATGAGATTCCTCCCAAGACTCGGCTGGGATACTCTACGCACCAATCCATAAACGGTGTAACCCTTGTCTAAAAGCAACTCAGCGAGGTAGGAACCGTCCTGCCCGGTGATGCCGGTGATAAGTGCAGTCTTCCCGCTCATGCGATTTCCTGATGCTTCCCTTTTTTCAAAGCGTCGCAATAAAATGTAGAGTCTATCGATACAAACCATTGTAAAGAAATAACCTCGGGCTCTAATCGTATGCTGAATAATCGGAGTTTTTCCAATGCTTGAAGTCAACGGTCTGACCAAGAGTTTCGGTTCACTCAACGTCTTGAAAGGCGTCAACATGCAAGTTGAGAAAGGGGAAATGGTTGCGCTCATGGGGCCTTCTGGTTCTGGAAAGTCAACGCTTCTCAACATCATTGGGGGTCTCCTCGCAGGCGATACTGGTGAAATAAATCTCGACGACCGAATTTACGGAACTCGTGGTCCAGCAACTGTCGTCGACGTTCGGCGAACCAAAATCGGATGGATTTTCCAAGACTTTCACTTGCTTGACAATCTCTCTGCACTTGACAACGTTGCGATTGCGCTCGAGTTATCCGGTGTTTCTTCAGAAGAAGCAGTAACTGCAGCAGAGGTCGCATTGCAGAAGGTGGGTCTTGGTGACCGCCTCAATTTCATTCCTGACCAACTCTCAGGCGGGCAACAACAACGGGTGGCGATTGCACGAGCAATAGCAGGCAATCGTCCTGTCTTACTCGCGGATGAACCGACCGGAAACCTTGACATTTCAAGTGGGAAAGAGGTAATGAAACTGTTCAAAGAATTGTGTCATGACGAGAAAAATCCAATTTCTATCCTTATGGTAACGCATGACCCAGATTTGGCATCGACTGCAGATCGTATGCTCTTGCTCAACGATGGGAAAACCGAAGCTTCCGACATTCGCTCGGCTTGGGGACTTGACAGCGAGGGTGAAGAAGAATGAGCGATAATCCTCCAGAATTGAAAGAAAACGACTTTGCCAAAGGGCGCTCTCGGCTTCGTCGATATCAACATACATTGGTCGAATTACCGAGTCGTTTACGCCTTGCCGCACAGAGCGCCTGGCGAGGCAAAGAACGAGGAATGGCTGTCATTGCAGGTGTCTTTCTCGCATCCTTGGTTATCACGACTGTTCTTGCTTATGGCGTTGGACTCTCCCAATTGTTCTTTGAAGAATCTCTTGATTCTGAACCGTTCGATGCAAAAATAGAGTTTGCCCGCACACCGGTTGAGAACGCTTCAGGTTGGTCAAACAACACGACGACGATGACGGAGGTTTGCGATGAATTGATGAATGAATTTTCCGAATTCAATGATTGTACGCTCGTTCTCGGTCGTCAGGGAATCCACAGTGGAGGCTTCTTCAACATCGATTTCGTTGTCGCCCAACCACTTGAAATGCGATCAATATCGGACAATGAAAACCCATTGTGGGACCCAATGGACTTTGATTACCCTGAAACGCTCGATGCGGGCCCTCCTATTTCTGACAAACGTGCAATCCGATTCCTTGGACCTGAAGCCTTCGATGGTGAATTGGCCGATAGGCTCGGTGAGAACATTATTGCAGGGCTTGGAGAATGGCCTACACCCGAAAACATGAGTTTGAACCGTGGAATTATTCTCCCCTCTACGATTGCAAGCGAAGCTCAAGCAAAGGTAGGAGACGTACTTGAGGAACTAACCTTTGCGTACGTTGTCGATGAATCCACACTGTTTGAAGCGAGCGTAACAGAGGAAAACTGTGCTGGCGAAATCACGCCAGAAAACAACGAAATGATGTATTGTCGAATGTCGATGACGGTTGAGAATCTCACCGTTTTGGGAATCTATGAGCCTTGGGATTTTGGCAATCCAACACTTCCATTCAATCCAATTTTTACCACATGGGAAACCCTTGAAGAATCACAGCGTGAGACGTTGATTAACTACGATCACATGTACCTCGGCGTCACAATCGATCGTGGACAACTACCCACGACCTCAACAGCAGATGCTGCTGAATGGCTTGAAAATCTTGGGACTGAAGTGCAAGATGGCAACTACACGGATGAAGGCGTTGAGCTGTACTACACCGACATCGTTTCTGGAACAATTACCTTCCTCAACATCTTCCTTGGTTTAATTCAAATCTTTGACTACATCATTATGATTCCAATCGTGTTCTTGTCGATTGCTGTGTTGATTTACGGACTGGTTTTATCGCTTGAACAACGACGCAGAGAGGTGAGCATTCATCGCGTCATTGGGGCGGATGGACAGAGTCTGCAAGGCATGGTCCTGCTCGAATTGTTTGTCATGTCATCCGTCGCCTGGCTCATTGGATATCTCTTGGCTCTCATGGCGGTACCAATCGTTCTCTCAGCAGTAGGATTCATGGAATTCAGAACAGGTGATTTCGATGTGAATCCCACACTTGGTTTTGGTTCAACACTGTTCACAGCAATTACGACATTAGGGCTCGCAATGATCTTTGGACGCAGTAGAGCACGCGATTTCCTTGAACTTGAAATCGAGGAGGGGGTTCGCAAAACCACGGTCAAAGCAGAACCAAAACGATGGCTCCATTGGACGGCGTTCCTGTTTGGTATGCTCGCTGTGATTGATACATGGCTTGAGATGAACGGTAGCGAAGATGGAATCGTTTCCAACTTCTTCATCGAGGGATTGATTGGTATCATCGGTCCGTTTGCTCTTTGGATTGGGGGAGCATTGCTTCTTGGAAGAATCGGTGCAAAAGGTCCGCAAATCATGCAACTCATCTTTGGACGATCACCTATCCTCAAGGACGTGAAGAGAGGACTCAAAGGGTCTGGGTCTGCAGAGTCGGTGAACCGGCTTGCTGTCATTATGTTGCTTACACTCTCCATCGTTACACTTGCAGCAGTGCAAGGTTATACCGGGACGCTTGTTGATGAAAAGACCGCTGATGCGACCGTTGGTTCAGATTTACAAATTTCTACGGAACAAGACATCAATTCGACCGCCCTTCTTTCGCTCGTGAATGAATTTGCCGACGCAGATGTCACCTCTGTTGCAACGAGTGTGCCTGAAATTACACTTGCTGACGAGCAGGGAGGCGATAGTTTGCAAACGTTCGTACTGTTTGACGGGAATGAAGACGTCTTACGTTGGAGTGAACAATCAATACCAGGAACGAGCATCAGCTCTGCGATGGATGGATATTCAAACAATGGTTTCACTGCTGGGCAAGATTCTGCATATTCGCTCGACTTGCCGGGTTCTGACCGCGGTGGCGAGGAGAATCGACTCGACGATGTTTTGCTCCAACCCGGTGATGAGAAGTCTCGTGAAATTACATTCGTATGGGAAAAGATCGAATTTAACTTCACTTCAGGTGGTTCTGAAGAATCAGACCCACTGATGCTGTTTGAAGCTTACACCCTGCTTATGGATGCAGATTGGAGTGGACTCAACCTCTCCAATCAAGACTTGAATGAGAGGGATTTAGGACGTGTTGATTTGTCGAACACCAACCTTGCGGGAGCAGACCTCTCAAACCTCAACATGAGCGAATCCGTCCTTCTCGACGTGAACCTGAGCGATGCGGATTTGACCGGTGCAAACCTCGAGAACGCAATTCTTGTCAATTTCATGGGCGGTTCATTCCAGGATGCCGACTTTACGAATGCAAACCTCGCCGGAGCATTTGGTTTGTTTGATCTATCATCCTCCATCCTGTCCAATACAACATGTCCTGATGGAACCAACAGCGATGACACCGCTTGTGCGAGTGGTGCAAGCCAACTACCTCCACCATTAGCAGAAGATCTCTTCTTTGCAGATACCCGTGTTCAGGTTATTGTTACGCCTTACACGAACACGATGTACTACATGGGAACACACGAATACATTCCAGGAGTTGGTGCAGCAACAATTGGATCTGCACTGGTCATCGGCGAAGATTCATGGCGTAATCTCGTAGGAGATTCTGCAGCTGATGAGTTTCGCTCAAAGACTTGGATTGTGCGCGTAGACGGACTTTCAGGCGATGAATTAGAATCGCTTGCTTCACAAATCAAAGCAGATTCGCGTGTATCTGGAGTACTTGATTGGTCGAGTACACACAAGGACGTTGAGCGAAACGGTGGTTTAATTTTCGGAACACCCGGTCTGCTCTCACTGCAGTTTGTTGTTGCAAGTGTTGCAGCAGTCGCCTCAAGTTTCGTTTTCCTTTCCCTCGTTCTCAGTCAACGTCAAAAAGAACTGGCAGTCCTGCAAGCGATTGGTGCTTCTCCAAACCAAATTATCCGATTGGTCCTGTTCGAGATTCTTTCGATTGTTGTTGTTTCCATGGCACTCGGTATCGTTCTTGGTGTCGGACTCGCATTGTCCTTTAACGGATTCTTTGACATCTTCGGATTCATCTTCCAAATCTTTGGAGGATCATCGACGACCATACAACGGACGCTTGTCTATCCTTGGTCACAGATTATTTTCGTGTCTTTGGCAGTCTTTGCCGCAGTTGTTGTAGCATTGCTTGTGACAACACGACGAGCGTTAACAGCGGATTTGGCCAGTGTGCTGAAGGGGGAGTGAAGATGAGCGAAACCATTCTGGAATCTGAGGGGTTGTATCATGTGTATGAATCGAAGGCTGAGGACGGAAACGTTGTCGCGCTCAGAGGTTTGCATATCAACATGAAAGCCGGTGAAGCAATCGCCGTTGTTGGTCCATCTGGATCAGGTAAATCGACGCTCATGAAGTGTCTCGGAGGGCTCATGAAACCAAGTGCGGGGTCTGTTAGTCTCGCTGGCAAAAACATGACCCGTTTGAAAGGACAGGAATTGGTAGAACTTCGACAGAAGACCGTTTCTTTCATCTTCCAGGAAGGAAACCTCCTTCCTGATTTGAATGCTCGAGACAATGTTGCACAACCACTCCGACATCAAGGTGTTTCTTCCAAGAAAGCACTCGCCAAAGCCGATGCAATGCTTGAGCGACTGGGTATGGGTCATCGAATTCGAGCACTTCCATCGATGCTGAGCGGTGGAGAACAACAACGCGTAGCGATTGCTCGTGCGCTCATCACCCGCCCACGATTGATTCTTGCAGATGAGCCAACAGGGGCTTTGGATCCTGTGACAAGCCGTGAAGTCCTTGCACTGTTCAAAGACCTGCATGAGAACGACGGTGTGTCTTTCTTGATTGTCACACACTCAAAGGAAGTTGCTTCCTTTGCCAATCGATCCCTCGAGTTGAGGGACGGTCGTTTTGTTGCAGAGCATGGAGAATCCATCGATGTTGAAGATCTGAGCAAGGATCGAGAACTCATCATCGATGAAACTGGAACAGTAACGTTTCCTCCCGATCTCTTGGTTAGGCTTGGTGGAGCAGGGCGATACACTGTCGGGAACGTTGCCAGCGGATACTTGTCCCTTCAAGGCGACGCAGTTGAGTCCATGGGCAAGATGGAACTCGCTTCGGTATGTCCCGCCTGCAAGTACGATTACGGTGACAGCGACGACCAAGAATGCCCCTCGTGCGGTTCAAGTAGACCGATGGTTGAGGTTAATTTGTGAAGCGTTGGGTGACCTTGGTTGGGTATCTGGAGGGCTTCTCCTTCCTCATCTTGATGTTCTATGCGATGCCATTGAAGTACATCGCAGGAGAGCCCGAAATGGTCTCACTGTTTGGCTCCATCCACGGCGGTCTGTTCGTTGCTTACATCGGCCTTTTGCTGGCGGGCGTGGGCAAGCACTGGACGAGGACGGCGCTGATTCACGGCTTCATCGCTGCCGTCGTCCCGGCCGGGCCGTTTTTGTTCGAGGGCATGCTCTCGAGTGACGAGTATGATTTAAGAAACAACGAGTAGAATTGTATTGTTGTAGTATAAGATTATATCCTTGAACGATGGTGGCAATCTAAGTGATACATCATGGATGCAAAGACAATATTAAACCCTAAAGGCTGGCTTATTGGCGTTGGAATCGTCAACATTTTGTTCAGCATAATAAATTTCCTGATGGCAGGCGATACCGCCACCACAGCACTTGAAGCGGAATACGGCGCACTATCTGACCGGGAATTGTCCATAGCGACGGGCTATGAAGAAGGCTGGGGCCTCTTTGGCATTCCTTACGGCATCCTAGCCATCGCTTCTGGCCTTCTCCTCTCTGGCTCCGATCGAGCAAAGATGGCCCTGACCGCTGGTTTGGCATTCATCGTGACTTTCCTCGCGTTGGTGACCATTTCGAACGGCAACGGCTACGAAGTTCCTATTCCGCAGGCCGCACCGCTCTTCGTGCTGTTGTTGGCGCTCACAGCCTCGGGTTACCTCCACATGAACGATGACGAAGCACCTGCTACGGAGGCCTGAAGATGGACCAACTCAAGAAAATCTGCAATGTGAAGATCTGGCTGATTATTCTCGCCATCATCCACACCGTGGTCGGCGTGCTTGCGCCACTTGACCCTCATTCTGACACACAGCTGGAGATAACCGGAGTATTCTTGGCCATCTCTGTTTACCTTCTTTACACCGCCTTTGGTACCTCGGGCCAGGAGCAGGCCAGATGGGCTACCGTGTTGTGCGGGCCAATCTGGGTTTGGTTCGTAGTTTGTGGTGCTCTTGAACTGGAGGGCGTTGGCAACAACAGTTGGTCACTGTCCACTGAGTTGATTCCTCCCCTCGTTGTTTGGGGTATGACGGCGCTCAGCGGTATCCTTCATTGGAACATGGACGAAGAAGCCGCACCTGCTGCTGAGGCTTGAACATGGATCAATTGAAGAAAATCCTCAACCCCAAAATTTGGCTTCTCGTTGTGGCTGGCGGACATACGTTAGCGACCATTCTACCCGTGCTGAGCGATCAAGGGCTCAACTTGGATGAAACAGAAGTCGAATACGCTGTTTGGCGTGTTGTATCAATGATCATTCCGATGGTGTTTATTGCGCTTACGTTCACGAAGGAGATTCAAGCAAAACTGGCAACGGCGATTGCTGGACCTGTTTGGGTCATGTTCGTGGTTTGGACCGTCATGGACGGATTTCAAACATTGTTCATTCCACCGTTGGTTCTGTGGGGTCTTCTCGCATTGAGTGGCGTGCTGCATGGTAACTGGCAGACGAATGAAGCCGCACCTGCGGAGGCTTGACCATGGACTTTCTCCGGGACATGCGCACGGCCGCCATCGCAAACGGCATCATCGTCGCCTTTCATGTGTACGTCGCCTTGGCTTTGGAGGGCCTGTGGTTCCTCGTTCCGGTCGCCATCATTGGCGCGCTCGTCTTCGGGGCATATTCGACCAGAGGGCGATTGGGAGCAGGCCTCCTGGCCGTTCCTCAGGCCGCTACCTCCTGTTGGTGCCAGAGTTGATCGCCGCCCTCTCGAGTGAAAACACACCCGGGACCATGGAGTACCTTCTGATCCCATTTTGGTTCCTGACCATGATCGTGAACTTCTTTGTCATCCACGCAGAGTGGACCAGTGCACCACACCCGTCTTCAGAGGCGTGATGGATGAACCGCACGGTGTTGGCGGTGGCGTTTCGCGTCTGTGTCAAGCAGACTTGACACCTTGAGGCCACAGTACGAGAATCAATGTCTTCCCACGCGTCTTCGGAGTGTGTGCAGACTCAGGGTCCATCCATACGATTGATCCTGTGGGATAGGTTCCATCCTCATCCCAGACTTCGCCTTCAAGAACGACGTAGCATTCGCCGCCAGGATGGCTGTGTGGCATGAACGCATCGACCTCAACTTCAGATTGTGCTTCATACAAGACCAAAGACGTTTTTTCCTCACGCTTGAGTTTGCCCAAACGTACACCGGTCCCAAAATCCTTCCATGAGATGTTTTCAGCGAGCCAATCCTCGTCAATGTTGAAACTGAGCCAATCGGCCATGTCGTGGGTGAAGACCATGCACGTCCGAAGGCATCCAATATGATGAGATGTTCGGTTCAAATCCAAACATCATTTGATGCTCTCAGTTCGCTCGCAGCATCCCCTGTGTTGACAACCCCTCGAGGCTCAATGAGCATGATTTTGCATTCCTCTTTGGCGTAAGGACGGTGCTGAACTCCTTTGGGGACGACACTCAATTCGCCAGTTTTCAATTCCATTGTTTCAGATTCGAATTCAATGAACAAGGTTCCTTCAATGACCAAAAAGAATTCATCCGTATCTGAGTGATTGTGCCATACAAAATCACCCTCTACCTTAGCAATCTTGATTTGATAATCGTTCAATTCTGCGATAATTTTTGGTGTCCAGTGTTCTGAAAAAAGAGAAAATTTCTCAGACAGATTTACTTTATTCACAACCTTCCCCTAGGCAACTCCAGTAGGGATGCGCTGATTGGTTTTTCCCGTAGATTACCGTGTATGGGTATATATCTCACGATGAACACCCGAGAATATGAGTCGAAGGGGATTCATCGTTTCCTTGATTCTCATTCTGCTGATTTCAACATGGACGCCAATGGCGGATGAAGTGCTTAACGACCTTCCAGTCCTTCAGCAATCTGTATCCGACGACGTTAATGGTGCAGAAGATTACACGATTGTCTATCAATTGGATATTCCCGATGATGCGGAGTACAACAATCAACCAATTCCATACTCAGTTGACTCCAGTTCAAGCATTGATTTCGACTTCGATCGTGTTGCGTATTACCTTGAGCTCGAAAAACCAAATGAGGACCGAACATGGGTCTTTGTCTCGTTTCCTAGTCTTACGACGCATGCCGATAAATTAGGGGTGCCGACCTTCAACTCTGGAACTGTGTACAATCAACTTTTGACAGACGTCGAGGTCCAATCGAATCACGAGAATCTATCCTCACTCGGAGTTATTGATACGGGTGTAATCGAATTTTGGGGGACAAATTACGGAACTTCAAACTCCTTGGGCGTTCCAAATGGAGACGATTCAACTTATGATTTCGCAGATGCACAGTGGAGTTCTGATTCCGCAGGCTATGGAAGTATGCAAATCCACGATTATGAGTCTGGTCAGACCCTGTTTGCATACAATGCTTGGGGCAGTTCAAATACAGACGAAGTTGGAATAGGGAGCAATCCTGACCTTGATGAGAACCCAGATTGGACCTTTGCATCAAATGCAGCAGAATACAATCTCAAAAGTTTGACTGTTTTGGTCCGTTCTGGACCAACGCCATCTGAATTAATGATTACATTGCAATCACCTGATAATCATCAAATTGTTCAACGCGATGAGGACAACAACGGTATTTTCTCAGTACGTGGGTCAACGGAGTATACAGCCGATTTGATTGAAGGTAGATACATCGATCTTGAAACCGGACTTGAATCTGAATGGGAGTTTGTCGCTGTACCATTGAGTTCAAATTTCTACGGCACGATTGAGGTTCCAACCGGTTGGTATCGTCTCGAACTTCGTTTCATGCAGAACAGTAACCCACTTGCGATAAAAACCATTGAACCTGTTGGTGTGGGAGAAGTATTCATCGTTGCAGGTCAATCAAATTCTGCGAATTCGGGGGATGCTCCTCTAACGCCAACAGATTCACGAGTGAGCACTTGGGGTCCCAGCGGTTGGCGTTTCGGTTACGACCCACAACCTGCTGCAACAGGAACCGCTGGGTCTCCTTGGCCGGTTGCTGGAGATCTTCTTGCAAGTCGTTACGATGTACCGATTGGTTTCCTTTCAGTGGGCTACGGGGGTACGCCAGTCGATCGATGGGTTCCAAGCCAAAATGACCTGTTTCCTCGAATCACTGACGCCCTCGATGCGGTCGAACCGAGCGGAGCAAGAGCCATTTTGTGGCATCAAGGAGAAAGCAATGCTGGAGGTACTGCTGCAGAAGATTATGCACGCATGCTTGGAGAGGTTGTGCTTGGAAGTCGAGAACATGCAGATTATGAGATACCTTGGATTGTGGCTCGTGTAAGTTTTGTTCCGAATGGAGATCCGGTTAAGATGGGATGGATAATTGAGGGTCAAAATGCGGTGATTGCAGATGATCCCTTGACGTTTCCAGGCCCGCATACTGATGACCTAAACGGCACGCAATGGCGGTACGATACAATCCATTTCAACGAGGCGGGTTTGAGGGAACACGGTTCCCGTTGGGACGTTCGAATTTCATCCGCAATGGATGACCTATTTGACCCGATTTCCGATTCGGATTCAGATGGGGTAACCGATGATAAGGATGCATGTCCAGATACTCCAGATACAACGGAAGTTTACCTCGATGGCTGCAGTGAAGAACAACGTCACCCAGGTAGCACGACCGATGAAGACCAAGATGGAATCATGGATGCCGACGACCTCTGTCAACAAACGCCAGTCGGAGAATCCGTCTACACCAACGGTTGCAGCGATAGCCAACTTGATTCCGATGGTGATGGTGTATCCGATGCCGACGACCTCTGCCCATTCTTTAACGACGCCATCGATCAGGATTTTGATGCAATACCAGATGGTTGCGATGACCTCATCGATCGAGACAATGATGGTGTTTCGGATACCGATGATCTCTGCAACAACTTTGATGATGCAATCGATGTTGACCTTGATGGGATCCCAGATGGTTGCGATGATTTGATCGATTCGGATGGGGATGATGTCCCAGACGATGCAGACCGTTGCAACAATTACAACGACTCCATTGATGTGGATTTCGATGGTGTACCAGATGGTTGCGATGAACTGATTGATTCAGATAATGATGGTACGGCGGATGAATTCGATCGCTGTCCTGAATCCGATGACTCCATTGACTTGGATGCAGATTCGATTCCTGACGGTTGCGATGATTCCATTGATCTTCGCTCAGAAGAAGAGTTAGAGTCAAATGCATTAGCAAATGAAGGTCTGAGGGCTGCTGCATTGATCTTCGTCCTTGTTTTGGTCGCATTCCTCCTCATTGCAATGATTCGGAGAGGTAAACCACCAACCGATCAGAAGTACAGTGACTTCTCGGAAAAAGAACACATCAAATTCTAAGATTCTCTTTCAAACGTTTTTCTTTTGTCAGATTCATATGAAATTGATGCACGCCTTTCTCATGTGTAGGTGAATATCTCCCACGTTGATACAGCTTTGATTGAAGACCACGCATGCATCCTTCCACCACAAATTGGTCTTGGAGCTCAACTTTGTCGAGAAGAGATCCAGCACCTTTATCCAAAACTTCAGGGTTTTGGACATAACTCCTGAACAACACGGTTGTTGTGTTGACGCTTGTGGGTATGATAATGTTCATTGAAACACCCCATGGATAAATGTTCATCATCAGATTGGGATAAAGCCACCAGTAGTAGGCAGCAACACGTTTTCCAGCATCAATCGAACCCTCTGGAATTTCAAAGTAAACATCGTCAGCGTCATTCGCCAAGCCGATTTGTAAGACTGCATTGTCAAAGCATTCCGTAGAATATCCATCACTCGCCAATGCATTGTTTAGTTCTGGATGAACAAATGGAATGTGAAAACCTTCGAGGTAATTATCAACATAAAGAATCCAATTTGCATCAATGTTCCATTCCCGATCTCTCGAAGGGTCATGCTTTAGGTGTAAATTTTCCAACCACCAACCCATTCGCTGTGTAACTGGCTGCATCATTGTTTCAATCTCGACTGCATCATTGACGGATGCAAATTCAAAGCCAAACCATTCGCTAAGTCTGAGGCTTGGAAGGTCATCCGATGGAGCAGGAAAGTTGCCAACATCTGCAAAACCAGGCATGTGTTTTAGGCGACCATCTCGGTGAAACGTTCGTCCATGGTATGGACATTGAATTGACTTACCGTCCCTGCTCTCCTGACACAGAATCATGCCTCTGTGCGTACACACGTTGGAGAGAAGAAATGTTTTGGATTCATTCATTGTTCGAAGGGTTGGTTGCCCTAGAATCGATTCAAGATGTGAAATTGGCGTCATATCGGATGTAAACTCACTCTGATGGCCTGCAAATTGGAGAGAGCGACTCATCTCCTCCATTTGCTTTGAAAAATACTTCTCGTCTGTGTAGTATTCAGAAGGAAGGGTTTGCGCGACCCGGATATCTGGATCAATGATGGCTTCCGACATTGGCTCAATGTTCGGTCTCATTGTCTTGAGTGTTTGGGGTGTTTTGAAAACGGGAAAAGTGCTGACTGTACTATGGCGGAACCTCTTGCAATTCCAGAACTTCCGCCAAGCGGTCCATGGGCCGCTTACGTTCTCGTGATTATTTGGATACCACTAATTCTCAGATTGATGTTCCTTATCATACCGTTCCGAAAGGCAATCAAGAAGTTAGCACCTCACACCGGATGGGCTCTCAAGCAACTAAAGACACTGCCTGTGCGGGGATTTGGAATTCTGGCAATGAATGAAATTTTGGCATTCTTAACACCGCCGTTAATTGTTCTTATGTTACGATTTTTACTCGATCCAATCGGTTGGCAAACCTGGTCTGAAGTTCCTCTAATCGGTATGCTTCTCCTCACAATTTTAGTCACGTTGTGGGTTGTCTTTGATTTGATAAGAATCTTAAGAGTGCGGAGAATGTTGATGGCCATTGATCGGTACGATGTAAATAAGCTACGAAAAATAGCAGATGCAGGATTAGGTATACGAGGTTGGTTGCGAAAGTTCTCTAAAAGGAAGAAAAATGAGGAAAATCAAGAGTCTACATCGGAGCGAGTTGCAAAAAAATCACTCAAGATTTGGGCGGGACGTGCTATCATGGCAGGCAGGCTCACCCCCCAAGGGTTACTTGGTTCACTTGCAATAGGGGCAGCAGTTGAAGCAGCGAGGACAGGTGCTGGGAAAATCAGTGATCGCATTGATGAAAAAATGCAGGAAGAATTTGATAAGATTGCCAAAGTAAACACAAGAACACTGCTTTCGCTCCTCATTCGAGACCTTGCGATGGGGATTCTTCCATTGTTGGCGCTAGGAATACTCCCATTCTTGATTTGACCCATGGGCACGAATGCTTTATGTTTCGAATTCTCAAGGGCCAAACATGACTCAAATCGTAACAGGCGATACAGCCCCCCAGTTTACCTTACCAGCAATCGATGGCTCGACGTTCAACATGGCAGACATGAAAGGTAAGCGCGTGATATTGACGTTCTTCAGGTTCTCAACATGCCCATTGTGCAACATGCGGATTAGGAGAATCGTTCAACGATGGAATGAATTTTCCAAAGATGCTGTGATGGTTGCAGTCTTTGATGCAAAGGTAGGGGAACTCCAGAAACGAATGAAGAAGCACGATGCTCCGTTCGTTGTCGTTGCCGATGAAACCTATGAGCAATTCAACAAGAACGGTGTGAAGAAGTCGTTCTTCAAATTCATGTGGGGTGCCTTGCGTTCACCACTTACACTGTTGCAAGCGACACTCAGAGGATATGTTCCTCTTACCTTGTCAATATCAAAACTATCAACAATCCCAGTTGATATTCTGATCGATGAGGAAGGCAAAGTCGTTGAGGCACATTATTGCAAGGACACAGCCGATCATCTTTCTCTTGATAGAATGATTGCATTCTCAAATGGAGCTTAAGGCGTTCATTCTCTCTACAACGTTGGGTTCAAACATCAGGACCATCGGTTGTTCCATATGCTTGCATCAATAAACAAGTCATAGAATGAATCAAGGCTGTGTTCTATCGGTTTTGAATAACCTCCTCCCATGAAGATGACCGTCGGAATTCTGTTTTGTAGCATCTTCTCAAACACATACTGATTCCGTTCTTGCATGCCTTCTCTTGTAACACAGAGTTTCCCCAAATGATCCTGTTCCAGTCCATCAACCCCCGCTTGATACAGTACGAGTTCTGGTTGAAAATCAACACACTGTTCGACTGCCTCTCGAACTTTTTCCATAAACAATTCGTCACCAGCTTTTGGTTCTACAGGTAAATCAAAATCGCTTATAGATTTTCGAAAGGGAAAGTTCGTTGAACAATGGACGGAGATTGTACGCGTACGCGCTTCATTCGACAGAATTGTTGCTGTTCCATCCCCTTGATGCACATCAAGGTCGAGAATTGCTACTCGTTTTATCCCCAATTTCTCGATTGCATACATTGCACTGATTGCGAGATCGTTGAAAATGCAATATCCGGAACCAAAATCTCGATGCGCATGATGGGTTCCACCTGCCATATTTCCTGTGATTCCGCCGTACTCAACCGCATGAATGGTTGCTTCGAGCGCACCACCTGTCAAACAAAGTGTTCGATCAATCATTTTCGGAGTCCATGGAGTAAGGCCAATCCTTCGCATCTCTTTCTCGCTCAATTTTTGTTCAAGAAATTCGTCGACGTATGTTGAGTCATGAGCGAGGAGAAGAGAATCTTTCGAGATTTGACGAGGTTCTCGAATTGCAAACATGTGAAACTGCTCTGAATCCTTTAGCCTGTTGAGAAGAATTTGATACCGCTCCCTCGGGAAGCGAGCCTCTACATGAATTCCATCAGTGTACAATGGATGATACCAAAGATTGAA
>DAPT01000073.1:67342-112680 GCA_002502215.1 Euryarchaeota archaeon UBA124
TTGAATTCTCAAATAAATCACAATTAAATGCGTGTTTGAAAAACTCGTTTTATTCCTCTTCTGTTGCTTCGATGCCTGAATTGTAATCTTGTTCCAATTCCTGTACGCGTTGGTCGGATATGCCCAATGTTTTTGCTTGGATTTTCAACATTTTTCGCTCGTCGGCGGTAATAATGAAATCATCCATTGCAACTTTGTAGGCTTCTAAGTAAGCGGTCTCCTCGGTTGTGTAGTTTGCAGGAATCAGCCGGCTTGACATGCCATCGATCACCGAGAGAACGGGCCCTCGGAGGCCAAGGAAAAGAACACCAACCGCAACACCCCCAATCAGGCCCTGTCCAAGCACCTGTTCCATGAACTCGGTCGCCGTAATAAAGAGAAGAGCACCGGTTCCAGTGAACATGGCCGTCCTGAAGGTCTTTCGCAGATTTTGATCAATGCCGAAGACTGAATCGTTGAGCGCAGCGTGCACGAACATCAGGGCTTCGAAGCCCATGGCAAGAGGGGTCATCAGCAAGGAAAGTGTCCAAATCAAATACTTGATTCTGTCAAGTGATGAGGCATCTTCCCCGTATCTCCACAGGGTTGATTGAGCGAAGGTGGCCATGCTTCCGTCGTTAAGGAGCGGAATTATGACCATCAGCGTGATGAAGTAAAGCATGGTTCCAGACACTTTCCCGAGGAACCCGATGTAGAGCGACCTCGAGGTGAGATGGCGCGATGTACCGTCTCCTCCTGCGGCTTTTTCGGATTTCATTGAAGCACGAATGAACAACAACGCACCGAGTGTAACCAGCGGTGATGCAAGAGCGATGGCCCACAGCCCCCCGGCGGTGCTGTCGTCAACAAGGTGAGTTTCGTAGTACTCAGTGCACGTGCCGATTTGATCAAGGGTATCAATCATGAACGGTTGGACCGAACCCCACCACACCTGAAGGCTTGGGTCGGCACCCGCCCCGGAGCATATCAACCACGCTGAATTCGCCATGTAAAATCCGTTGACGTTGCGAATCGACATCCAGATGGCGAGAGCGATAAGCGGAGCAAGGTACCACGCATGTTTTTGCAAGGTTGAGTTGAACATGAAACTGAGTTTCCCGATTCGATAATAAATCGGTAGGCATAGATACATCAAGATGGCTGCGGTATGGGCGTAAAAGAACACCTCTATTTTGAACACCCAGAGGTAATTCCACAACCATTCCCAATCACTGTCGTAAGGAAAGGCATCTGGAAGCAAAAAGGCAGCCTTGATGCCTTCGATGATGAGCAAGACCCCCATGAATCTGTTTTCGTTCGACTTAGAATCTGCTTTCCAGACCAGATAGCTGAGGCTCAGAAGCCAAATGAAAACGGCAACGGAAATCCAAGATATGATCATACGAAGGCCGTAGAGATTCTCGGCCTGGAAGGCGCTGGCGTAGAACTCAAGTGCAGACGCCATGTGTCGTTGCTTGACCTGCACGGTAAAAGAGATTTTTACGGTAAATTACGGGAATTTACTTCCGAAATAACCCTAGCGATGATTGAATTCAATCTCCGAATAAATTACAACTGAATGCGTGTTTAAAGAACACGTCTTATTCCTTTTCTGTTGCTTCGATGCCTGAATTGTAATTTTGTTCCAATTCCTGTACGCGTTGATCGGATATGCCCAATGCTTTTGCTTGGATTTTCAGCATTTTTCGCTCGTCATCTGTAATAATGAAGTCTTCCATCGCAACTTTGTAGGCTTCCATATAGATCTCTTCTCTGTTGATAGCGAGGACCTCGGATTCCGTAATCTGTGCTTGGAGTTTGAACTCCTCGTATTGAATGATTCCGTCATCGTTCAAATCAATTGTATCAAACAATTCTTCCTGCGACTCTTGAGGTAATTTCGAAACCTCCGGGGCGTTGGAAAATTCGTCCTTCGAAAGGACATCGTCTTTGTTCTGGTCCATCTGATTGAATGCTTGCAAAATTTCACGTTCGTCAATGGGCGCTTCCCCAGTGGTGCTGAATATACTCATCATATTGATGCCGCTTTTGCCGTACTTTCGAGCCAAATCGTTGTTGTCGCCGCTCTTTTCCAGCATTTCATCGTACCATTGTTCAAGGTAGGTTTTCCTATCCGCAGTAATTCCATATGACTTGGCTTGTAAATCAAGCATCATCCGTTCATTTTCTGTAATCGTTTGATCTTTCTTTGCCAAGAAATACATTTCGAGGTATCCCAATTCCTCTTTTGTGTGCGATTCAGGAATAAGTCGCGTTGAGACACCACCCAGTGTCGCAATGATGGGCTTGCGAAGCAGCAGAAAAGTCATACCGATGAAGACTCCTCCAATCCAGCCCTGATTAAAAACGGACTCCATAAGTTCGGTACTGACCAAAAACAGGATGGCTCCAGACCCGGCAAAGATAGTGGTTGTGAATGTCTTTCTCAGTTGCTCGTCGATGCCAAACATATCATTTTTCACCACTGCATAGGTGAAAATAACTCCTTCAAACAATGCAGCAAGCACAACTGCTGTAGGCATTAATGGCGGTAGGAACAAGAGCGTATTTGACATTTCAAAGGTTGGATTAAATGGACTCACATTCAAGTTCGGGGCTGAACCCATGAGCGATATCATCCAAAAGAGAATCAGTGTCGTTGTGACTTGCATGACTGTTTTACCAAGGAAACCCAATCGAACCGCTCGGACTTCTCCTTTCAGATTTGTATCCTCAGCTTCATCGATTCGATCTCGTGAACGTGTTAACGCAATCGTTGCGATAATGGCGCCAATGAGAGGGATGAACAACAGGATTCTACTCAACGGGCCGAGCACGACATTCGTGAATGTCATGGGATAGATCGGCTCGTACTCCTGAACGCACACGACATCGAATGGCAGTGGTTCACCGGAGACGGTGGAACCCGTGCCAGGACCTACACTTTCACAATAAATCCAACTGATGTCCCCAATCGATGTGTTTGTACCTCCCATGAAGTAGCTCACCGTTAAGATAAATGTCAAGCAAAACACTGGCAAAATGTACAGTCCATGGAACTTGAAAAATCCAGATATTCTTTTTGCCCACTGCTTTTCACTGTAAAACGTAGCAGCGGCCATGTAGAGGAAGAACAACTGTAGGGACATTGTGTAGTACACAACCCGTCCAGGCCTCAATACACTCAACATCTCTTCAGGCCAAGCATAAACCCAGAACAACATCGAGGTGAAACAACGCAATGCTTCTGTGACCAGCATCAAGGCCATGAATCGATTTTTTGCTTTTCCAGAATTCGCCTTCAGAATAAGGTAGGCAAGAAACAACAAAAAGATCCCGGACAAGATGCTGAAAAGAGCAAGCATGTGCCAATATCCGATGAAATGTCCGAGCGTACGAGAATAATATTCGAGAGGTGCGCCAACATCTCCCATGACCGATTCTTAATCTAAGGATATATTATTCTAGCGATTTCGCAGAGAAAATCTCGAGGCGGAAAGCAGAGTAGGACTATACCCATAGATAGGCTCAATTACATAGGGGCAATCAAAGAATCATGCGAGACTTGCGTTTTTCACTTGGTTTGTTCTTAATTGTCCTTTCTATACCATTCTTCTCATTTTCTGGAGATTTGCGTCTCGAATGCATTCTGAACGACACCGGCAGCTGCGACGTTTACAAAAACATCCAAATCGGTTCCTTGGCAACAATGACAATTGGAATGCTTCTAGCTATCTTATCACGTCCTGGTGGAACCGGAATTAAAGCCATTGACGATTTTGATGAGGGTAAGGTGTTCGATACTTTTGATGACGCATTTGATGATGAGCCACCGAGCGATGCGAGGGGTGTACTGAAAGAGGGTTACGAGTGGTTGGAATATCCCGCCGGATCAGAGACATGGTACACACGACCCGAAACAGGCGGGCCTTGGACAAAATATCAAGTGTGAGAACCCAGTTTGGCAACCACCTCAGTTGATGTTTTGACCCATTGAAGTACAACGTGGTCGAGATACGCTAGTCCCCTAATCCCTCTTTGAGAGGTGATCGCTGACCACGTGTACCAATGGTCCAGCGCAATGTGTCAACAATGCCCTTAGCACGTTGGTACTTCATGAGGGCGCGATATTTTGCTTCTTTCGGACCCGTAGTTTTACGAAGTTCGAATTTTGCTTTTTGGGCGTTCATCTCATTGATGGCTGAAAAGAGGAGGTTTTCGATTTCCTCCCATGTTCGATTGTAACTCGGCTCGTCCATTCTCCACAACTGGCTATCAGCAATTCCCATGATTTCACCCTCGATATCCACAAATCGAAACTTGTCTTGATAGTATACATAGAGTATATTGGGTATTCCTTGCACGAGAACAACCCTATTTACGCTACACGTCGGTTTTTGGAGCGTGAACACTACGACAGTTTACGAGCGAATGCTTGGTTCATCAACCGATGCATTCTTGCGACGTATGGCGATTAATTTCGCAATTTTGGGCTTCCTTTTGCACCTGTTGTTCTGCGTATTGTATGATCTAAGTTTTATTGAATCCTCAAATTTGGACTCCTTCATAGATTCTTATCTCGATGCACTTTACACTCCATTTTCCATTATCCTGGCCTACGAAGTTTACGAATTGATACGGGCAATTCCTGAATCTTTCTCCAATTCGATTGGAAAACAATTCGAGGTTGTAACACTCCTTGTCGTTCGAGATATTTTCAAGAATCTTGCCGACATTGGGGACGCAGACAACGTCTCCATTGACGCTGATGTTGCATTCATCGCCATGGAGGCTGTGGCGTTCGTTATCCTGTTTGGGACTGCGTTGTATTTTCGACACCAAACCTCTGTAGCGAAGAAACCCAGTCAACAAGGTGAATCGGTTCGGGCATTCGTGCAACAAAAGAAGCACCTTGCCAGTGGTTTGGCAGTCGTCTACATATTCGTGGCATTGTACTCTTTCACAACTTGGCTAACAGGTGTCGTTGACGGTGATACTGGGCTGAGTCGAACTGTCTTTTTCTCCGATTTCTTCACCTGGTTAATCGTCTCTGACATTGTCATACTGCTCGCATCCTATCGCCATATCACCGATTTCCCTCAACTTGCACGAAACACCGGATTTATTCTCTCCACAGTTATAATTCGCGTCGGAATCGGAATTCCAGGATACACAGGAGCGGCACTCTTTATCCTGTCAGCAGCACTTGCAGCATGTGTTCTCCGGCTTAGTCTTCATGACAATCCAACAGATGAATCTGAATGAAGGTCGGAACGGACGAAGGCCAAACAGTGCTGCACCGCTTTGGCAAGATATGATATGTGTGAAAATTCAGGATGGTTCATGCTGAGGAGACAGGTCATCGTCCTAACCATTTTGTTGCTTCTCTTTTCGATTCCGTCGTATGCTTCGGAAGCAAAAGAAACAGAGATTGTGGAGCAATTCGGTGTTGGCTTTGATGAAGTTACCATTGCTGACTCATCGGATTACCTCAACGATCCTCGAGACTTGGAATTTCATCCAGGTCGTGCAAATGAATTGTGGATAGCAAATCGAGCGACAGACACAATAACCATTGTTGAGAACACTGGGCTAGAAAACCAAACTTCGCAGAACCGAGCCGATTCAAACAGGAATCACTTCTTGGAAGAGGTGAGTGCAATTTCATTCGGCGCCTATCACCCTGAATTTGACTATCAATGGGGTTCAGCACAGGAATCAAGGAATACCTACAACGGCCAAGGAAATCCAAATAATTTCATGGGGCCGGCGTTGTGGCCTTCGTCCTTGAACCACTTTGCCATTGAAAACCAAAACACTGGCAACGGCTTGCTTGGTAGTCACATCGATATGCTCCACGAGTCACCGTACGGTGTTGGAATCGCTCATGACTATGACAACGTTTACTGGTACAACGATGGGTATTACGGTGAACTTGTTCGTTATGACTTCCAAGAAGATCATGATACTGGTGAGCACGATCACTCAGACGGTGTCGTTCGTAGATACTCCGACGTTCAACTTACGCATTCCTATGGAACACCGAGCCACATGGTCATGGACAAATCAAACGGAATCCTCTACATCGCAGATGCTGGCGCAAATCGCGTCGTTTGGGTCAATACAGACGACCCAACGACCACATCAACCAACATCATGGACGATGCGTCACGACTTGAGCCGTTGGCTGAATATTCTCGTATAGGTGGTGTGGAATGGGGAATCTTAGCAACTGGCCTAAACCTACCTTCTGGTATTGCGCTTGCTGATGGACAACTCTTTGTCTCGGAAAATGGGAACGGCAAAATCGTTGCATACGAACTTGCTTCCAATGGAAAAAGCGCTGTTCAACTCGACAAAATTCAAACAACTGCTACCTCAATTATGGGGTTAGAAGTCGGACCAAACGGGCACCTTTACTACGTTGATAACGGTCAAGATAAGGCTGTACGAATCGATCCATACACCGATGAAGACGGCGATGGTGTTGGGGATGAAGTTGACAATTGTCCAAGCATCGCAAATCCACTTCAAGCCAACTATGACAACGATTCGATGGGCGATGTCTGTGATGCTGATGATGACAATGATTCGATCGTCGATGTGAACGATCAATGCGCTCAAGGGCAGCTTGCTTGGACATCATCACTCTCAAATGACCATGATGGAGATGGGTGTTTCGATGCTACAGAAGATTTGGATGATGATAACGACGGTATCAGCGATGGCTCAGATCTTTGCCCGATTGGTGACTTAGGGTGGACGTCCTCACTCTCAACCGACTACGATGGTGACGGCTGTCAAGACTCTATGGAAGATGTTGATGATGACAATGACCGTATTTGCGATGCAAATGAGCTAAGCAGTTCTTGGGCTTGTGCACCATCGACAGCGAGTCTGGATTTGTGTCCACAAAGCTCTCTTGGCTTCTTCTCAAACAATCAAAACGATGTCGATGGAGACGGGTGCGAGGATGCGACTGAAGACATGGACGATGACAACGATGGATTCACCGATGATGTTGATGATTGTCCAATGAGTTCTGGGTCAAGTTCCATGGGATCTCAACTTGGGTGTAGTGATTACGATTCGGACGGGTACAGTGATTCCATCGATGTGTTCCCAGCAGAGTCAACACAATGGATAGATTCAGATAACGATGGTTTTGGAGACAATCTTGACGGATTCGAAGGTGATGCTTGCACGGATGTTGCAGGCGATTCAACCGAAGACTCGTTCGGTTGCCCAGATGCGGATGGAGATGGTTGGTCGGACCTCAACGATGCCTTCCCGAATGAAGACTCGCAACATTCCGATGAAGATGGTGACGGCTTTGGAGACGCTGTTGATGGATATCAAGGAGATGACTGCCTCGGTGTTCCAGGTACATCAACAGAGGACTTTTTTGGGTGTGAGGATTCCGACGCTGATGGATGGTCGGATCTGAACGATGACTTACCCCAAGAACCAACGCAGCACAGTGACGCAGATGGTGACGGCTACGGTGATAATCCGCAAGGAGTAACACCAGACAGTTGCTCAGAAATTTACGGTCTTTCTTCAGTCGATCGATATGGCTGTCCTGATACGGATGGAGACGGGTGGGAAGACCGTTCCGACGCATACGTCAACGATGCTCGATTCTGGTCGGATATGGATGGAGATGGATACGCTGACCAACAGGGGACAAACCTCTCTGATGATTGTCCAGAAACGTTTGGTACATCTGTAGAGGACTTCGTTGGATGTTTGGATTCCGATGGTGATGGATGGTCGGACCAAACCGATGCTTATCCAAACGATTCTTCAAAGCATCTTGCTTCAAATCAGTCTGCTGAGGGTGATAGCTTCACACTCATTGGTCTTGGAATTGGACTCCTTGTTCTTGTACTGCTCATGGTAGGAATCCTGCGAAAGAAGACCGCAGTGGAGCAAGAGTTTGGTTTCACAGCACCACCAATTCCTCAACCACTTCCAAGCGGGCCGCCTCTTCCTCCTGAGGGATTACCAGCCGGATGGACCATGGAGCAGTGGGCGTATTACGGTGAGGATTATCTCAAACGTGGCGAATGATCTGTAACATTACCGAACGCAAAAGGTATCAAGCCGACATGTCCAGGGTAACTTGTGGAAACTGTCAATCTTCAAGCATTTCTTCTAGGGGTGATTTTTCTCTCAGTAGGGGGTTACCTTGCTTTTGATATGCAAGACGACATCACATGGATGACGTATTCTTCTGATGATACCGAGGAATATTTTGACGGTGATTTTTGGTGGACAGTGGAAGTTACGAATAAGAACGATTATGGTTTACAGGAAGGGATGATTTCAGCGAATGGGCAAATGTGTGATGACCGTGATTGTTTTCCAATTGAAGGGAATTTAGAATTTGAAATATTGGATCACCCCGTTTTGCTGGAAGAGCGAGGTGGACCCGTGGACTGTGATACTGCAAAAGAAGACAATGACATCTCAATTTGTGAAATTGACTCAGCAGGCTCAATTGCAGATGCAATTATTTCTACAGGACTTGGGTTTCTTGGATTAACCATCCTACTTTCTGTTGTGGGCGTTTTTGGTTACATACCAGGTGGTGTGCTCAAACTACTCAGTTGGGTTTCATCCGTGATTCTCTTTACTGGACCGATTGTCTGGTATGTATTGATGCCTGATATGAACGCAGACATAAGCGCTGCTGAGGAAAGGTACAAGTTATCCAAAGGGTTGTATCTAACACTCCTCAGCTCCCCGTTAATCTTTGTTGGAGGCCGACTCACTGGGGGAATGGAGGCCTTTGCTTACGAAGAAGAGGATGACTGGGATGAAGAAGACGATTACTTCATGGACGATGAAGAATATTCACAGTTTTCAGATGCCTCATCCAAAGCAATTAGCAAACTTCCTGCGAGGAAAGTCATGGTGGATACCAATCTACAAGGCGTCCTTGATGAGGAAGGCTATGAATGGCTGGAGCATCCAGAAGAAAGTGGCGATTGGTTCTGGCGTGATCAAGAAACAGGTGAATGGGTTCGTTATTGAGACATTCACAATTGCTCAAATACTGTGTTTGAATAGGATGCAACATGAGTAAAAAGTTCTTCATCAAAATTGTAACAAACCCAGACGTTGACCAACGCAAGTGCGTTGTCGGCATAGCCTGTGCTGCGCAAGCGATCAGGGACGGTCATGAGGTTGACGTGTTCTTTGCAGCAGACGGTGTCAAAATGCTCCATTCTGCATACATTGAATCCGTAAATGAGAAAGGATCGATTCCGGACGGTATGATTTACGATATGATGAATACCATCACTTCAGGAGCCTCCAAGGTTTACTGTTCAACAGGTTCGCAAGCAGCGAACGGTGTCACGAAAGAGAATGCTGATGAAATGCTCCTCGAGGGTTACTCGGATTGGATGACATGGAGTGGCCCCCCTGGCGTCATCGAATTAAGTGCTGCTTCGGATGTTCAATTGGTCTATTGATGCTAAGATTGTCTGAGTGAAAGCAATTCACTTGGAATTCTGTACGTGTAGTTAAACCCCTCTCCAATGAGGGTTAACTCTTCAAGTCGTTCATCGAATTTAACACGTTGAAAAGTTGAATCAAGGTTATGCAGTGGCATGTTTGCTGCCATTTTACCATCTCTCGACAACTTGATTCCAGTGGGTACATGCGGTTCAATTGACGAATACGAGAGGATATCTTTAGAAGTCTCTATGCTTCCTAACCCATCAAACATTTTTTCGAAATGCGTCCGAATTTCATTCCATTGGTCAACATCGAAGTTCATGGAGGTTCTCTGTTTCTTTTTCCATAAAGTTGTTCCTTTGTTGTCGTAGCCTTGATGCACCACCAGCGTATCGGGTGAACATGGCGTCATTGATTCTGATGCGGCATGGGCAGTCAATGTGGAATGCTGCGAACCTGTTTACGGGTTGGGTTGATGTTCCTTTGACGCAGGTGGGGATCGATGAAGCACTTGCTGGTGGTCAGAAACTCGCTGATGTACAAATCGATGAGGTTCACACCTCCACACTCATTCGAGCGCAAATGACAGCAATGCTGGCGTTGAGTCAACACAACAGCGGAAAGACGCCTGTTTTCCAGTATTCAGATTCTGGCGAAGTGATGAGTGATGATGAGCGAAAAATGGTTGAATGGTCGCAAATGAATGCAGGTTCGGATGTCTCAAACATTCTCCCTGTGTATGTTTCGTGGCAGTTGAATGAACGCATGTACGGTGACCTTCAAGGCATGAACAAACAAGCGACTCGGGAAAAGTTCGGTGATGAGCAGGTCAAAATTTGGCGTCGTTCCTACGACACACCTCCTCCTAACGGAGAGAGCCTTGAATTAACTGCTGCTCGAACGATTCCCTACCTTCAATCAACCTTACTTCCAGCATTTGATGAAGGAAAAAACCTCTTCATTGCAGCACATGGAAATTCTCTACGAAGCATTATTATGCATCTTGAGGGATTGAGCAAAGAAGAAGTTCTTGCATTGGAAGTTCCCACCGGCGTCCCGATGATCTATGAATTGCAAGACGAACAATGGATTCGAACGATGGGGTGAAAAGCATACTTCTTGATTGGCGATTTGATGGATTCCCTGGTCGGGTTCTCTGGGTTGATTTGACTCGGGGGACGACGGAATCCAAGGATATCCCACATGATTGGTTGATTGAATCAATGGGAGGGAAGGGCCTTGCAACCCGACTTTTGGTCGAGTGGGATACAACCGATTACGATGCTGCTATGAAATTGAAGCACCCGGTCGCCGATCGAGTTGATGCAGCGCGACATCCCACAAACCCTCTGCTCTTCATGACTGGTCCATACCAAGCCAGTACAGTCGGTTCCTCAGGCCGAGCGGTCGTTGTTGCTCGCTCACCCTTAACCGATCTCTACATCGATACCTACATCGGAGGGAACATCGGCCACACCCTGCGTCAAGCAGGATGGGATGGCCTGTTCATTACTGGAGCATCCGAGAATCTCTGCCGACTCGAAGTTGTTGACGGTCACGCTAAATTGCATGATGCTCAGGAATTGAAAGGTATGACAACCTGGCAAGTTGAACAAACCTTGGAAGGAAAGGGCGACTGCCTCTCCATTGGACCTGCGGGCGAAAGCGGAGTTCGAATCGCAAGCCCGTTGACTGCAGGTCGTCGTGCAGCAGGACGTGGTGGAACCGGAGCAGCTTTCGGATTCAAAAATCTGAAAGCTGTTACTGTAAAATCGACCACAAAAGAGACGGTTCGATTTGCCAATGAAGCAACGCTGAAATCCGCTGTCAAAGTGCAACGACAAGAAATGGGGTTAAGGAGACGGTCAGGCGACCCCTTCTACTCATTTGGGACCAGCAGAGGTCCAATCTATGCATCAGAAAATGGTCGAATGCCGACAGCGAATTACAGTTCAACAAATGCAACGATTCCTGATTTCTCTGAATTGAAGGTCAGTGGAGGACAAGGTGGCGTCGTTCCCTCCAAAGGAAATCCTGTTAGCATTACAACTGAACTCGACGCTCACGAACTCTCTGGCGAGCACTGGCACGAATCTCTTCCGGAAGCGAAACAATCCGCTTGTTGCGCACCCTGTCCGATTGCTTGCGAAGCTGCCGATCGACCGACAATCAATGGCGAGAAAATTCGGAAGCGCCCTGTTCACATCGATCGAGTCGATCGCCCTGAGTACGAAACACTCGCAATGTTGGGTGCAAACCTCGGACTCACCAGCTCGCTTGATGTTATGGACGGAAACGATGCTTGCAACCGGCTTGGAATTGACACAATTTCAGGTGGCGCTGCCCTATCCATAGTTTGCGAGTTGGTCGAACACGGATGGCTTCCCGAAGCATGGGCAGATCATTTCCATGCCCCATTCGATTTTGGTCGATACAAACAAGGTGATGTGGTTCCGTGGCAATTTGGGGTTCCAGAATTGCCACCCCTTGCTCTTGCAATGTTAGCAAACGCAAAGCCTGGAACATCCAATTTGTTCTCGACACTTACCAGCGGCGCCGTTGTTTTTGCAGAACACGTTGAACGTGTGACGGGTCATCCAGCAACGCGTCTGACTGCGCACTGCAAAGGCCTTGATCTACCCGCATGGGACCCCCGGGGAAAGCGAGGGAACGCAATGGCATACATGACCGCAAATGTTGGTGCTTCCCACATGCGAGCAGGTTACAGGCAACCGACGGGTTTGCCAAACGAATCAGCGCTAGATCTTATGAAAGAGCTGGTTGAGAGCCAAGAAAGCATCGTTATTCGAGATTCAATGATCTTGTGTGCCTTCGCCAAAGGGGCAACCCCAAATGCAGTGATGGTCGATGCCTGGAATGCAATTACTGGTGACGATGCAACATGGGATGATTTAATGCAACGAGCAAGTCAACAGTGGAATCTTGCTCGAACTTGGAACGTTGAGCATTGGAATCGATTGGGTGTTGAGCCAATGCAGGCTGATTTACTCTCATGGCGGTTACGCAATGAACCAATACCTGCGGGGGTAGCAGCAGGCATGGTATCGTTTGTCGATGAACAAGACGAGAAAGCCTGCATGCAGGAATACTACGCAATAAGAGGCTGGGATGAGAATGGTAGACCATAATCGGGTTTTTGTATGAATCCAAAGTTGACGAAAGCCATCCTTCTCGTTGTTCTCTTGGCATCGCCTTGGTTGTTTGTTCAAGGATGGATTTTTGTTGCTGCTCAAGATGAGCCAATCGCCTCAATGGAAACCTGTTCGGAGACCAGTGCAAACTGCGCTCATCTTGGTGGAGGCATGGATTATCGCATGGAATCTTTACCTACCATTCTTGAGCGTTCTATGGAAGATGTTCGCTCAGACCTCTCAGCGTACGTAACCGATTGCAATTGTGATGTTTTAGCAGAAGAGGAGACAGATTCAGGATATTATCTTCATTTTGTTGAGCATACATCCTTCTGGTTGTTTCCTGATGACGTGCTCATTTCCATCGAAATAGTTGGTCAGAATACTGTAAGAATTGAACTTCATTCCGAGTCACGCTTGGGTCTAGGTGACTTGGGCGTTAATCCTGAGCGACTTGAACGAATTCATGATCAACTCGATGCTTGAATCAAGTCATCCCAGCCGTATGGGTAACCACTCTCATCAATGAGAAGGACATTAACACCGAGTCCTGATTTGTGGAAGGCAATCAGTTGAATATCGTGAATTGCATGACCGGTAGGAGCAATACCAAGAATTGGAAGCTGTTTTTGAGAAAACCATGAGCGTTTTGTTTTCACTGCATGGTCTGTACCAAGACTTCGGCGTGTACCATCAACATCATCGAACCATGGGAGTGGGCCTTCTGGTGAGAATCGCAATCCAAGAATCATATCAACCCCGGTTGTTTCTTGTGCAGCGTCTGTGTCTGCTCCACTCGGAATCGCAGGTGCATTCGGATGTGTATGCAGCCAATGTGTGAAACGGCCTGCTCTTGAACCGCGCTGTCCGGAGAACAAATCATCGGTCCACTCTTCAGGAAGGTGATGAACTGAATAGGAATCTCCGCGATTAACGACGTGCGCTTCTTTGACGACGTAACCTTGACCTCCGAATAGATTTGAAACACATTCCTGCCCTTCGAACGCAGACTCGACTTCTTCGATGTTCTTTCTGTCGGCATTCACGTCTAAGCCCACAAGAATTTCATCAGGAAGCGATTGAAGGGCCCAGATAACGAGATCTCGAAAAAGAGGGCCTGGTATATGCAATTGTGCTGCATAGGCATGCCGCATCGAATACGATTCAGCGTTGTATGAACGCATCGCTTCAACCAACCAAGACTCGACCACAACAATGCCACTGCATCATCCTTCATGAAGGGGCGGTTGAAGGAGAATCCTTGAAAACACAGGAGACCAAGCGCACCGCATGGCGAAGAAGAAGCGAGGTGGGTTTAGCCGATTCATCGGCGCTCTCACCGGAACGCCATACGAACGCCTTCTCAAGCAAGTTGAGAAACTTGCAAACGAGCATGCTGATGATGAGCGGAAACTCGCAAAAGCACTCAAAAAATTGGTTGACGTGGTTGGAACTGCTTACGAGGAAGAGGAGATTGATGAAGATGAACACGATCTTGTCATCGAAGCAATCGAAGAGGCAGATCCAAAAGCTCGTTCATTCCCAAAATTTGCTGAAGAGGATGCGTTCTATGCAAACGACGCTCCCGATGCACCTGAACTAAAACTCGGTAAGAGAAAGAACTTGGACGAGCTGATGATGTCCTCTGGAAAGGAATTCACGGGGAGCTTTGGTCGCAATGAGTTTGATGAATTCAAGGCTCGCATGAGTGATGATTTCTATGCGGATTCGGATGAAGCAATCCAAGCAGGCGACCATCAGGCCACAATCCGAACTGAAAATCGGGTCTTTGCGGATGAAGAAGATGATTTGGAAAATGTCAAGTCAATGATCTCTCAAGAATCCGGTCTTTCTGAGCCAACCTCAGTTGAAGAAGCGGAAGAAGAATCCTTTGAGGACGATGAAAACTATTCCATTGATGAGGATGGAACCGAATGGTTCCAAGACGATGACGGTTACTGGTGGTACCGTGAAGACGGTCAAACCGACTGGCAACCTTACGATGAGGATTGAGTTTCAACTACTTCGGCCAGATTTCTAAGTCTGCAAGTTGAAACTTCACAACGCCAAGATCTGCACCGAGCAGAACCATGTCTTTGTTTCTACTCGTTTCGCTCGACATGGCAATAATGGTTTGCGGTCGATTAACGTCGGAGGATAGCAAGGATTCCAACACCTGAAGACCGGTTTCCGGAGGCATGTAGTGGTCCAATAACAACACATCGGGAGTGAACCCCTGGATGTGATTGAGGGCCTCATTTGAGTTCCAGTATTGTTTGATGACAAGTTCGCTGACTTTGACACCGCCGGCTGTCAGTATAGATTCAATGTCGTAATGGTCCTCAAAGGCCAGCACGCGCATGAATGCACCTCATTCTGGGATATCTTGTTGTTCCCACCAAGGTGGTGCGAGGAACCATGCCTCATGATTGGGAGGACGATCAATTAGAGGTAACCCGATTGTACCTCCATCAATGGAAAGTCCACCAAGCGGATTGGTTGCACATGGCCCTGGAAGGTAATCTTCTCCATTCTCAGTCAACTCGATTCGTAGTGAGTTTCCTGCTGGAACGATAACATCGAGCGGGTTGAATTCGATCAGCATGGTGTATGAAGAAAATGGAGCGGCTGGATTCGCATTGTATCCTCCGTCTCGATAGCGTAAGTCCATTGTTGCGTGTCCAAGTCGAAGATCGAGTGTATCATCGTACAGTGTTGCGAAAATCTGTCCCCCGTTGCAGGCTTGTGTCGAGACATCAAGGTGCAATGTTGGAAGGCCAGAGATATGCAAACCATTCTCGTAAACTTCACTTGCTAGCGTCACAGAACCACCCAATCCATTTACAACTCCACTGCCACTCCACTCGGTCCCGATGGACTCAAGCTGCCACATCATGTCCTCTGGCGGCCATGTTTCTTCCACGTGCCATTGCCCGTCATGAGTTTGAATCTGTACCATTGGCTCGGGCTCTTCACCGACGTCCTTGAGATAGTATTGGAACCATCCAAACAATTCAACGGCCCAATCCATGCGGCTCATGTTTGGATAGGCCTCACCTCCATAACCACTGCCGAGTTCACTATGTCGGTCAGGTTGGTCAGGATAATTGTGAGCCCACTGGCCAGCGATGGCTCGCGCGTTAATTCCAGCATCTCGCATTAATTGGTAGGTTGGGAAGGCATGGTAAGGATCGACGTTCCAATCTTGAAGCCCCCACACAAGATACACGCTTCCCTGATAATTTTCCAAGACGTCGGGAAGGTGGCGGCGTTCATCCCAGTAGTCGTTCCATTCAGCACCACCGAACTCAGCGAAGGCATAGGTAGACCACGGGTTGAGTGGGCCAACTAAATCATCTGAACAAACACGTAAATCGTCGGTTGTTAAATCCGATGTAGCCGCTTGATATGCGGCGTCGTACCCCATTGCCCGTGCTTCAGATGATCCATTTCGATAGAACATTTCTTGAACACCAATCGATCCCGAAATTGGGACGATTGTCTTTAGATGTTCACTCGGTTGTTGAGCCGCTTCCCAATTGGTTGTTCCAGCGTAGGATTTACCCATTAAGCCAACATTTCCGTTCGACCAATTTTGTTGCCCCAACCAATCAACAACAGCCTGAATACCCACCTGCTCACCAAGGCCTTTGACATCTTGACAGTGCGTGGACTGCCCGGTTCCAAACGTACTCGCCTGGGCCAATGCGTATCCATGCGGAACAAATGTATCGTACACCCACTGACCAACACCTCCATCTGGGATTGTGTTTGGATTTGAATCAGCACCGACGCCTGGCATACCTTCACCGCCGAAGTCATAGTATGGGTGGATGGTCATAATCACAGGCACTTTGACCCCATCTTCAACATCAGGCAACCACAAAGCAACGTGCATTTTTGCATCGTCAGGGTAACCTACATCTTGCTCTGAGGCTGGTAAATCCACTGAGATGAAATGTTCTGTGTACGGTAGAACACCGTAGGTGCCGTTCTCTGGGAGTTGGGCTCGCATGGTTTCCATGGGCAAATCCATCATGTAACGCTGATTAAGTGGTACATCCCACCAATCATAGACGCCCTCTACATCATTTTCTCCCGATAGTGCGTTACCGAACGACATTGATAGGAACAAGAAGACAACACAAAATGCTGCCGTAGCATAAAGCGAGATGTTGAGTTGGTTTTTGTTTCGGTCCGCTGACGAATCGAAGATCTCTGCTTCGAGGACATCGTCAGCCATAACCATCCCAAACACTCGATATTGAAGAGTGTGGCGCTTTCATGCTAATGCAAATTCGGTGGGAACGCTCTGCTCCCAGACATATTCTCCTTGATTGTTAAGGCCAAGATTTTCAAAAATTTCAGGAGTGCAGTGAACTCCAAATTCCCCTTTCAGACGCGCCCTTGGTGCAAGGGTCGCAATACGAGCAAATCCCTTTTGCCAAAGTGCTAGCGAGGTAATTGCATCCTGTGAGGTAGGGACTGTCCGTTTCAACCGAGGCCCGAACGGGGGAGGGTATTCGTAACCCTGCGGTAACAGAAGTTTCCCTTGACGCGTTGGACGCTGCGTAACGTATCGAGGTTTCATGAACTTCCTTCGAATCGCTCTCCATTTTTTCTTTTGATAGGAGACTCCTGTCAAATATTTGGCTTCATAATCATAGAGGGTCTCTTTGATTTCATTCCAAACTTCAACATCCATGCAATAGGTGACCGAATGCGTATGCGTTGCTTCGACAAGATGAAGGTGATTTTCAGTCACATTTTCCTTTGGCAAATTCCAAACCTGGGTCATGCCAATGTCGTCGTACTGTCTTGCCCAATCTGCAAGGTTGAGACTTGTTTTGATGAAATTAGGGCCGGGAACTAGATCATCTTCCACGAGAATCACGCGGTCATAGCCCAATTTATCGTACAAATCTCTGCGAGCACCAATGAGATTTCGACCAACTCCATAATTTTCTTCGCGCAAAATAATCTCTTGATGTTCTAATTTTGATTCTTTGATGTGAGCAAGAAGTTCCTGTTGTTTGGATTCGGCTCCTCCGTCGATGTAGTGGTAAACATCGATGTTTTCCAAATCATCTTCGTTCTGTTCAAGGCCTTTGAGGACCTCGAGAAACAAGTCGGGTCGATTGTAACTTGCAGTGAATAATGCAGTCCTCATCCCAAGTTACTCCTCGATTTTTGCATCTGAACAAACTAAAAAAAGTCTTGCTCAAAGTTGAACCCCCTGAATTGGATATACGCTGTCGATGCTTGCAAGGAAATTCCTCTTTAAGCCTGAGCGAGTGGGATTGCATATGGCCACCATCCTTGTGACCGGAGCTTCAGGAATGCTTGGCCAGCATCTTGTTCCAATGCTCAAAAACAAGGGACACAGCGTTCTAACGCCCTCTCGGCATGAACTTGACCTTTCAGATGCTTATGCAACGTCAGAGTACATTGAGTCCAATCTACCGAATTTTGTCGTCCATTGCGCAGCGTTCGTTGCAGGAATTGCCTCGAGTAAAACCATCAAACATCACTCGCTTGACCAAAATATATCCATGGGATTAAACCTTATTCGAGCATGTGTAAAGCATGGAGTAGCGAACATGATCAATGTTGGTAGTGCAACTGTTTATCCAAACGAAGCACCTCAACCACTCTCAGAAT
The DNA here is from genome assembly GCA_002502215.1 of Euryarchaeota archaeon UBA124. GTDB lineage: Archaea > Thermoplasmatota > Poseidoniia > Poseidoniales > Poseidoniaceae > MGIIa-L2. The sequence continues at coordinate 85,603 of DAPT01000073.1, forward strand.
CTTCGATTGGAGATGGCCCGCTTGAAGGTCCGATTGAAGGATACGCATTGTCGAAATACGTTGTCTACCGAGCATGCGAGATGGCAAACGAACAGCACAGTGTGTCATTTAAGACGATTCTTCCCTGCAATCTCTTTGGCCCATACGACAATTTTTCACTCGAAACGGGCCACATGCTTCCCGCAATCCTGCACAGAATGCATCAGGCAAAGCAGAACGATGATGCTCAAGTTACAATTTGGGGCGATGGTACGGCTAAGCGAGAATTCCTCTATGCGCCTGATTTAGCAGATTTCATATGTTTTGCAATTGACAATTTTGAAGAATTACCAGGAGTGATGAACGTAGGTTCAGGCCTAGAGATTAGCGTCAATGCAATGCACAAGCATATGGCGAAGGTAATTGGATACTCAGGGGAATTTGAACACGATTTGAGCAAACCGGTTGGCCGTTTACGCCGATGTCTCGACCTACGCTATCAAGAAACCCTTGGTTGGTCTCCGAAAACGGCGTTTCAAGATGCGCTTGAATTGACCTACGACGACATGCGGAGGTCATTGGAATGAAAGGTGGTTCAACCGGGAATCTCGCAGCCAAGTTACTTCCAGGCGGAGTCCATCCGTGGCATGCTTTTGATGAATCAAAGGCAGGCTATTACAGCCAACTCCAACTCAAACGATGTGTCGAAGACCGCAACCCTATCCTTCCAATCATGGAAGACAAATATCGATCAAGAGAACTTGTGCTCACAAAAAACGTATGTCACCTGACTGAACTGTACCACTGGTCTGAGGAGGTTGAAATCGATTGGGATAATTTACCTGAACGTTGCGTCATCAAGACCAACCACTGGTCGGGTGATGCATTATTTATCCTGGACAACGGACCAGAACCACTCGCAAACATTCCTCGAAAATTTCGTATTTTTTCAAGAACAGATAATCGATATCGTGTAATTCGAAACTGGCGTGACCAGAATGGCAAACCTTGGCCGAAGTGGCGAATTGAGCGTTCACTCCGCTGGTGCTTGCGACAAGCATTCCCTGTTCCCCTCGAGTGGGGGGCTGCGAACATCAAACCCCGAGGCGTGATGATTGAAGAACTGCTCACCGACAACAATGCGTTACCCAACGATTGGAAAGTCCATGTTTTTCATGGAAAGGCAGGATTCATCCAATACGATACGGGGCGTATGACTTCTCATTCTCAATCCATTTACTCACTTGATGGGCAACGCATTCAACAAACAAACGGACGATGGAGCGAAGAGCATACACCGGATGAGATTGTTTCCATTCTCGGAAAAGATGGCATCGATGAACTCGTCCATATTGCGGAACGTTTGGCTGAAGACATTGATTATTCACGCGTGGATCTCTTTTTGGCCGATGGAAAATGGTATTTCGGGGAGTATACCAATTACCACAACTCCTGCCATCCACAGTCCATTGAATGGGAGAAGCTTGGTGGTGCATTGTGGTCAAACACTGAACACTAAATTTCGATACATTCAAAACCATCGGGCCTGAGGAAATTACGGAGGGGTTATTCTGGAAGCACCAAATCAACAGCGAAGGCTAGTTGTTGAAGGCGGCGAAAGCATTGTTGATTTTGACAACAAGGCGTTCAAACCCATTCCACAAACTGGCATTGATTTGGCAGTGAAGGCAATGAATGCAGGCGTAATGTATCGTTACCAACCGAAATCGAAAGAAGACTCGCTTACTGCATCCTTTGAACACGACTTTGCCCAGTACATGGGCGTTAAGCACGCAGTTGGCACAAACTCATGCGGCTCTGCAATGTTCATTGCTCTGAACATTGTTGGTGTCCAACCAGGTGATACGGTGTTGACCAACGCTTTCACATTCCATGCGGTTCCAAGCGTAATCGAGCATGCACGTGCAGTCCCAGTTCTCATTGAAAGCAATCGAGAGTGGGCTATGGATCCGAATGACTTGGACAAGAAAGCAACCGAAACAGGAGCCAAGGTCTTGCTGATGTCCTACATGCGAGGACACGTTCCAGACATGGATGCAATAATGAAAGTTGTAGAAAAACATGGGCTCATTTTGATTGAGGACTGTGCACACGCCTACGCCACACTTTGGAACAACAAACTCCTTGGCACATTTGGCGAAATTGGCTGTTTTTCGACACAGTCTTCGAAAGCTCTCTCGGCAGGAGAAGGCGGTATTTTCATTACAGACAACGATGAACACGCTGCAAGAGCCGTACTGTATGCAGGATCTTATGAACGCCTGTGGATGAAGCACTACGACCTTGATGCAGGATTAATGGATCGCCTGCAAAACCAAGTCCCCGGCTACTCGATGCGAATGCAAGAAGTTACGGCAGCGATGCTTACACCACAAATCGAACGTCTTTCAACCATCAAGAAGATTCATGTTGACAACTGGGAACTTCTTCATTCTCTGATTCACGATCATCCCAACATCGAGATTCCGATGCCTCTGCCAGAAGTCGACCCATTTTGTGACACCATGCAATTCCATTTGGTTGGACTGTCAAGAGATGAGGCGGACCGATTCATTGACCTGATGAAGCAAGAAGGCATACCCATGCAAATCTTTGGGGCTCGACGCAATGCTCGTGATTTTCGGCAATGGGAATACATCAAAGCGCATCAGGATGAACTCAATGAGACAATCGCAAACATAGAATTCGCCTGCGACTTATCGATGCAACCTCATTTAACTCAAGAGAACATTCGAATTATGGCTCAAGTCATTCAAGATGTTTTGACCTACATTGGCGAGCAGGCGCATTGAAACCAATCTACAATGATTCTTCATCGGTTTGTTTTAAACCAATAACTCTTAGCAAGGCTGTTCTTATGGCGAAAGATGGTTCTCCTTCCTTGTTCCGAAAGTGGGTGATGCGGCAGTATTGGCGAATGCAACAATCCCAAGCAGTCGTGGGTTTGCTTCTGTGGGGTACAACCATTACGCTGCTTGTCTGGCCGTATGTTCGCTGGCGATTTGAGTCTTCATGTGCGGATTCTTTTTGCTTCAACGACACGATTTTTGGCATACCGGCAACGTATCTTGGTTTGCTTTCTATTTTCTTCACCGTTATGATGAGCGTTCTTCTGATTGGCTACCTTTACGATCAAGTGTTTACGCTTTGGACTGAATGGCGCAGTGTCGACATGGAACGTAATCCGTACGTAACATATGCATTAACCCCGAACTGGATGATGATGACTGCACTGCAGGCTGAAATGCTTCGTCGCCAGTCCGAAGGGGATGAAGCTATGCAAGCACAGGCGGAATGGTTCCTGAACTGGTGCAAAACGTATGCAGACGGTGAAATGTTTGCGCGTGCCGTTCAACGTTGGGACAAGGACCTTGGTCACACGCCCACATTTTGGTTCACCGATGATGACGCTATGCAACGGGCACGAGAAATCAAATTCGATGATGATGATTGACACAGCAAGGGATGGACATTCAACGGGCAACGATGTTCGTCAAATGATTGATGAACAGGCATACCATCGTTCCAACATGGGCAAGACATCCACACAAAGGATTGTCTTGTCCTGTGTGCTTGTATTGTTGCTTCTTCCTACCACAGCAATAGGCGAGGAAGAACCTGCATGGAAGAGCAACGGTATCGATCCTTCAACGTGGACTGATGGACCGGTGGTTGAGGATACGCCAATGCAACATTCGTATTTTGGCGACCCCATATTCGCCATTGATGTTACCTACACTCCCGATCATTTTGAGAGCGAAATCTCAGGAACAATCGTCATTGAACTGTTTCCACAATGGGCTCCAATTACAGTTGAAAATATGATTGAGCACATCGAAGAAGGACTGTACAATGGTATCTTTTTCCACCGGGTCATCAATGATTTTGTTACCCAGTCTGGTGACCCAGAATGCAAGACAAACGGTGTCTACATTCCAGGATTGCCTGCTCAATGTGGGAGCGGTGGAACAGGAGAAACCATTCCTCTTGAGCACAACGATAACCTAAGTCACGTCGATGGCGCAATAGGGATGGCACGTGGTACCGAAGAAGCCTCAGCTGATTCTCAGTGGTACATCGCCGAAACAGAGGCGCATGGTCTCGACCCTGAAAACAGGGATGATGGGGGATATGCAACCTTTGGAATTGTTCGTGATGGAATGAGCCATGTCCGAGCGATTGCTGAGGTTCCAACATCGGATGATCCGACCGGAACGGACATCAACAATCCGTTTTCGACAGCAGGCCGCCCAATTTACGAGGTGAGAATAAACAGCGTGCAGATGATCGGTGTAGCAGATCCGGATGGCCAACTCTCGGGCCAGGCATCTCTTGACGAAGTCGAATCAGGCATGGGCACGACGATTTTGTTTGTTACTCTGTTTGTCGTCCTCGTCCTTGGAGTGGGGTATGTTGTTATGCAAAACAATGCCAAACAAGAAACTCCAATTTACGAGGCAGAACTGATCGAAGAAAATGAAACATCCAACACGACGTGACGAATTCTCGGAGCGTACCATTTTACCTTCTCAACATTGTAATGTTCGACAAACCAGTTTCGCCCGACTTCCGTTGCATACTGCAAACATTGTTGCAACGTTTCTTGACACCAATCTTCGATTCGCTCTTCTTCGACGTTCATGTGTATATGAAGGGTGCCACCGGATTCCTTCAACGCTCGAATAGCTGGATACCATGTCGCTTCTGAACTTGGCAAATACCCAAGCAGTACACGATCAGCAGTACCTTCCAATTTCTGCAGGGTAATTTGGTTGTCGCCAGCATGAACCGTAAGCTTGGAATGAATATTGTTCTCTCGTGCTGACCATTCCAAAGCGTGAATGCTGCTTGGATTCATTTCACATGCGTGGACATGTGCGACATTTGCGTGAACAAGGAGTTGCATTGTGTAGTATCCTATTCCTGCATAGGCGTCAATAACAACCTCACCTTCTGCTTCCACATTGGCCATACGATGACGCTCTGTCACATTGCCAGAGGAATACATCACTTTGCTCGCATCAAATCCGTAGATCAGACCGTTGTCTTTGACCTCGACCCACCCATCTGTACCGAGCAGGATTTCGACTTGGGATGCACGCATCAGGTCATCTGAGATTGGTTGTTGTCGGCCAATCCGTTTAGCATTCATGGCCTTTGCAATACGGTCAAAAAAATCGCTGTGTTCTTGGATGACTTGATTCCATTTATCCCCCAAGAATGCATCTTTTGGGAACAAGACAAGGTCATCAAGCCGTTCCCATTTTTTTGGAATGGTTTGAATCAGATCTTTGTTCGAACCGATCATTAGCATCAGTGTTTCCTTCAATTGGTTGTGCGGATCGATTGAGGGAGGTGCAAGCCTGACTTCTATCTCCTCAATCCTGTGCTGAAAGGCACCGTTTGCGAGAACAACTTTCTCTCGTATTGGTAATGCAAGCTCATCCCCAACACGCTCGGGGGTGAAGGTCTTGTCAAGAGCATTCAACTCAATCAACATTCGGCGTGCAACCTCAACGTTGACGAGCGGAACAACAAGACACGGCTGTTTTGGCATAACGACGCCTACAGTCTCCCTAAGGGGAAGTCCTTTGAAGGTCTTCGGTCTGATGGTACATCATGGAAGAACTAGCGTTCTGGAAAAATCGCTTCCTTTCATTGTGTTTGACACTGATTTTCGCTGTTCCTCTCCTAGCACCACTCGCATCTGCAGATGGTATGACAACGTGTGACGGCGTTTCTGGATTCAGTGATTGCGATGATTACGATTCCAACGATGATGAGACGCCCTCCCGGCAAGATTGGATTCGCGGGACGTACGAATTCGATCTACAAGATACATCAACAATCCACATGTCGTTGAGCTGGGCGATTCGTGAATTTGACCGTAGTAAAATTGGTCTTGATGATTCAACAACTCAGACTGCACTCGCCTTTGATGGATTGGATGAAGACGATGGTATTCCTGCGGACATGATTCGCACATACTTCGCCTATGATGATGGTTCAGGAACCGTCGGGGACAAAATGTTGGTTGAGGTTGAAGATACGATCAACGATTTACTCTCAAGTGGATTCGGAACCGTTACTGCAATAAACACACAATACGATGGAATCTACACGGAAGCTGGGGTGTCCGAGGTTTGCACTACCGATGCAACGCAAGATTCTGTTTATGACGGTACAGGCGTGACCGAAAACAACGTATTTGAGCCCCCAATTTGTTTTTCAACCATCGCTGAAATCGAATTGTCCACAAGCACATTCAACCTCCTCGATAACGCAGACCTTGATTTGGAGCGAGCGTACCAAGGCCTTCTCATCATGGGGTCCGAATTGACAACGCAGTTCAATGTCTTCGCTGAGCCAGGCCACCACTCAACGTTCACCATCAGCCCACCCGACTATGCGGCTGTTATTGGTGCTGATTCCAACAGTTCAACCGATTTCGATACCTGTCAGTTGACCGGTTGTGTTGGAGAGTGGGCGGTTAACAATCTCGACGATGAACCGACTCGAATGGATCAAACCGTGAGTTTGACCATGGGTTATCGAAACACCTCAACAACCTCCGTCGTTGAACTCGACCCAAATGACGAGGCCGTATCGCTTCATTTGAAAGTCGATTTATTTGACGAACAAGCCGTACAAATCGACTTCGTTGCAGGCATCAAATATCTCGATACTGCGACGATGAATGATTGGGGCATCTCCTTGGTTGAAATTTCGAACTTAGCGACGATTCCTCAGATTACATCCGATGGAATTCGTCTGGCCTACGAAAATGGAATCGCACCGCTTGATGACTTTACGGATCAATTCCCTGTTGCTTCCATTGGTGATGCTTTTTCCGACTCAATCCCAGGAGGGCCCGATATTCAGATGGGTCAATTGAGTTGGGTGAGCGACTCCGTCGCTGACGGACTCGATGGCCCTGCAGGTGGTTTGAACTACAGCCATTCTGTTGGGTGTTCCGAGACAGTCACACCACCGGCCACGCTTTCGTATTGCATTCAAGGACCAAGTGCGATGGGGTATGATCACCCAATCTATCTGCGTTCAACAAGCAATACATTTGAGCTTGGATTGCTTAGTCTCATTCAGGACAACCTTCCTGATGATGATTTCACAGTTGATGGTGAGACTTTCTCCGTGAGCGATTATTTTGAAGTCATCACCAATGATGACCTCCGTCGTATGATGGATGCAGGTCTTTCCCTCGAAACAGTACTGGATACTTCTTTCCTTGAGAGCATGATTCCATCCGACCTGCCGCCATCAAAAATTACGCTTGAACTCATCTTACCAAACTGGATTGAAACCATCAGCGGTGAAGACCGCATCATATTGGAACATTCTGCTTCAGGTGAAAACAGAAACGAGATTTCGATTGCAGGTCCGTCACCGTATACATACAACCACCCAATTGTTGATGAAAGCGGTCAGACCATTTGTTTGCAAACCCAGAAGACGTGTGTTTCCACATCGCTTTCCATCGACTTCGAAACCTTCGATATCAATGAGTGGACGAAATCTGTTTCTGTTGAATTTGGTCTTGAAGCCAATGCCGTTGTTCACCGTATCGCTTTACCACAGGGATACTACGATATCAACGAAGACACGACCGTCCGTATGGAAGTAATCCCGAGTGACTTGGTTCGGTTGATTGGTGACATCATGAGTCGCATCGAAAGCCCGATGAAAATCGAGCGCTGTCTCCAACCCAATACTGATTTTGAGGATTGTCCTGAATCGCGTCGACTCGTTTTCGAACTTACCTCTGATGGACTGATGGAGTTCGGGACCGACGTGGGGGAAATCCTCACAAATGAAATTCATATTGTCTCGAAAGAACTTGAAGAGATTGACGACGGTCCTGACTTTTCAGAGGTTGATATCGGTGATTTTTCAATCGAAACAAGCCTCGCTGGACTTGGAACACCAGGGCCGATCGTCTCCGATGAAGTGGGTTTGAGTGTCAGTCTCAAGATTCCAAAAGTGCGGTTCACGCTGGCAGTTTCAAGTCCTTGGGGCGATTTGATTAGTGGCGATCCTGATTTGATTACGCTCTCCCTTTTGACCGAGGATGTTAGCAATGCATTCCGCACACCGCTTCTCCAACCGATGGTCATGATTGTGGATGAGATGTCATCGATGATGACAGCGAGCCTCGTTTCATCAGAAGGCATAACCTTCCCTCCGCTTGAGGAGGAGGCGCTCACTATCCAAACTGGTTCTTGGGACACAACCATTCACGAAGAGACAGAACTCGACCTAACAGGTCCAGTGAGCTTTACACTCCCCAAGGGGATTGTCGTCAAGGAAGCAACATCAGCGCAAGGCAACATGGTCATCACCGAAGATGAGGATGGTCGACAAGTCATCACCTACACGATTCCACCAGATGGTCTCGATGACGAAGTTACGCTTCGACTGCAGGTCACATGGATCTATTTGCTTGGTCAATTTTGGGCTTATCCTGCTGTCGTTGTTATTTTGCTCATCCTTTTGATTCGACGTCGCCGAAAGAAGAAGAAGAAAAAGCGAGCCACGCGAGAAGCGAAGAATTCCTTGTACAAGGCCCAGAAGATGGGGTTGTCTGAATCAGATTTTGCTCAAATGGCAGGACTGGTTGATCGTCAAGTTGGAGGCTACGATGAAGGCATCGACCCGTTTGAAGCGATGCAGGGCGAACCTCCTCAACGCTAGCGATGCAAGGTTTCGTGAATACGCTCCGCAAGTGAGGGGCCGATTCCGGGAACGGTTTTCAAATCCTCAATGCTTGCATTGTTGATTCCTTGACGACCACCAAAATGGCGTAGGAGCGATTGAAGTTTTTTAGCTCCCAAACCGAGAACATTCTCTAGCGGATCGCCTAAGCGGGTTTTCTTTCGACGCTTTCTGTGGAAGGTGTTGACAAAGCGATGGGCTTCGTCTCGGGCGTGAACAAAGACTCGTCCACGACGATCGAGAACGATGGGTTCCTCTCCTTCTCTGTGGAGTGTTTCTTCTCGTTTTGCGAGTGCTGCTAGGAGAAATCGATCCTGAACCCCGTGTTCGTCCAACATCTTACGAATTGTGTTGAGGTGCGTTTCTCCACCATCAAGAAGAAGCACGTCAGGCCATTCTTCTTGCCGTTTTAACCAACGTTCAACAACCTCTCGCATCATTCGCAAATCATCCATTGCATCGCCTTTGACAATGTAAGTCCGATACTCCTTCTTTGCTGGTCTTCCATTACGGAGGACCACGCTGGCACCAACGCGTTCATCGCCTTGTAATTGCGCCATGTCGAAGCAGACAACGTGGTTCATCTGTTCAACATTCAGCAACAATGCTGCTTCGTCCGCAGCGCGCTGCTCAAGCGATCCACTCGATTTGTTCGCAAGCCTTGTCACCTGAATCTGAGCATTTTGATCAGCGAGTGTACGCAATGTGACCATATCTCCTCGCATCGGTGTACGAACTTCGACGCTTGAACCTCGACGGTCATCCAACCATTGTTGCAATCCATCGAGAAGAGGTGTAGGAGTCAGCAACAATCGAGGAGGTCGTCGGTGGACGTAGTGTTCGCTGATGAATCGACTTACGGTTTCACCAATATCACCTCTGTGAACAAATGGCCAGACCTCCTGTCCTTTGACAACGCCATCATCTGCATGCAGTACAACCAATGCTGCCAAGTCACCTTGCTCTGCAAATCCAATCGCATCGCAATCACGGTACAATTTACTTGAAACAACATGCTGACCAATGGTCGTGCGAATTGAGCGGATGAGATCACGATAGTATCCTGCACGTTCAAATTGCATTTCTTTCGAGCATGTGTCCATCTTCTCACCAAGTTCTTCCAACAATTCCGTAGCCTCGCCATCAAGTATTTTCCTGACCGCCCGTACTTGTTCGGAATAGCCTTCTCCGTTGATGCAGGGCCCAGTGCAGAGGCCGATGTGCATGGCCAAGCAACCTTGCGGAAGCAACTCCTTGCAATCACGAATTCCAAAATGTCTTCTCAGGAGTTGCATAACCTGTTTTGCGGCGCCAGCATTTGGAAAAGGCCCCCAACGGTGCGACTTCTTTGGCGGATGACGCGTGTACATGATGCGTGGGAATTCCTCGTTCGTTAGGACGAGATATGGATACGATTTGTCGTCTTTGAGCATCGAATTGAATCGGGGTTTATGTTCCCGAATCAACTGACGTTCGAGAATCAACGCTTCCTGGGGCGTTGTAGTTACAATGCATTCCACATCATCAGCCCGAGCAACCAATTCCGGAATCATATGACGGTCTGGATTTGTTGCGAAATACGAGCGAATGCGTTCGTTAAGTCGCGTTGCTTTGCCAACATACAACACACGACCCTCGGCTGTCTTGAACAGATACACACCGGGTGATGCAGGCAAATCGATGGATGCTGCATCGACCGCCATGTTGAATCCTTGCGTCCATAGGTCAAAAAAACCTGCATCACTTCCCAAATCACGAAAAGGACAACATCAAATGCAATGCAGTCAAGGTTTGACACGAGTTCCGATGGTAACCCCAGCAATGTTGCGTATTTTGCGCTGGTTGGATGAGCATCCTTCAGCGCTTGAATCCGCTTGGGACGTACCACGCAGCATTTCTTTGGAAGGGATTGCAGATGGTGTTGGCGTCGTCCGTTCTGCCTTGTTTCAACCAATGAGTGCGCTCGAAGAGAACGGCCTAATCCACACGCGGCAGGCCCATGTTCTTGGTTCGGGACGAAGGAAAAGGAAAGTTTGCCACATCACTAAGAACGGCAGAAAGGTGCTCGCAGAACATGCAGAAGATGCCCCCGAACCGCGCTCAAAGCACTCTCAAAAACTGAATGGACAAGTTCCTGAATACACCTACATGCATGGTCGCCGAGGTGAGGCAGAATCGATTCGTCTTGCCTTTAAACAAAACCGACCAATCCACCTTCGAGGTATGCCTGGAATTGGTAAATCGACACTTGCGCGGTCGGTTGTTCAGGGTTTGGCGCATGAAGGGGTAACGATCAATTGGGTTCAACTCGATGCGTATTGCGATGTCAAAGAAGCGATGCATCGCATGGGAATTGAAGCACCGCAAATTCTGGATGTTGAAGGGTATGCCTCTCTTCTTGAAGAACAAGAGGTTCTATTGGTGTTTGATGACGTTCACTCGATATCACCACGGCATCAAGCCTCATTCTCAAACCTCTTTCAATCACTCGAGCTCCGCAAGGTCCCGTTTATGCTGCTCGGGCGAGATCGTGATACATTTTCAATTGAAGGAGAGTATGTCGAACTCGGACCACTCAAACAAGAATATGCTGTCGAATTACTGGATTCAGAACTTGGCGAGGAACGAAATTCAATCGTCGATACTTTGGGAGGCCATCCTCTTGCAATTCTGCTCTATGATGCCTCAACGCCCCTCCCTGAAACCAATCAAGATGTGCGGACATATGTTGAGCAGGTTGTACTTGGTGAAGCATCCTCTGAGGTCCACGATGCAATGTCTCCATTCCTTGTTCTGCCTTTTCCAGTTCCTGCGGGTCGAATGCCAAGCCCAGATAACGTCCCATTACTTGATGAACACACCTTGTTGCGATGGGGTGCCAAAAATTCAACAATGGAAATGCAACATCTCATTCGCAACGTTTGCAAGTCTTTTCTGGAGGATTCTGAGGTTGATGCATTGCACCTTTCAGCAATTGAGCATTGGGGAAAAGAAGATGACGCCCTTGCCTCAATTCTTGAATTGCATCATCGAATCCAGCGAGGTGAAACCGATGTCTCAGGCCATCTCTCACTCCGTGCGAACGAGTTGATGGCCACATATTCAGGTGCATTTGCAACTCTTTTGGACGAAGCATTGGTTATCGAAAACAAGAACCTAGAGTTGGTTGAACTCGCAGCACAACATGCATTGAATCGTGCGGAGGTAGAAATTGCAAAACAGTACATTGAGGGCTTCGATGCGTCAAAACTAGTGAACATTCGATTGCAAATCGCTCAATTTGAGGGAAGAAAAGATGCGATTGAGGCACTTTTGCCCGTGCTGGAGAGCGTAGGAAATCAAGACCAAAAATTACGGATGCAACTTTCTATTCTTTCACGGAGCATCGATGACCTTTCAATAAATTCCAATCATGAAGATTTTAATCGCATCAATCGTCTAATCGATCAAGTTCGTTTGCCGGATAACGAACATGAGCGCCAATTGATTCTTACCAATGTCGTGGTGATGCGACATGCACTTGCTCTCGAACAAGGAGATTACGAAGCTGCAAAATTCCTCCTCGAACAACTTGAAGGCATTGCAGCTACCAGCGATCCACTGGTTCAATATCTGACGACGAAAACAGAATTGAAATCTTCCGACCCTCAATCGACTCACTCACCATTGGTTTTGAGAAATGCAGAATTGGTTGCCAATCAAATCCAACAACCGTTGTACAAGACTTCTCTCTTGTTGCTTCTGTGTGAACAACTAACAGAAACACAACTGCATCGCGCCCAATTGATACATGAGCAAATTGACATTCATTCGATTGAAGCAATGGGGACTCCGTCTGCACGTCGCCTTGTTGCAAAATGGTGGGAACAAAAAGCGATGTTCGACGAAAAAAGCAGGGTCTTGGCTCTACGTGAAGCAATTTTACGATACCGTTCGGTGGGATGTCCGAATCGAGCACGTTCATTGTCAAAACGACTACATAACGTCTGATTCAAAGCTCAGCGCCAATCATCGTTTTCGTGTCTTGAATACCGTTGAGGGGTCGTATCTCCTCAACAATGCATCGAGTAAGCGTGAATTCGTCATCCGCTTGCACACGAGCAAGGATATCGAATTCGCCGAACAGCATCCACCGATCCGTTACGTGTTCGATACCGTCAAGAGCACCTCGAACGTTTTCCTCCTGGCCCGGCATTGTCGTAATCAATACAAATCCTATTGCCATGCTTTCACCTCAATATTCTACCGCAATGAGTGTCTGTGTGTCGCGAATTCCACTGATTGTTCGAAATTCATTCATGAGAAGTGATGTAAGATTCTTGGCTGAATCGCTACTGACATGTGCAAGAAGATCGAACTCTCCGTAAAGTGCGTGAACTTCTTTGACAGAATCATGCGAGGTTAAAGCAAGATAGACATCTCGTTCATGAGAAGGTTCGGTCTTGATGAGGACGAATGCTTCTGGCACAGATTCTCCTCAAGCCGAGGGGTTTTATCGCTTCGGGTGCCATTCGATGGGCAAACAGGCAACGGGTGGCTTCAAATGCTATTGCTTAGTAAACCAATTTATGGAGAGAAAAAGAGCGCTTGTTGCGTTTAGTCTGTTGACTCTCTTGCTGATTATGTCCGTTGCTCCAGTGGTCCAACCGTTTCAAGATCAGGCCCACGGCTCAGAAGTTTCAGCCCGTGCTACCACCACTTGGTCTGGAACAGTTCAGCTCACCAGCGATTATTTCGTAAACGTTCAGGATGAGCTCCTCATTACTTCCTGCACAAACGTTGTGATGTCACCTGGCATCCGAATATACGTCGATGGCCGCTTAACCGTTCAAGGGACTCCAACATGCCCAATCGTACTATCAAGTTCTTCAACGACCTCAGATCACGAGGGGATACAATTCAACTCTTCATCGAATGGGCGAGGAAGCACGATTAATCACATGCACATCGAGGACGCTGTATTTGGTATGACGTTGTACGGTTCAGATCCAATTTTGAACAATGTCACAATATTCAATCCAGACCGCGTTGGAATCGATATGTTTGGAAGTTCCAGCCCAGTCATCCGAGATTTACACATCGAGCAAGCTGGTCGTTCCCTTCCTTTCCAAAACGACTGGCGATATGGCATCGGGGTGTCGGTCGGGGATGGTTCAACACCCATCGTCGAAGGTGCATATTTCACAGATCATTTACTCCGTGGTCTGAATCTATGGGGCGCATCTGGAGGCATCTATCGAGACATTGTCATGGACAACATTTCAGGCTCCGTGCTTGGTGAAGCCGCAGGTGTTTGGGTCGAGGATAGTGTACCACTGTTTGAAGGCCTCAGCATCGATAAAAGCGATACAGGTATCATCGTTCGTCACATCGATGATTCAGGATACACCCGAGGAGTATTCCGAGATGTTGATGTTTCCAACAGTATGTACCGTGGAGTTTATTTGGACAAGAACAACCATACGAATTACACAAATTATGAGACAGCAGATTTCACCAACCTCACTGTGCGGGGAACAGGGTCCTCTGGCGCTACGTCTCCGGGTATAGCGATGGCAGCTATTGAGATCAATGCAACGGGCGCATGGCTTGAGAATGTCCTTGTCGATGAAGCCTCTTCGGTCGGTGTTCGCTTGTTCTTTGTCGATTCGACAACGACGCTTCGTAACATGACAATCCGGGATGCAGGTGAAGCAGGACAGGGGGCTCATTCTGCGGGCCTAAGCGTCCAGACATCCTATTTCGCAGCCCAACTCGAGGAGTTGGAAATCAGTGGCTCTCCAGGGCCGGGCATTCACTCATCCAGTGGGGGGTCGCTTCAGGGCAGTGACTGGAATCTTCACAACAATTCAGAGCAGGGGTTGTTCATCGACTCTGCAACAGTCGTCGTCAATGGGGTATCGACTGCTGACAATGGTTTCTCTGGTGTTCATGTCTTCGATACGCGTTACATTACGCTGTCTAATCTCACCTCGGTGAACGATGGCTCACTCGGTTCGAATTCAATGCAACAGTCAGGCCTATCGTTCCAAAAGTCGAACGATTTAGAGACCACATCAGGCGATGTCGTTTGCATGCATTGTGAGGTAGAGTCGCCCCAAGGCTATGGCGTATACGTAATCGATTCCGTCGATCTATGGTTCGACAACCTCTCGATATCAGAGATTGATTCCTCACTTCCAGCGATGTACGTCGACAACGGAGGTCTATCGCTTGGTACCCAAGGCGGTCGATTCAATCTCTTGAATTCAGAGATTGCACACGAATCGACAACGCAACATGCATTGTACATCGAACAGGCTGCTGGGCGTATAGACGGATTAACAATGACTGGAAATCACAGTGGAATTTACTGGGATGCCGACCACAACGGCAACTTTCCTTCCACTTTGAGCAACACTGAATTTCGTGGAACCGATTGCCTTAAACTCATCAATCACCCTGATTTAGGCGGTTATGGAAATACGATTGGAAACAATTGCAGTGGACGTATTTGGGTTGAAAACTCTGATGTTAATCTCTCGAATTTAGGTGATGCGACTGGAGCACATGTACTGGATTTGGACGCCTCCTCGCTAATGCATTTGCATCAACCGAACAACATCGATTTATCCATCGCAAACATTCCATCAGGGGCAATCATCGATGTTGCTTGGGATGTTACAGTGTGGGTTGTGAACAATCAGTCGAATGGCGTTCCGAATGCATATGCGAACGTGAGCTTCACTCAGTTTGAGCCATCGGTATCCGAATTTACCAACGATCTGGGTCAGGTCCTTCTCTCAGATTTTATTGGTCAGCGGTGGACAAATACTGGCGCATCTCAAATCAATGATGCAACCGTTGATTGTGGATACGACAGCAAAAGCAATTCGACGACGGTCAGTTTGGATGATGACAAAATCATGTACTGCCGACTTGAGTTGGACAACCAACCGCCGTTCCTTAATTGGACTTCACCTTTGGATGGCGATGTGTTCCCTTCACAAGGAGAGGTGCTGTTTGATGCGCAGGAGTCATGGGATTTGGACGATGATCAACTTACGCTTACCTTTACTTCATCGCTTGATGGTGTAATTTCCTCAGCAATAGGCACGGTTCCTTTTTCCGCAAACGACGGAGTTTCAGGTTTTCCTCTTAGCGACGGAATCCACGATTTAACGCTGGAAGTTTGTGATAATGCAGGTCATTGCGTATCTGAAACACGTACCATCGAATTGACAAATCTTGCTCCAGAACTCAATGTATCTTTCGAACCAGCGCTCACACAGTGGAATGAACTTATCATGCCCCAAACCGGTACAGTGACGATCAATACATCGGGGACGCTTGACCCCGAAGGCGACGAATTCGCATGCAGAATTACCTTCGGGAGTTACAACCGGCAAGCGCCTGCGTGGGACAATCAATGGATTTGTCCAGAAGAATTAACCTACACGTTCGATCATTTTTCTGATGACCCTCCAGCATCGTTTTTCCTGAATGTCGTTGCATGGGATCAGGTTGGGAACAACGCCACCTACTCAGTCGAAGTGAAGTTGTACAATGAAATGCCAACCCCTGAATTCACGCTTGAACGCAACGGAACTGCAAGCGAGGATTTGATTTTCTTCAATGGAAGTAGTTCAGCAGACCCAGAAAACAATCCAGTTTCGTTTGAATGGTGGTCCAATGTGGATGGAACGCTGATGGTTGGGCAAGGAATCGAAAACATTTCTTGGGATGGTCACCTCTCCCGTGGTGTTCACCAAATCGAGTTACGGATAACAGATGACCGAATGGATCACGGTGATGAAATGGCTGTTGTTTCTGAATTGATCACAGTTGATAACTCAGCACCACGAGCTGTGATCGAAGAATTGGCCTTGTTCGATGACCTCGACTCGTCCGTTCTTATTCCGTTCAGTGCCAATGGAAGCGGTGACTTTGATTCAGCGTGTTTCACATTTCCAGCCGATGGAACGTGGCATTGTGCAGAAAACGAACCTGCTGCCGGTTCCGAGTTCCTGCAAATCGATTGGTCGAGCAGTCTCGATGGGCGACTGACGCCAGAAGACGAGGATTGGCTTACGTTTGAGGCACGACTCTCTGCAGGCGTCCACGAAATTACACTCACGTTGAACGATGGCATCAATCCGAGTGTAACGGCAATGAAAACACTCACAGTTGCCCAATCCGCACCAATTCTCGTCCTCGATTCGCCGGTGAACGGTAGTCAATTTGCATCAAGCGACTCGATTGTTATCGATGCACGAAACAGCGTTGATTACGATGACGATGCCTTTACTCTCACCTTACGAAGTTATGATGAACTCTCATCGACGTATCTCCCAATTTTGCTTGATGTTTCAACGTCGACCGTTCATGAAATCGACCTTGATGCTGGGCAAAGAGACTTACAGATTGAATTGGTGGATGAGACTGGAAAATCTCGAATCGAATCGTTTGAATTGCTTATTCTTCCCAGCGATCCAGAGGCTGTGATTGCATCACCCGAAAATCTCGATTCGGTTGACCCTGGTGCGACCATCGTCTTTGAAGGTGCATCTTCTGATGCAGATGATGACCTCGTAACAAGAGAATGGCGTCTGCATAACCAGGGCTTTCAATCAACCATTTTGAGCACACAATCGACCTTCACACAAGTCTTCGCTCCTGGTTCGCATCACGTTTCGTTGTACGTACAGGATGCTCGTGGTGCCTCCTCAGAACAACACATCAACTTCACAGTCCGCTCGAGTCTCCCTGAATTGGTTCAAACCAGTTTGGAACTGTCTCAAACCGAGTTTGTTTCTGATGAGCGAGTCTTGCTTGATGTATCTGTGCAGTTGATTGATGCTGATGGTACAACCGACGATGTCCGCGTCGATATCGTCCACAACATTCAGACATGGACCTTCAATCTCAGCGACGAAGATGGCGATGGCATTTGGACAGGATCGATTGAATTCCAGCCTTCGGGTATTGGACAACCAAGTTTCAAGGTCATTGCAACAGATGGTGAAGGCGATTCAGCGAGCGTCGATATTCTCTACACACCACTCAGGGTTGTTGAAGCAGAGAGTGAGGGTTTCATGTCAACCGGCGTTCTTGTTGGTGCAATTTCCATTGCTATCCTCGTTGCACTACTCATGATAATTCAACGTCGCAGAGCAACCGCTGAAGAAATGAAACTTATCGACTCCTGGGGGGTCTTTGGTGATGGATTGGTTGACGAGGAGGATGCTGACGAGGAGTCCTCCGAGGACGAAAAATTAGATTGGGACAACGTGTGATACAGGCTATAATCTCCGTGCAAAAGTGTAATAAGTTAATCACGATGGTTCTTACACATGAGAAAAGCACTTGCTGCCCTACTTGTTGGACTAATGATTGCAACGACACTGCCTGCGAATGTCGCTGCTGATGAACCTGAACCCATTGCCTGGGGCGTTGAATACGATTACTCGAACATCAACGGTGACATTGCCTCAATGATTGGAATTGACTTGCAAGAAGTCTTCCAAGAGGTCATGGCTGCTGGCGACGATTCAGGCATTGACATGCTCATTGGAAGCGTAACGAGCGGTTCCACAACCATTGTCTTTGAACAATACGATGGTTCAATGACCACGCTCGATGTTGACGGAACTCCGACGGATTTCTCCACAAAAATGACAGAACTGACTGTACGCCACGGCGTTCTGGATGATTTCGCTGTTCACTCTGAATGGAGCGATTCCTACGGAGGGATTGACCTCACGATTGGTTATGATGCAGAGCAATTGTTCAACGCCGATGTACTTTACACCGAATACTTCGATGCCAACATGGGTCTCCATGGAATGGACATGGAAATGGATGTCGAAGCAATGATCCAGTACAGCGTAGGCATCAGCGGAGAACTTTCTGGTGATGGAGAAACCCTGCCGTTCGATATTGATTACACTCTGAGTACTTCATTTGATATCAACAATGGGCTGCTTGAGGTCCGCATGGACGAAGCATCGCCTCTGTACAATGAAATGGCAAATTTACAACCAGGTCAAAGATTGATTTGGGAATGCGGTTCCGATGACAGTTATGTCGATTCCGGATCCGAAGAAGTTAGTATAGGGGACGTGTGTTCTGATAGCAGCATCCACTATGAGACAGAAACATCTGTTTTGTTTGAGCTTGAGGGTATCCCAACAGAAGAAGTTGGCCTCCCCGCTGGTGACTTCGACTTCTCGATTTCAGACACTGTGACAGACATGTACGATGGTGAGGTTGAAATCTTCTTTATGGGCGGTGGAATGGAGTTGCTCGATGAGCCAACGCAAATGATTACCATTGATGATGGAAGCACCATCGAAGTACACCAAGCCTATGCTTCACCTACTCCAATCGCCTTCCCTGCAATGTGGGCCATGATGTGGGCGAACTCAGTGGTTGGTAGCGGAGACTACCCTGGAATCGTTGATGCTCTCCTCAGTGACGAGAATTTCGAAGAACTCTTTGGAGACTTGACTAGTGGAGGCGAAGAAGACGAGGAATACTTCGTCTGTGCGAACCTCAACGAGATCCCATACGAATATGTCGAAGATGGAATCGATGACTGTGGCGACAACTCGGATGAAGAGTTCATTTGTGATGACGGCGAAAACATCCCCCCACACTGGGTGAACGATGGAATGGAAGATTGTGCAAACGGTGAAGATGAAACCAGTGGGCAAGCAGAGCAACTGGATGTTTACATCTACATGGGCGAATCCAGTGAGTCAGAGATGAACTTCAATTACGATGTATATGGTATGGATTACGATGAGAATTACGAGATTTCTTGGAAAGTTACCGATGATGAGGGAACAACCTCCGACGCAGGTTCAACTGCCGTTGCAGATGGTTCTTGGGACGCTTATGGAGAAGCTACCGCTCAGATCAATGGATTTGGCGAGTACTGTGTCGATCTTGAAGTCACACGAATCAGCGATAGTGAAGTTGTCGGTTCAGAGCAAGAATGCCAATCTGTTTCACAAGATCTAGAACCAAGCGATCGTCTTGTGACCATTGTTGAAGCTCTTGCCGAGTCAACCCTTGAAAACACCATGGAGTCCTTTGGACAAAACATGGAAAACCGTTTGTCCAACTTTGAGGAAGATTATGATATTGCATACGAAGATGGCATGGCTTACGCTTTGTACGATGATGCAACCAATCGCTTCGTTGGTTTCCAGTTGGTTGCATCGCCGGGTGGCACACAATGGTACACACTCATTGGACCAGAGAGCAATGCATACGGAACCCCTGAACGCGGCGTCTCTGTGACCTACTTTACAGGAATCGCTGCTGCAGAAGAGGCAGAAGAAATTGAAGATCAAACCGATTTGACCGATCTTGTCGATGTCACACAACACAACACCGAAGAGGTTGAGGCAGTCAACGAGGGCGTAGACCCTGCAACACTCCCAGAAGAGCCGAACACGACCGAAGAAGACGAGGAAGCTGTTGAGGAAGTAACAGAAGATGAAATCTCAAGCCTTCTGCCGTTCCTTTCACCAGTAACGACGCTTGCAATGATTGCGCTTGCAGGAATGTTTGTATCAATCCGTTTGAAGGACGAAGAATGAGCGAAGGGTCTGAACCTATTGCTCGCTGGCGAGTCATCGCTTGTTTTGTCCTTGTCGCACAAGTTGTGCTTTTGCTGGCACTAAAGTCAGCTCTCGAAGAAGAGAGTTGGTTTGTGGGAACACTCTCTGCTACGGTCGAAGAAGGCCCTCTCATGCTCGAAGGAGTAGCAGCCAACATCACCATCGATATGCAAAATGATCAGGATGATGTGAGCATCGAATTCTTTGGCCCACTGCGATTAACGCACTGGCAGGATGAGCGTGACAGCAGGGCTGAGCTCTCCCAACAAGAGGTCCAAGAGTACGATGAAAATCTGGATGAAACATTTCCAGGACCTTCCCCAAGCACAGTCAAATCAACGACATTCACACTCATACACGTTGGGATTGGCTTTTCCATTGTCTTGTTTTTCTTTGTTGGTCTTGATTTAAAGAAACAATCGAGCAAAAGATTGTTGACAGTACTGCGTCGATTTACTTCGGTTGCTTCAATTTTGAACACCTTGCTGATTATACTGCTCGTTTTGCTTGTGCTCCCAGTATCTTGGTTTGGAACGGTTGCAGGCAATCCACAGGATTTTTCAAATTCCGACGAGAACGACGAGAACGCTGCCTTCCTTGCACACGCTGATTTTTCTGGTGATACAAGTATAGGATTGGATGGATTTGCACTCGAATTTGAAGCAAGTGGGTATGATATTGGAATGGTACGTCCAGCAAACCGGAGTGCACTTGAAGCTCAGCCCCCATTACCAGGAAACCCAGATGCTGAGTCGTTTATCTCAATCAGCGGTGAAATGCGAACAGAAACGCCTACGTACCTTTCTGAATTCGTGTACTTTTGGATTGTAGTATGGGTACTCATCCCGTTTGCTTTGTTGATTCAGCAACGAGTTGCAATCGATCCAAGGCTTGCCTCAATGAAAGTCTACGAATGATCACTGCTCAGGCAACGTCCCATTCAAACTGTCTGGATTGTCATCGAGCGGTCCCCACTCAGTCTTGGTTCGTGCCAATCCAAACCTTTTCGCGTAAAGGAATCGGAGATTCTTCCACCCGTCGCCCCACGTATGGATCTCAGCCTCACCAACACGCTCTCGATAAGGAACAGAGATCTCGATGGCCTTTCTTCGACCAAGGTGTTTTCGGGCAAGGATTTTGATTTCCTCTGAGAGCGGCATCCCATCGTTTGTAGGGCGCATCTTCGGGTTGTCAAAAATAGATTTTCTGAACACCCACATCCCAGACTGTGAATCTTTGATACCGTAGCCAAACAGCAGTCGAGCATTAAAGGAAAGAGCCCAGTTTCCAAATCCGTGGAGTCCAGACATCGACCCATCCTCTGCCATGCTTAACCGATCGCAGGTAATGAAATCGAGGTCCTCATCGAGAAGACGCTTTACCAATTCAGGAATGAGTTCTGCAGGGTACGTACAGTCTGCATCCATGGTAACGATGATGTCGTTGGAGGCAACAACGAAACCAGTTCGATAAGCACGACCGTAGCCCTTTCGAGGTTCGAGATGAACTCGCACGTCTTTCTCCAATGCAATTTCTCGAGTACGGTCGGTCGATGACCCATCAACGATCATGATTTCAAGTGACTCGCACCAGTCGCGTGGGATGGCGTCAACAGTTGCTCCGAGTGCTTCTTCTTCGTTTCGCGTAGGGAGAAGGACTGTTACAGATACTGGTAAGACTTCGTCCATGATGAGCGGAAAGGCCCTGAGGGTTTGAATGCATTGCCTCAGTGGTCAAACGATTACGACCAGCGGGCGCGGAACCGACGCAGCGATAATTTCGCAGCCAGGCGGATTTTTCTCCACTTGGACAGACTTGGACGCTTGCTTAGTACATCGCCAGAGCAACGAACAATTTCATGGAAGATTGCATCGTATGCCTCGCACATGAGTTTAGGTTGCAATTGGGACTTTGAATCAAGATATTCAAACAAATGTTGTGCAGATTCTTGGTGTCTGCGTACGATTTCAATGTATTCTTGGACGAAGGATTTCCATCGATTGTTCGTACCAAACTCAGGGTTTCCAAGCTCAGTAATTTCGATGTTGTATTCGCTGAGGGTATTGATCGGAAGGTAAATCCGGCCGCTGCGATAGTCTTCAGAGACATCTCGAAGAATGTTGATCATTTGCAATTGTATTCCCATGTCGATGGCGTGGATGCGTGCTCCAGCGTCTTCACAGCCGTAAATCTCGACAAGAACCAGGCCGACTGCTGAGGCCACCTTGTAGCAATACGCTCGGACTTCATCCCACGTCTTGTGACGTACTTCGAACAAATCATCTTCCATCCCTTCGATAATCGTTTCAAAATCAGTAAGTCGAACGGGGAATTGTTTGAACACCTCATTGATTGCAATGAAGATAGCTTCCCCGTTTGTTGCCGTTTCATCGCCTTCAAACAAACGGGTTAGACGCTCCTTAGCATCAACAAGGGCCATCAGACGATATCGGTGCTCTTCCTCAGAATTGTTCATTGATGTTTGATGGATGCTTTGGAGGAGTTTATCTCGTTCGTTAACGAGGTTGTTCAGGTATTCTGTTTCTTGTACTACGGGGTGTGTGTCTCCGTCTGCGATATCATCGAGATAACGACAAAGGGCATAGACTGCGTGAACAGCCCGGCGCTTTTGGAATGGAAGTGCAGAGAAGGTGGCGAAGAACGTTGATGAGGCCTGACGACATATCTCCTCACACTCAAGGAATGCCTCTTCAACGGACTCGTTTCTGTTCATATCTATCCCCCGAATTTTTCAGTTATGAATGCGTGTTGTTTTCCTTGTTTTGTTGCATTGAAATGAAGTGAATAGCAAGTCCAACCGGCATCAGCATGACCCCGAACATTATACCCACTTGCGCAAGTGTTTTGTTCATTTCTGTCTCAACACTTCGCTTCCAAATCCATCGGGTTACGATAATGTCGCCTATGACAAAATGAGTCCAAGCAAGAACTGCTCCATCGTCGGTGCCGAGGACTTCAGCTAAACCAGATACAACACCACTTAGTGTACCGTCACCAACCATATCGCTCAATGCTGTGAGGTTCATGGCCAAGACGATAAGATAGGCAATCAAGGGTCCGAGAACGAACCATGGGCCTTCCATCCATTTCTTTGTTCTTTCAGCGTAAGGTTGGAGAAGCATCAGCATCCAAAATGGGCCGACCCACATTGTCGCTGTAAAAAAGGCAACTAGAAGCATTGTTTCGACCATCAAATCACCTGTTCGTACGCATTTTCAATTTCTTGGATCGAGTTTTCATCCGGATAATAGGTCGTGCTTTCCCAACGTATAACACCATTCTGATCGATGAGGAACAATTCAGGTGTCCCAGGTAAGCCGTAGTACTCAAAGATGGATTGGCTGAGGTTAGCTTGGTCTTCAATCCGTTGAATGGAATCATCTTCAGTTGGTAATACGATGGGCCAAGGAGTGTAGTGATTGCTGTCTGGAGCACCGAATTCTTCAGCAACATCTTCTTTGGTTTCGAAGCGAAGGTACCGTTCAACTGAAACGATTTGGAGAGGTGGGTCTTGTTCCATCCAATCTGTGTGATGTTCACGAAGATCATCTGTCCAGTCTTTGCATCCTGTGCATCCTACACCAATGAAGAGGACCAGCACAGGTCCCTGGCTAAGATTATCCTTCATCGAATACATCGGTCCAGCATCTTCGTTGCGATCTAGTGTTTCAACGGTAAAGACGCGTCCATCCTCAATCTCTGACTCTAGACATCCAGACAAAAGTAGGATGAGCGTAAGCGCAACGAATCGCACGTTGTTCCCTCAAGCGTTGGTCGGTGTACCGGTTTCTTTTGCTGTAGGCATGCTGCGTTGAGCTTTGCGCCCGTTTGGAGAGCGTCGGACGTTTTCGAACCATGTCTCAACACCGTTCCAATCGGGCTTGATACCCAAGTCGTCTAAGACGAGTTTGCTGCTGATACGAGCGCTCTCGAAGATGACAGGTAGGCCCGAACCAGGGTGAGTTCCTCCACCGACGAGGTACATGTTCTTGACATCCTCAAATTTGTTGCGTGGGCGTCGCCACAACATTTGGTCAAGGCCGTGTGCGAGGTTGAACACTGCACCGCGATAGCAGTGGTCGCCCCAATCGTCAGGCGTCATCGACATTTCTGTGACAATGTGGTCGCGGATGTTCTCATACCCAAGTTTGGATTCAATTTGGTCGAGAATGCGTTCTCTAAACTTGCTGGATTCCTTTGACCAGTCGATGTTTTCAGTTTGATGCGAAACAGGGACGAGAACGTAAACAGTCGAACAACCTTCAGGTGCTAGCCCTGGGTCGGTAGCGCAAGCATTCTGGGCGTAAACCGACGGATCATCCCAAGAAAGACGGTGGTGTTTTTCAATGTCTTCTAGATTTCCGACGTAATCCTTCGAGGCGTAAATTTGGTGGTGAGGTACGTCATAGGTTCGGTCAACCCCCAGATAGAG
This sequence comes from Euryarchaeota archaeon UBA124, assembly GCA_002502215.1. Taxonomy (GTDB): domain Archaea; phylum Thermoplasmatota; class Poseidoniia; order Poseidoniales; family Poseidoniaceae; genus MGIIa-L2. The sequence continues at coordinate 110,395 of DAPT01000073.1, forward strand.
CATGTACGTCGAGCAAGAGTATTTTTTCGACTCAAGCTTCTTGTCTGTCCATCGCTTTCGAGACTTGTTCGGAACAATGCTGGTCATCGCATTTGCAAAGTCAGCGTTAACGATTACTCGGTCAGCCATGAGGACTTCCTTTTCAGTTCGAACACCGACAGCGGTCTTCCCATCCATGATGACTTCCTCAACGGCTTCACTAAGGCGGAACTGAACTCCCATTTCTTCAGCAATTTCTGCCATTCGAACAGGGACGGATCCAAGTCCACCTGTTGGGTGGAAAATTCCGTACTCGTATTCGAGGAAGGCAAGGATTGTGAACAGGCTTGGACAATTGAACGGGGACATGCCGAGATACTTGGTCTGGAAAGACATAGCAAGCATCAATCGATCGTCATCAAAGAGGCGCATCAAATCCTTGGCGACGGAACGTGTTGGTCGCAGAACCGTTGCAGCACGCATGACTCGCTTGGAGAAGATGTCGCTTGGTCCGTTCCAAGGCTCTTGAAGGCAAGCCTTTGCTCGGTGGAGCTTCTTTCGGTTGTCCTCAACATATTCGACGAAAGCATTTGCATCCTTTTCACCGGAAAGTACAGCAATTCGGTCACGCATGACATCGAGGTCGCTTGTGCAATCCAGTTCTCCACCCTGTCCGAAGATTAGGCGGTAATTCAGGTCGAGTTGATTCAATTTCAATTCTTTGTGAGCATCCTTTCCGATGGCTTGGAAAATTTCTTCGATGACTTCTGTGTAATGGAAAAATGTAGGTCCCAAATCGAACTTGAATCCATCTCGCTCAATGATTTTCGTACGGCCTCCAACTTTGGATGAACGTTCGACGACGGTAACGTTGACACCTGCTTTGGCGAGGAGTAGGGAGGCAGCGAGTCCTCCGGGTCCCGCTCCGACGATGACGATGTGTTGATTGCTTGGTGTAGGCATAGTTCTCAATCACCGTTCTGCTACATATAAAGCGCGGTTTTGCGCCAATTAATCCGTCGGATTTGGATTGCTGTCCCAAAACGCAGCTTTCGATGATGTTGAGTTGTTTGAGTCGCTGCTGTATGGTAACTCAACGATTGAAGCAAACTCGTCGAGGTAAGGTCCCATGGACGATATGAGATCAACGTCCGGGTGCCCTCGAAGCACCATGCCGTCCATGTACATCAATGATCGAATAATTGGGAATGCTTCCTCTCCGAAGCGACATCCCGCAAGAACTGCAATTCGAACGGTTTTCATCATCTGTTGGGTGAGGCTGACCTCACTAACCGATTTCCCGACAAAACCATCGTATGTTTCGTGCATTTCTTGCATGTATCGTGCCTTTGCTTCGCCTGTTGGAGGTGTGTCCGCCATCGTTAACATAGCTTCAAAGGCTTCTTCCAACTCTCCTTTTGCGAGGTAATAGAAGAACCAGAAGAGAGCAGAGCGGACGGATTCCGGGGCGTGAGAGATCGCTCCAGTGTCAATGAATGTAAACATCCCATTTTCGTCAACCATTGCATTTCCTGGATGTAGATCACCATGAAAGGTTCCAATTCCAAACATGTAAGCGCCATGAATTCGGAAGAGTTGCAACAAATCCTCCCAAGACAAATCCTTGTCCGACAGTCGAGATTCAAGTGTTGGTGCTTTGATGTGTTCCATCACGAGTATGTGGCGATTGGATAATTCTGGCCAAACTTTAGGAAACTTCAACAAAGGCATTGGGAATTGATTTTCGACTTCTTTCGCCTTGGTGCGAAGCAGCTCTGCTCCTTGTATCTCGTTGCGAAGGTCAAGTTCGCGAAGCGTGTAATCTTCTACGTGCTGCAACAACCCAACCGGGTTTCCGACCTTGCGTAATCGAGGGTTGAGGAACAACCCGATTCGCAACCATCGTCGCATCCGAGCGACGTCTTTACGGAAAGATTTCTCAAAGTCAGCCTTGATGATTTTCACAACAACTTTGCTTCCGTCTTTCAGAGTGCCTCGATGAACTTGGCCAATACTTGCTGCTGCGAATGGCTCCTCTTCAAACGATTCAAAAGCGTCAAGGAAACCAGAAGGGGCCCGATCGTGAATCAGTTTCATCGAGTCTTCTTTCGGAATTGAATTTGCTCGTTGGTACAGGGACTGAAGTTGGTGACACTTCTCTTCGGAGAGCAGATCAGGTCGAAGCGCAAAGATCTGGGTGAGTTTGACTGCTAGGAGGCCCATGTTCTGAATCTTATCGATGTCTGCAGGGCCTTTCTTCGTTATCATTCGAATGAAACGAGCGAACGTCAAGAGGCGCATAGTTAT
>DAPT01000099.1 GCA_002502215.1 Euryarchaeota archaeon UBA124
GTCGGCGAGTTCAATACCATCCATCAACGATCGATACTGAGGGGAGAAAAGACACGAACCACCCCATGCAGCATCAACGTGCATCCACAATTCGTATCTGTGCGCTATCTCAGCAATTTCTCGAAGTGGGTCAAAACTACCACGAACGGTTGTCCCACTCGTAGCGAGAACTGCAAAAGGTATCTGTCCATTGTCCAACGCCCGCTCAATTTCTTCCTTAAGTGAATCCGCTCGCATTTGCCCTTGTTCATTGCATCGAATTTTAATGAGGTTCGATTGGCCTATACCAACGACGTTCGAAGCGATGTTGAATGAGTAGTGGGACTCCTCTGAAACAAAGGCGACCATTTTGGTTCCATCAAAACCCGTTTGACTTGACAGAGGGACTTTCGACTGCCGGGCGCACAGCAGACCAAGCATGTTCCCATTTGATCCACCCGTTGTAAGGGTTCCTTGGCTAGTGCCGAAATCTGCAAGCTCGGCCATGCGCTTGAGGATTGAGGATTCGATTAGGGTTGCAATTGGCGCAATTTCATAGGTGTACATGGCTGTATTTGTGGCTGCTGTTACAAGCTCACCTGCGATGGAGGCGATGGAGAGTCCCCCCCACAGCGGATTCATGAAGCCAGGAGCCGTGGTGCGAACTGAATGACTGAGTACAGACTCGATGTCGTCGAGTGCGGATTCGAGCCCACGCCCTTCCATTGGCAGTTTTAGATCGGAAGTTCGGAGAAGGGAATCGTGAGTTTGCTGGGATCGAATTCGAACATCACTTTGGCTTGAATCCAGGAAGATTTTCACCCGAGAGAGGACCTCATCGAGGAACGTTTCCGTGTCCATGTATCGGCTTCAATCGAAACCGGTCTTTGAACGTGGTCATCTATGCGCCAACATTTTGTCTATGCATTTTGCATCATTCATTACATACATTGAATAACCGAGGTGTTCAGCGATAACCATGTTAGGAAACACTGGTGACGCTTGGTTGAATCGACTGCACATGCAACTCGCTCGAGAACTGCGAGGTCAAGGTTGGTCGCAAATGAACATTGCATCAATGCTCGGTACAACGCAGAGTACAATATCAAGACAGTATCAAAAACCAATCGCAGAATTACCGGGCTCAGCCGATGAATTAACGATTGATGGCTGGGCAAAAGAGATTGCTGGTGGTTTACTCTCCGTTGGCCAGAGCGACGAGTTGCTTCGACAGAGATTTATCGTTGAATTTCAGTTTACAGGCAATCAAGTACTTCGTTTCGATAAAACGCTCACGGGTATGGACCTTGAAATTGACCAGAACGAGCACGCTCTCATCCGTCGGCTTGAATGGGCCATTGGCCGGCTCGACTCTCGCTTGATTATGCCCGTTCTGCCCAAGGTTGGAATGAACATTGCCGCATGTCTAAATTCAGCAACGTCAGTTGAAGACGTCGCTGCTGTTCCTGGAAAGATAACAGCCGTTGAAAACGAACTCAGAACACACGGAAAACCACAATTTGGCTCATCAAAACACTTGGCGCAGATGCTCTTAGAGGTTAAGAAAAACGATTCATCCAAATCTGCGATCATTAACATACGGCCTCCCGGCGACCATGAGGGGACGGACATCGACGCCGTGCAAGAAGCGTGCAACCTCTTGTCATGGGAGTTAGCAGATGCAGACCGCACTGGATTAGAAGATTCAAATTCGCAGATCGATGTTATCCTCGACATAGGAGACTTCGGCTGGGAGCCATCGCTCTATGTTTTGGGAGCAAGCCCATTGGACGTTGTCGACAGATGTCATACTCTGATCAAGACTCTGGAGGGATTGGAATAATTCGAATCAGCCTTATCCTTTCAGTACTGTTGTTGGCTCCTTTGTCGGGCTGCCTCGGAACAATTGAGACTCTAGAGGAATGCGTTGTTTCCAACGGAACCGACGACAATCAACTCACGATCCTTACATACGACTCGTTTGCAATTCCCGATGAAGTACTCAACGAATTTACCAATCAGAGCGGTTATGAAGTTGATATTAAGCGTGAGGGTGATGCAGGGAGTGTACTCGAGAAGATGTTGTTGACCAGCGATGCCCCGCAGGCTGATCTCGCCATTGGTCTTGATAACACGTACTTGCAAACCGCTCAGGACAATTGCCTTGTTGCTCCGCACAACGCTGCGGTTCCGGATCTGAATCCGCTTACGCTCGTCCCATACGCAGAAGAAAGTGCCGTACCGTTCGATCATGGCTATATTTGCCTGAATGTCGACACTGAAGCATTGGATGAAAACAACCTATCCATACCAACAACGCTGGAGGAGTTAACCGATGAAGCGTGGAGAGGACGAACGGCGTTCCCAAGTCCGACAACATCGTCCCCAGGACGGGCTTTCATGACTGCAACCATCGACTACTTTGAGCAAGAAGGTACCATTGACGCAATGACTTGGTGGGAGGACATGGCCAACAACGAAGCGATTTTCAAGCCAGGTTGGTCAGAAACCTACGAAATTCACTACAGCGGTGGTTATGGAGTATGGGAAGAAGGTCATATTGGCGACGCATGGCTTACCGTATCGTACTGCCATTCGCCCGGTGTCGAAGCCTACTACGGTGGTAACTCCACCATATCAATGGCCTTGGACATCGATCATGCTTCCTTCCACCAAGTAGAATATGCAACAAAAATCAACGGTGGAGGAGACGCTCCAGCGGTTCGTGAATTCATAGAATTCTTGCTGAGCGAAGATGTTAACTCAGAAATGCCGTTTTACAACTTCATGTATCCTGTTCGAGATGGTCTGGATTTGCCCGAGACCGATGGATACCGCTACCACAGCCCCGTTCCATCCAATCCAGCTGAGGTCTCGAATGAACGCATCGCTGATGAAATGGAAGATTGGTTAGCAGCATGGAGAGATGCAACAGGATACCTCTGAGTTGACACCATGAAATCCACCGTTTTCCGAACGGTTCCCGTGGTTCTGTATCTTTCGATGATTCTGTTGCCACTTTTGTTAGCAGTCGATCGATTGATGCTCGTAACTGGTTCAAATCCGTTTGAATCGATGTATCTTATCGATGAACATCCATTTGGAGCTGAAGCACTCAGGTTCACGTTCATACAGGCATTCCTTTCAGCAGTCCTCACATTGGTCATCGGAATTCCAATCGCTTGGTGGCTTGGACGTTATCAATGGAGATTCATTGGAATAATTCGAGCGGCATTGACCTTACCGTTTGTCACTCCATCGATTGTTGCAGCGATGGGATTCTTGGCTTTAATCAGGAAGGACGGTGTACTCCATTCAATTGGCATCGATTTGCGGACCGAAACTGGATTCATCGGCGCCTTGTCGTCAAGCACTGGCATCGAGAATTCAGGACACATCATCGCTTTGCTTGTTGCACATGCCTGGTTTAATCTTGCACTTGTTGTTCGCTTTGTCGAACCAAAAATTGCCACGCTGCCACCCAGATATGAGGATGCTTTTCGCATGTTACCCGCCGGAGAATCAACACTCAATCGACTTACACAATTTTGGTGGCCGATGCTGAAGATTCCAATCCTCTCCGCCTTCACGTTCACATTTCTCTTCTCGTTCACATCCTTTGCCCTGGTTCGTTGGCTTGCCCCCGACATGTGGACACTGGAAGCATTGATGGCGACCGTTGGTGGCTCGGCTGGTATTCCAAATTATAGGCTCGATGTAAGTCAATTTGTCCTCGGCGCTTCGACTCTTCAAGCAATTGTGTTGATCGCTGCTCTGAGTCTATCAGGTCGCTTACAGCAACGAAATTCTCGAGAGATTGAGCTCGTTTCAGAAGGTTACTCTCGAACCACAATCGGCCGACCAGGTCTTTTGCCTCGCATTGGTATTCTCTTTGCCACCGTGTTTGCGCTTGCACCCCTTGCTAGCATGGCCCTTGCATCGGTCAGAATACGCAATCGTACAACGGAATCATACCGCTGGAGTTTCGAAGCATGGCAATCTGCGTTCCAAGGCGACTTATCGTATGCATCCGTTCCAGAAGCACTAACCAACTCACTCGTGTACGCACTTGGATGCCTTCTGATATCGTGCATCTTGGGTTTCTTTGTCGCACACAGCATTCATGCACTTGAAAAGCAAAAGCGATACAAACTCGCCCAAATGCTCGACGTTATGTCAATGCTACCGCTTGCGGTTTCTGGAGTAATGGTCGGAATCGGGGTCCTGCTTGGTGTACTGAAAATTTGGCCTGCACTTTTCAGTTTCTATGGCTTGCCGATGTTGCCCCATGCTATGTTGACGACACCGTTTGTAATTCGGATTCTGCTACCTGCAATGCGAGAAATCGATTCTGATTATGATGCGATGGGGATGGTTCTTGGCTACAATTCAACGCAACGTTTTTTCAAAATTAAAATCCCGTTATTGAAACCACAAATTGTTGTGGCCTCTGCTCTGTCTATGGCCTTCTCACTCGGGGAATTTGGTGCTTCATGGGTTGTCCTGCGTTCTGGCGCATGGGATACGTTACCCATTTTGGTCGATCAGCTCATGTCTCGCCCGAAATACTTCGAATTGGTTACACCTACTGCGATGGCGGCTGCTACTGTTTTGATGTTCACAACCTTCCTACTGTTTGTTATCGCTGAACGATTTCGTGCGCACAGAGGGGGAGGGTTCTGATGAGTTTAATCGTTCAAGACCTCGATGTTTCCTTCGGTGCAAACACCGTTATTTCAAACCTTAATTTTGAGATGAAATCAGGTGATATTGTGGCAATAATCGGCCCGAGTGGCTGCGGTAAGACAACCCTGCTGCGAGCTATTTCTGGCCTTTTGAAACCAACCAAGGGAACCATCGTTCTCAATGGGAAAAACATCGAAAAACAGCCATGCGAGCAACGGGAAGTCGGAATGCTCTTCCAGCGGCCAGTCCTTTTCCCATTCAAAGATGTGCTCGGTAACGTCTTGTTTGCATACAAACGAAAGAAGGATGCGGATATGGACCAAGTCAATGCGATTCTTGGCGAATTAGGTCTAACCGGTAAAGAGAATCAGGCAATTGAAACACTTTCTGGTGGTGAGGCTCAGCGTGTTGTGCTTGCACGTGCACTGCTGACCCATCCACGATTGATGCTGCTCGATGAGCCACTCTCGGCGCTCGATGTCGATCTCCGGAGAAAAATTGCGCATGAAATCCGTTCGGTACTCAAGGCCAGAGGCATACCTGCGATTCATGTAACCCATGACCCTGAAGAAGCTGCCATCATCGGTGATCAAGTCTTACATTGGAAGGATTTACAATCCAGCGATGACAGCCTGAACGAACATTCACAATCGAATACCCAGATAATGGGAGAGCCCTCTTCAGCCCCGCCAAATAGCATCACAGAACAAGACACCAACGACGATTAGGAAACGGAAGTCTCTTTTCGACCGCATGGTTCATTGGAGCGACCTCGTAGCCGTTCCTAACGAGGACGAGGGAGATGGCGGAGAACAACTGGCCCCTGATTGATCGATGGTGGCCTCAGCGAGAAGATTGGTCCCGGTTCAAGTACGGCAGCTTTCTTCTGTCCCTGTTCTTGGTCTTAGGTGCGCTTCCCTACGGCCTTATCAATCGGTTCTCGGCTTGGAGAGGAACCAGCACGCTTGCTGTTGACCTGCCCATCGATTTCGACTTGCCCTTCGTACCTTGGATGGTTGTCCCCTACTATTCGTTCTACTTGTACTTCCCTTGGGCTGCTTGGATGGGGGCATCGGATCGACACAGAAAGAACGGACTGGTGTTCTTTCAACGACTTATCGCATCAGCGTGGGTGGCTTTCATCATCTTCCTGATCTTCCCTGTGGAAATTGAACTCCGCTCGCAAGCCTACGGTGCAGAAGGTCTGTTTGGCTTGATGATGAGTGCGCTCCACGAGGCGGATGCTCCGTACAACGCCTGGCCATCCATCCACGTCTTGCTAAGCATCCTCGTAGTGTTTTTCGTTCGCTTCGTAGAGATAGAAAATGGGACTTGGACCCACGTTCGTTCCTTCATAGCGTGGACCTCATGTGGCTTATTGGTGGCCTCAACGGCTCTCATTAAGCAACACTACGTGTTCGACGGTATCTCAGGCATCGCCCTAGCAATAGGATTGTGGTACGGTTGGATACGACCTGCACTCAACTGAAAAAAGTGCTGACAGCCTCGGCGTTGGTCAGGTAAATTGTGAGCCCGACACCAGCCATGATCATCATCCACGAACCGACCATCTTGATCATTCCAGTCATTCGTCGCAAGAAGTTAATCATAACCTGTCGTCCTAATCCGACCAATACTGTGACGAGAATCATTAGAATCAAGAGTCCGAGCATGAGTCCCGACAAGCCCGAAAGCGTCGCACTGGTTCCAAGCGTTCCGAGGAAGATGACGAAAGGTAGGACTGCAGCAGCGGTGCAATCTATGGAGGCTGCAGCATATCCGATACCGTAGAGATACATGTTACGCCGGGGCGTGAACGTGTCGTCCATTTCCGTTGTCGACCATCGGTCGACAAATTTTTGCACGAAGCCAAGAACGTGCGATGTGATTCCCAGCAACATGATCGAACCAAGAACAACCAAAAGTATTGCAATTCCAATGGCAATGATGTGAATCATACCCGATTGGGCAAAGGCTTCACCCATCGCAAATGCGATGATTCCGATGATGATGAAGAACGTCCACATTCCCAATCCAGCAAGCGCACCAATGACCCATGAGGACGGCATTGCATTCTTCAACTTCCCTTCCTTGATGAGTTCGTCTTCTCGAGCTCCGAGACTCAGGTAATACGAAATAAAACCAGGCAGTACTGGGAAAGCACATGGCGAGAAGTAAACAAGGATGGAGAGAATCATTCCTAGAATGAAGACGGCAACAAACGAGGTTGACGGTTCTTCCCAAGCGATACGATCATCCATGGTGAGCAATGCATCGCCCGTTATTGCTTTCTCGACAGACGAATCGAAATCGCCCCAACCGCCAATCGGTGTTCCTGTCGCTTGTCGTTCAACGATGTAGCCTTCGACGTCGATGACCAAAACAACGGGAATTTGACCCGTTCCCGCGGTTGTGAACAACTTCTTCGGGTCGGTTGTCGAACCGTTCTCGAGAATCGCTGCTTCTGTTGAGCCGAGTCCGGTTGGATACAATGGAACTGTGTACTCGCCACCGGATTCATTCAGATAGGCCAAGGATTCCTGATACCAAGCGCCGTAGCCAAAAATGTGGAACCCTACACCGTTGGCATCTGCCGTTGCTTTCCAATCAGCCATGTTTTTCTCAAGATGCGCCTGAACTGCGTGACAATTCGAACAATCGTGCGCCATTAAATCGAGAATGATAACATCCCCTCGCATCTCGGAGAGTCGAATCTCTCCGTCAGAATTGGTATAGTTCTCTTCAATTCCAGTCCTGTTCAGACTTTGAATAATGATTTCTGGTATAGGAGCGGGTTCTGCATCCGACTCAAAAATCTCGTCCATGCTATCGAACAGGGACAAGCCTGCATACGCAATTACACCGAAAAGAACAACGGCGACACCAAATGCTTTCCACGTTTCGGAACGCTTGAATACACCCCAATCGGCCTGGTCAAGCATGCCCATGTGTCTTCCATTCACTGATTGCAAATGAACCTAGTGTTGAGATACAGATGAACCGTTTAGGTGGACAATAGACACTTCCAATCGATCATGCGTAGGGTGCACTTCAACCATTTGAACGGGAACTGAGAGGACCTCTGCAAGGTCCTCGGCAACGCTGAGGGGCATCTCTATTCGACGAGCAATCGCATCGTAACGTAACCAAGAAGAACGGATTTGCAAGGTCTCTTGCAACTCCAACATATCGTCACGAGCATCCTCCGGCTCGGTCGGAATTGCACCGAGAAGTATCGTATCATCCTCGGAGAGAATCTCGTAGGGTCGAAGTGTTGCTTCTGCTCTTCGTCGAAATCGTGCCCTAAGTTGCCCAGCATCCTTGTAGGACGCTGTACAGAATTTGAGGTGGAAGGATTTGTCTTTGGCGGCTTCTTTGAGTCGAACACCCAATTCAAACGACCCTTCTGCTGCTGCAGAAAGACCACTTGAAAGATTGAACCCTCGAACATCCATGTTCTCTTGGTTGCCTGTTGTGATTTCCAATTCGTTCAAATTGAGGAATTGAACAGGTAGTTGTTCCAACTGCTCGAGCAGTTCAAACAAGGAATTCTCCTTGTCTGGTTCACATGGCAATTCGATTCCAACGTTGATACCCGCATCGTTTGCGGCATGGATGACTTCTTCGTATTGTTTGGTCGTGCCATCCAGCAGGTGGAACCGAAGCTCATCGAGTCCCGCAGTTGCGAGTTTCTCGACCCATTCAAGTTTGAAGGGAATCGACGTGTAGAGGTGAATATGGTGTTCTTCACCAAAGGCTTGTTTGAGTTGTTTGATGGCTTCAACTGAACGCTCAGCATCGAGCATCGGATCGCCGCCTGTGATACCTGTACCCGTTGCTTTCATTGCATGGCCCTCTTCAATGACCTCTTCCCAAGTTGAACACCTTCGTTCATTTGCAAACATGTCTGGCGTTTCGCGTCGATTTTCTGAAAGGGGACAGTAATCGCACCCCCAATGGCATTTACCCGTCACAAACAGAACGAGTTTGCGTCCCTCCTGACACTGGACACAACCTTCTGGTTCTCCTTCCTCTGGTGGAAGAATCTCCGTATGCATCGGTAGATGAAGCACCATGTACAGAACCCCTGACCTCTCCTTGTTCAATCCGTCGGTGATAGTCCGGCGATTTCGTTCAAAAGCCATGCGTGGAAACGGCGATCATTCGTAAGTTCTGGGTGGAAGGTTACAGCGCATTTTGATCCATCGCGAACGCCAACAATCTCTTCTCCGAACCGTGCGATGGTCTCGCACGCAACTCCATCGCTCTCAAACCGTGGTGCTCTGATAAAGACACCAGGAAAAGAATCGCTTGGAGGTCGAGCATCCGTATTACCGACAACCAGAGGTGTGTGACCGTACGCGTCAGGTTGACGTTGAACTGAAACGCCTGTTGTTTCCAGTCGCTCGAATTCAACTTCAATGTCCGCTTCAAAGGATTGACGTTGCCGACCCCAAGCATTTCTCGATATTACGGCCCTGATGTACGGAGCTCGATTGTTGCTCGGCATAGCCAGTAGGATAGCGCCAGCACAGGTTCCGAGAACTGGGCGTCCGGGATGTTCATTCATCCAATTGAAAATGGAATCAAGCAAGCCCTCAGACCGTGACGCAATTCGCATTGTGGTCGATTCACCACCTGGCAAAATCAAACCATGAATGGAAGAATCAAGGTCCTCTCCTTTCCGTAGCTGTACGACTTCAACGTCATATTGGAGGTCTCTGGCAATGGAAAGAAGCGCCTCTTCATGCTCATGTCGAGCACCTTGCAACATCGCAAGTCCTACCCGCATCATGGCCAATCCTAAACGTCCACGTCTTTAGCACATAGCATCGTTACATGGGGCTCTTTCCTTGTGATGGAGAGTCTCTATTCAAAAACCGTGCGCGCTACCGTGAACACATGGCACACCAAGGTGACTGTTTTCTCGTCCCTGGCCCCGTACGGATGAGTGATGCATGCTTGCAAGCAATGGCAACACCTGTCATAACGGCTCGAGGAACCGAGTTTCGTGATGTCATGGCCGACCTCAATGCCGGTCTCCGATATGCATTCAATCTGACACCATCTTCACGAGATCGGGGGACGGAGTCATGGTCCGGCGAGGATGGCTACAAAGTGCTTGCCGTATCTGGCAGCGGTACTGCTGCGATGGAAATGGTGATCGCAAACAGGTTCAGGCCAAACGACCGAGTCCTCGTCCCGACCAACGGAAAATTTGGTGAGCGCGTAGCAGATATTTGCAAGCAATATTGCCAAGTCAAGCATATTGCCTACGAGTGGGGGCGTAGTTTTGACATCATGGAACTTGAAGAACAACTTGGTCGAGGAACGTTTGAAGCGCTCTTGATATGCCACAATGAGACAAGTTCAGGAATAACGCAGGATGCTGAAGCGATTGCTCAACTGTGCAAGGAACACAATGTTGCGTTCATTCTGGATGGAATTACCTCTGTGGGGGGACTTCCCGTACACCCCGCAAAGTGGAGTGCTGAAGCAGTCGTTATGGGTGCGCAAAAGTGCACCTCAGGGCCAAGCGGCATTGCCGCAGTGGCCATCACTGACCATTTCATCGAGCGTGTCCATACGATTCGTCAGCAAGGTGACTCAAATCCTGTGTACTACCTTGACATGATCTCTGCCCTAAAGAAAGGAAACGATGACCAAACACCTTGGACACCTGCAATCAATCTCGCCATGGGATGGGCGGCATCGCTTCGTGAACTCGAAGAGGAAGGACTCGAGAATCGTTGGAATCGATGCAAAACATTGGCTGAGGGTGTTCGCAATTTGTTTTCAGATCTTGGGTTCATGTTGCTCGCCGATGCAGGTCAACAAAGCGAGACGGTGACAGCCATCATGTATCCGGAAGGGATGAATGACACTTGGCGAAGCAAACTGAAAGACGAGTACCAAACACAGGTCATTGGGGCTCAGGATGACCTAAAGGGCAAGATGTTCCGAGTAGGGAGCATGGGAACGACAAGCGTTGATGAAATGATAGAGGGGTGTAATCGGATGATTGCATGCTTCAATGAAATGGGACACACACTTCCAAACGTTGATGTTGCATCCTACTTTGCGTGAGTCATGGCCAAAGGAATCGTATTGGGGCGGTTTCAACCGTTTCATAACGGGCATGCGTATTTGGTCGAACAAGCACTTTCTCACTTTGAGAACGTGACGATTGCCATCGGTTCTGCACAAGAAGAATGGACGATGGACAATCCTTTCTCGTTCCAAGAACGAAAAGAGATGATTGAATCTTGGGTGAGTGCGAGCGGCCACGTAAACAACGTCACTGTTGTCGGTATCGACGACATCAATGACCCGCCAAACTGGGTGGAGCATGCAATGAAGCAGCATGGGTCAGGAACACTGGTGACGTCCGATGGTGAAACAAAAGCACTCTATGAGGCCTCAAATTTTGAGGTTCGTTGGATTGAATTGCACGAACGACAACAATTCGAAGGCTGGAGAATTCGACAAACCTGCATGATGCTCTCTACGGTCTATGAGGACGATGCTACACGAATGGTCCTCGCCCCAAGTGTCCCTGCCTCTGTTATCGAATGGCTCATTGACCAAGATGGTCTCTATCGCTTTTCCCAAATCAATTCAAGCCCACATGCGGGCTAGTCACTCGGTTGCGACAACCACACGAGCGGCTCTGAGAACACGTTCTTTGTACATGTAACCAGGTTCGAGAACGTCAATCACCTGACCAGCGGGAAATTGTTCGGATGCGGGCAGTGTCGTAATCGCTTCCATGGTCGCTGGATTGAATTCCTGCCCCTTTGCCTCAATGGATTTGATACCGTCTGCCTCGAGCTCTCTCCACAGCTTGTTGCGCAACAATCGTAGACCTTGCGCTACTGCCGTTTCATCACCGTCCTCAACTTGACTCAGAGCCCGATCGACGTCGTTGAGAATTGGAATCATCCGACGTGCAAGCCCCATTCCACCGTACTGGATAAGTGAGGACTTTTCGGCCATTAATCGCTTGCGAACATTCTGGATTTCAGCATCTTTGTAGGCAATTTCCTTTTCTGCTTTTTCCGCTCGTTCGATTGCTTCTTCGAGAGGGTCCACTGGCTCTACATGATCTGATAGGTCCAACTGTTCTTCAACCTCTTCGAATGCAGGGGTTTCATCGTCATGAGATTCGGATGTTTCATCCAAAGGGAGGTCCTCATTGTCTTCGGACATGATTTCACCGAAACGGATGTGGTCTTTCAACCCGACGCTGTTGTATGGTCAGGAACACCGTTGGCAAGGATGGTCGACAGATTCCAGGAGAAGGAACCCCATTTCCGAGCCTCAAGGTGGTCTCTCCCAATGATAGCAACTAAATTGCCCTCATTGTTCCACCGAGTCATGGCATGGACCAGCGATTTTGCGGCTCGGTCATGGGCTTCGAACGTGGGTACAATGCGGGGGTCTTCCTTTTCATCCATGGTCTCACCGAGTTGCTTTCGTCGTTCCATCCAATCCAAGCAAACACGTTCAGCATATTCCTGCTCTGGTAAATTTTTCAGGGCTCCACACACGGAATCCCAAGTCTGACCACCGTACAATTCGGCCTCGCCTTCGATGGTTTTTGACAGTGCTACATCAAGGTACATGTAGGCTCTTCCTTCCCATGCTTCCCAAGCTCCAGGACTGGCCCATTTCATTGCAAGCAAAAGCCCTTTTTCACCATCACCGGAATCTTCCAAGCATGACCAGAACGTTGTTGAATCGTCCTCATCTCGATTTTGCGTGTCCATCCAGTCCAATAATTCGGCCTCTGCATCGATGTCAAAATTTACTTTCATTCGAGCATCTTGTTGGGGACGATTTGCTCGAAGTGTCCGCCGCTCCAATCCTGAGTAAAGTTGCAACCAAGGTGTTTCCAGCAATTGACGCAAACTCGGGACATCAACCAACAGTACAACAATCTCCAGTCCCATAATTAAAGCGAAGTATGGCTCTTCTTTGATACATTCGGCAGCATCAGAAAACAAGGGATTGAAAAAAATTGGTAAGAAAAGGCAACAGGCTTGAAGAACAGAGCCTTGTCCAAAGGAATAGGGGGGTTCGTATGGCGACGATTAAGGAGCAAATCGAAATGATTCGCGCCGAGATTGATAAAACTCAAAAAAACAAAGCCACAAACGCCCACATTGGGAAGTTGAAAGCAAAAATTGCTCAACTAAAACTCAAGGAAGAAAAGGCTGCTGCACACTCAAAAGCAAGTGGTGGTGGAAAAGGATTCGAAGTGAAGAAATCCGGCGATGCAACCGTTTCGTTGGTTGGGTTCCCATCGGTTGGAAAATCAACGCTTATCTCGAAAGTGACCGATGCTCACTCTGAAACTGGAGGTTATGCATTTACAACACTGACCTGTATTCCAGGCGTTATGGAACATCGAGGTGCAAAAATACAGATTCTTGACTTACCCGGTTTGATCAAAGGAGCAGCAGAGGGAAAGGGTCGTGGAAAAGAGATTCTCAATGTCATTCGCTCCTCCGATATGGTGTTGTACATTGTTGATCCATTCCAAGACGGTCACTTCAATGTCCTGCACAGAGAATTGCACAACTCCGGACTGCGTCTGAATCAGCAAAAACCGCCTGTTTTCATCAAGCGCGTTGACAAAGGAGGTATCGACGTTCGTACAACGGTTGAACAAACCCATCTCACGCCTGAAGAAATGGGAGACATCATTCGTTCTTTCGGATTCACATCAGCGATTGTTACCTTGCGACAAGATACAACTGCAGAACAAATTGTGGATTGTTTGGCAGGCAACATTGTGTATGAAAAAGCGGTTATTGCCATCAATAAAATCGATATTGCAACACCCCATGACATAGCAAGAGCAAGATCAGCACTTCCCGAAGACTGGCCAATCATGGAAATTTCAGCCTTCAAAGACATTGGACTTACAGAGCTGAAGGATTTCATCTACGACAATCTTGGATTTATGCGCGTCTTCCTAAAACCTCAAGGACAAGAGGCTGACTTGGAGGAACCGCTCATCGTGAAAGACGACTCAACGGTTGAAACCATTTGCAACAAATTGCACCGAGATTTTGTTCGAAAATTCCGATTTGGCCGGATTAAAGGGCCATCGGCAAAATTCGATTGGCAACGAGTTGGTCTTGATCACCAACTCAAGGACGGCGACCTTCTAACCATCGTGGTGAAACGATGAACTACATCTTACGGTATCACAAGGATGTCCTCGCCTTTGGTTTGGGTCTTTTTTTCATCAATGTTGGTATTATGCACTTCACAGATGTTGAATGGTTTACACCCATCGTCCCTGAGATTCTTCCTTGGAGTCCTGAATTCTGGGTCATGGTTAGTGGAATTCCCGAAATATTGTGTGGAATAGGGCTCCTCATACCACAAACCCGAATCATTGCAGGTAAGGCGACGGTTTTCTTACTCATCGTTCTCTACTGGGCCAATCTCAACATGTGGATAAACGGTATCCCGCTGAATGGGAATAAATTCCCTGCCTGGGCACACATTTTGCGCATGTTTGCCCAATTCGGGATGATTGCTGTTGCAGCATACTTAGCAGAGTGGATTCCAGCGGATCGTCCAAGGCAAGATTAGGCCCACTTGTCGTCGCCTTCTTCCCCGTTTCGGACGCGAACGAAGGCAATCAATAGCACAAGGATTGTGACAAGAATACCAATTTGGACAATATCGTTCGAGATCGGCGATTCATCGTCCTCGCTTCCTGTTTCATCGTTTGAATCAGAAGGCGTTGACGGGCTCGGATTACCGTTGTCGACTTCTAGATCGATGCTTACTGAAATCGTACTCTCGTTCAGATTCCCTGATGCATCTGCGCTTTTCACGGTAATGACATACTCTCCGTTGGCGTATGGGTCCGTGACGAATTCGTGATTCTTTTTTGTTGCAAATGCATCGTTGTGAATTGAAGTATCTCCAATCAAAACCTCTTCTGTCGAGCTTTCAGAAGTGTACCATGTAATTTTGATTCGTCCATCCTCGAGAACTTCGGAATCCAAATTCAAGAGTTCTGGGGGCGTTACGTCAACAACGTTGCTGGTGTTGAAATACAACACGACGTCATCGGTCCCATTTGCTTGAATAAATGCCCAATAGGACGTCCCAACCTCAAGTTCTGTAAGTGTCACAGCATGGTCTGTGGCAGAATTTGTCTGCAATCGGTTTGTCACAGCATCCACGGGTTGCTGTCCAGCTAAAGCATATTGAATCGAAGTCACATCTGAAACAGTCGTGGACCAGGTGATAACAGCGGTAGAAGACGTCACTGTTTCAACAGAGGCACCAAAGATTTGCTGCGGAATCTCTGGCATTTCAAACCCGGTTAAGGTAGCGTAGATGTGGCCATCAACATCGTAAGATGAAAGCATCTGTTCCTGACCTGTTCCCTCAAGAATCATGTCGATGATGTTTGAATCGTAATCAATACCATCATCGGGAGCGGGGTTCGAACCACCCCCCAACGTCCATGTCGAAGGGGTGTCATCGACATCACGCCACTTACCGGTTCCAAAACCATCCTGACTACCGATGACGATGATGTAACGATAGTTCGGAATGTCATCTCCAATAACGTCCTTGCTTACGGTGAAAGTGATGGTTTTTGCAGCGGTGTTGCCTGAAACGTCAATGCCTCGTGAGGAGGTGCTTCCTGTCTCGGATTGCACCGCAAATACGGCGCCTGGCTCACCTGTTCCACTAATCGCAACTTCCCAAGCCCATGCATCATCGATTCGAGCATTTGCTCCGTCGAGCATCTCCGTTGAACCGTACGTTGTTTCACCTTGATCAACATAGATTTGAACGATCTGATGGCTGAATCCGTTGCTCAAACCCCACACATCGGTCATCTCATCCATTTCCAATATGAATTGGGCATTCCATGCACTCTGACGGATGGTTAATTTCCTTGCATCCCATAAGCCCCCGTTGTTTGGTGTTGCAAAATCACTCGCAAGTGGGTAGATGTAATCACCATCCCCCGTTTCATCGCCAATTGCATCATCCAATTCCAACAACGTGACCCATTCCTCCAAATCCGGAAGGACGACTTCCGCCGGTGCAGGTGGTGCCATTTCCTTGTCATCTCCATCACCATAAGCAAGAGAGTCTGCAAGAGCTGCAACGACCTTTATTCGAGTGGAATAACGCGGTGCTAAGCCAATGTCTGCCCATGGAATAACGAATTCATAGACATCTTGTACAGCACAACTTCCAAGCGAAGAACTTCCGCTCAAAACCCATTGCTCCTGATCGCCAGTCTTGCCTTTTGCAGTGAAAAGATTCCACTTTGCTCGACCGTCGTCACGCAGCGTGTCAAAGTCAAATGCAACCATGTATTTTGAAGGGAAACTGAGAATCTGGTTACCGTAATAGGTTCGGAAATTTGTCTCAGCTTCGTTGAAGTTGACAGCATTGGGTTGCATGAAATAAAGTGCCAAATCAGGAGATTTTCCATCAAGAGAGAGGTTCTCAAGTTCTGAAGCGGTGGTTGCATCCACGCGAACGAAGAGGTTTGAAGCATCGTAGCCAACATAGAATTCGTCAATGTTGAATGGAGCACCTTCGACAGGAGCATCGTAGCGCGCAGCTCCATCCCATTCGCCCGGTAACGCAACACCATCAATCATCGGTTCGATGATCGATGATGCAGCAGGCGACGGTACAGCTGGATTTGTCCATAAATCTTGCAAATAAGGTGGAAGGTCGAGATTGACTGCGCGGTAGATGTTGGAAAGATGGACCTTAAACAAAACATCCCAATTCTCATCGTACCCACTGTCTTGGTCGAGTCCGTACCACCAGAACCAATCGCTTCCTTCAGCAATGTACAACGATTCCCATGCAGCTTCAAGCCCAGGGTCGTTCGGGTTTTCTTCTTCAAATGCGACAAGTTGCTGACGAGCCTCGACAAGACGCTGCCATGCGAGGGACTCCTCTTCTTCCCCTGCCCAGGTGCGCAGGGTCCCATCGATCCATGAGCCTGTTCCGATGGTTTGGATTTCAGGAAGAGGTGGTTCGGTCTCAAGGAATTCAGATGGAGTGGTTGTTACGATGGTTGGGTGAGTTGCGAGTCGACCGTACCATTCCGCCATGAACGGTCTTGCATTGTCTTGGTGTTGGAATTCCGACATGAACATCCAGTTCTCTCCATCCAATGCTACGGTGAGAAGATGTTCAGATGGGTCCTCGCCAGCGTCCAACAGTTGCTGTCGTATGTTATCGAGATAGGCAATGAAATCCGAGACGGCAGCTTCTGGAGTCATTGTACCGTACTGAAACGCGATGCGATCGGAAATTACACGGTCACGGAAAATGACAGCGACTTCACCCCCATCGACGCCTGAAACTTTCCAAGGTGTTGCAAGATTTGTTGCATCCTCTACATCGATGTAGTTCCCATTTTGATCGGTTGATTGTTTGAGAATCTCCTCATCGGTCACCATCCATTCAATTCCAACGTCCGTCACAGGTTGAACCATCGCTGGAGAGACCGCTTCTTCGCTTGGCCACATGCCTGTGGGGCGGAATCCAAGTTCCTGCTCAAAGAGATCCATTCCTGTAATCAAATGATTCTGAACATCCTCTGGCCATGCTTCTTTGTTGACTCGGATACCGTCCTCCATCGTCCACCCTTCCATCATCAACAAGGGCATAATCGGGTGATAATACGGAGTGGTTGTGAGTTCTACCTGCCCGTTTGCAGCGAGTTCGCTGTACATTGGCATGACGTTGCCCATGTGCGCATGTTGTGCATCGAGTACGTAATTCAAATCGCTCAGCTCGTAATTTCCACCCTGCATGAAAAGATCGATTAATCCTTGATCTCGATGGGTTGAATTGTATGCCCCTAGAACATAATCTGGTGAGAATTGGTACAGGTACCAAAGCACTTGAAGATCAAGGAAATCTTGGGGAGGGAGTAAATCATCATCCATGATTGTTGCAGGCTTGAGGTTGTGCAGTGTAGCATCGTACAATTCCTTGTAGCGTTCACTTGATGGATGGAGCCAACCGAGTTTTGCATCATCAGCAGAGACATTGTAAATCCAACCACTGTTCCAGAAGGATTGGAACTGCATGGTGTGGAGTTCAAGATCCGTTGCATTTGGGTAACCTCCCGCTGCCCACGACCGTTTTGCAATGTCCGTGTGGACATCGAGCGTCTCTTGTTCATGATAATCGACCAGTTGCTCGATAAATGAGGGGACAAGGTTGTATGTAACCTTCGTCCCGGTATCTGCGAGAATTCCGGGAGAGTCGACATACTCCGTCATAGCATGAACACGCACCCAAGGCATCTCGTACATTCCAGTGAGTTTGTTTTTGTAATACGGTTGATGCTGGTGGAAGACGATGGCAAGGTTGAGCGCATCGTCAACCTTCCCAGCTGCTGCAGGTTGGACAACAGGGAGTTGATTTGGATTGGTTGCGTTGTTGACATTATCAATGTGCCAAGCGTGGGTAAAGGTTTCAGCACCGTTGTTGCTGGCAGGATTTTGTTCCGGGAAAGAGGACCAAACGTTCCCTTCATCTTGCCATTGAGCATACATCATCAAATCAAGTGAAGTGGGTGAACCAAGTTCAGACCATGGAAGAGCAAACTCAGTGACTTTGTTGTCGCTCCATCCTGAATAGAGGTCAACAACGTGTGTGGTTTCAACCCAAGCGCTGCCATCGTATGAGAGAAGTCGGAAGTACGAGTCATCTTCGAGTACAAATCCATAGTCTGCTGCAAAGGGAAGTGTGTGTGAGAATCCCCAATCTCTGCTCAATACCGATCCTTGCTCGGATGTGTTGAAGTAAACAAACAAATCTGCACCCTCAAACGATGATTGCCAGTCGGTTCCATCCCAACCAAAATACAAGTTCGAGGAATCCCAAGTCAAGCGTACATCCACGTTGCTGCTCGCCATTAAGCTTTCAGCATTCCAATCACTCATGTCCCCATCTATCGTAATGGTTGATGGCGTTGTGCTTGCGACAAAACCACCCATCGTCGAAGTTATGAAAAGAAGCGATAAAACCACAGCGCTCTTCCGCATGCTTTGACCGTAGGTATGATAATTTGAAAGACTTTGCAAAGAACGATGGAGTCAAAACACGAAAGTGGAATCCTCTGTCACGTAACCTCCTTACCAAATCAGAAGTTGTCCGACGGATACCGATTTGTTGACTGGCTCAAACAAAATAAGTTCGCTTATTGGCAACTTCTTCCATTGACCCCCCCAGACAAGTACCACTCTCCGTACGCTTCGCCTTCGGCTTTCGCAGGATGGAGCCAACTCACGGAAACCTCGAATACGCATCCAATGGACAAGGACACATACTGGCTCCATGATTGGGCACTGTTTTGCGCTATCAAAGAAGACCAAGGCGGTAAGCCATGGTATGAATGGCCTGAACCCCTGAAGAACAGGGATCAAGTGGCATTGAAGGAATTTGAAACGAAACTTCGCCCGTACATTATAGAGCAGCAATCCTTTGAATTTGAATGGCAGGCTCTGAGGCAATATGGCGCTACGAAAAATCTCAAGATAATTGGAGACGTTCCAATCTTTATCGCCCATGACTCTGCTGATGTTTGGGCGCATCGGGAATTGTTTCAGCTTGACAAGGACGGTTATCCTACCTACATAGCGGGGGTTCCACCGGATTACTTCAGTGAGACCGGTCAAGTTTGGGAGACCGTTTTGTACAATTGGGAGGCTCATCGTCATCAACAATGGAAATGGTGGGAAGAGCGGATTGAGCGCATGTTCAGGCTGTATGATATTGTTCGAATCGATCATTTTCGAGGCTTCCATTCCAATTGGGCAATTCCATATCCTGAGGAAGATGCTCGAAATGGTCACTGGCAAGATGGTCCACGTGATGAGTTGTTTAACCACTTGATGACACTCGTTTCCAGCCCAGAACAGATTATCGCAGAGGATTTGGGCATCATTCCGGATGCAGTAATTGAGTTTAGGAAGCAGCATGGTCTTCGCGGAATGAGCGTTCTTCAATTCGGCTTTTCGGGTGATATCGCGACGAATTCCCATTATCCCGAGAACGTCACAGAAGACCAGATTGTTTACACTGGTACGCACGACAACAACACCGCCAAAGGTTGGTTCAGCGTATCAACGGATGTGGAGAAAGATCGGGTCCGCTCACTCGCACTTCCTGGTGAGCGTGTATCTGAAACGCTGATTCGACTCGCTCAAACATCAGCATCCCCACTTTCCATCATTCCTTTGCAAGATATCCTCGACTTGGGCGAAGAGGCACGAATGAATGTACCCGGACGGAAAGGTAGAAATTGGTCGTGGAAATTTAATTGGGCAGAACTTGATTCGTGACCTATGCTGCAAAGAACTCATAACCTGATTTGAAGAGGAGAAAGCATGCCTGTGGTAGGGTATTTTACGGCTGAGATTGGTCTCTGGTCTGAACTTCATACCTATTCAGGTGGTTTAGGGGTCTTAGCAGGGGACCACGTAAAATCGGCTGCGGATGCAGGTACTCCACTCGTTGGCGTTACGCTGCTTTACCATCAAGGCTATGCTCGTCAACACATCGACGAAAACGGTGTTCAGACCGAAACCTTTCCGGAGTTTGACCCAAACGACCACGTTTCCAAAACCGAAATTGTGCTCAAATTGCATCTTGACGGTCAACCACTGCATGCTTATGTTTGGAAAGCAGAGATCGTTGGCCAATCAGAACATGTCGTTCCAGTCTACTTCATTGATACACGTCATCCAGCAAATTCATCGGAGCACCAAGAACTCTCATCCCGCCTTTACGGAGGCGATGATGAGGTTCGAATTCGACAAGAGTATGTGCTCGGTGTCGGGGGAGTTCAATTGTTTGATCACCTCGATCTCGAGCTCCATGGACTCCATTTGAATGAAGGACATTGCACATTCGCTATGCTTGAACTCTTGAATCGAGGTTGGAGCCGTAAAGAACTTGCTCAACGGAGCCTGTTCACGACACACACACCAGTCCCCGCTGGTCATGATCGTTTCGAATGGCCCTTGGTCAAGGAAGTTGTTGGCGAACTCTTACCAGAGGACGCAAAAGAGTTGGTCATCGTCGCAGGCGATTCAGAAAACGGTCGCCGCTGTTCAATGTCCCATCTTGCTGTTGCCCTGTCAACATCCGTCAATGCTGTTTCAAAATTGAACGCAGACGTAGCCATGACAATGTTTGACGAGCAAATCATTCAACCAATTACAAACGGAGTTCATCACATAACGTGGACTTCTCCTGTCATGGCCTCGCTTTTTGACGGGTATTTGCCAGGGTGGAGGACCCGACCCGAAACAATTTCTGAGGCTGGAAATCTGCCAACTGATGCCCTACTCAAAGCCCGAAACAAAGCGCGTCAAAACCTCCGAGATTTTGTTCTATCGAAAACGGGTGTTGAACTTTCATCCGAACGATTAACGATTGGATTTGCCCGACGCTTCGCAACCTACAAACGGGCAAATCTTGTTTTCAGGGATTTGGAGCGATTACGAAACATCGGAGCAGGTAAAATTCAATTTGTTTTCTCCGGAAAAGCACACCCACGGGACAAGGGTGGTAAACAACTTATTCGGGACATCTATGACTCAGCCGAGCAAATTGCGGAAGAAATCCCAGTCGCATTCATCGAAAATTACGATATGGAAACCGGGTTACTCATGACCAGTGGAGTCGATATTTGGCTCAACAATCCCATTCGACCGATGGAAGCGTCAGGAACATCAGGTATGAAAGCAGCCATGAACGGTGTTCCAAATTGTTCCATTCTTGATGGATGGTGGCCTGAAGCCTGCATTCATGGAGTGAACGGCTGGGCAATCGGTAATGCTGAAAACGTTCGGGACGACGAGCGCGATGCAAACAACATCTACCAAGTCTTGGAACAAGACGTCCTCCCACTCTGGGAAGGAAGCAAAGATGCATGGGCTGAAATGATGAAGGCGAGCATTGCTGCGTCAGCTGGATTTACAGGCCACAGGATGATTCAAGATTATCTCGACTTTTACAATCAGTTTTCTTGATCATCCCATTCCGTGATGAAGTCTTCTTCACGACCGTTTCTGCGCAGGGAAAACAGCATTATCGCTACAACAACAATTCCACCAACCAAAATTGACTGAGTTAAGAGAACGGTCGATGAATTTGCATCACTGTCCTGGGATTCTTCGCATGGAGAACAGGTTTGAGTCGGGCATGGCTCATCAACGGAAACCTCGAAGGTTGCTCCACAACAGCCTTCACAGGTCTTCAATTGATCAGTAACGGATTGATTGTTGCCGTTCCCTGTAGAGGAGTCTGAATTCGTTGTTTCGTTAACGGGACTGGTTTGATCTGAAGAGTTGTTTTCTTCAACCGTAGAATTGTCTGGTTCTGTTTGATTGTCCTCATTTGAAGAAAACACACACCCTTCATTTATGGTTGCAGCAGGTTCGTAATTCAAAGCCGTCGAATCCATGCAACCGGTGATATCGGCATCTGGATATGTGCAACTTCCATCATCCACTGTTGCTTGCTCATCGTAATTTGTTGCCTCAGAATCCGTGCAACCAGACATTGGCTGTTCAGGATAAATGCATGACCCGTCATCTTCCGTTGCACCAGGGTCGTAGTTCGTTGCAGATTCATCGATGCAACCATAGACTGGAGCAACAAAATCAACGACGCCGAGTTCAATGACAGTGACCGAATGAGCCTCGATCGAGATGGACCCATTTTGCATTTGGGATGTACCAAATCGAACCACATCGTCGGCAGCAAATCCAGACATCGATGTTGGAGCCCCACGGTTGAGAATCACAGTCATGTTCTGCTCTTGGTGTGTCATGTTGTATGCCAGCAGATTCGACATGGCCAGTCTTGTGCTGTATTCACCCCGCTGCAATGCGATGGAATCTGAGCGCAGTTTGCCCAACTCTGATATGTTTTCAAACAGGTGCATCTCCATCGAACTCCATGCATCCTCGTTGCGATACATGTGACGATTGTCGGGGTCCGCCCCTCCGTATTCACCGTACTCATCCCCGTAATACAACAACGGTGCACCGGGTGTGGTGAGCAGCCAACCATAAGCCTGCATTGCAGCATTGTATGCCGAAACATCGCCTGGTTGACCCGGAAGTCCATCCTCAACCCACTGATTGAATGCATCATTCGTGCCAGTATCTGCACGGCTTGTTAGTCGAGGAACGTCATGACTACCAACGTAAGGGACCATAATCGAACCATCAAGATATTGATCCTGACTGCGGTTCGTCCAGTAATCAAGATGGAGATAATTTTCGTTTCCTGAAACGAATACGTTATCGACAACTGCATGGTAGAGTACGAAATCTGCTTGGCCATCCAAGCCATCAGGTCCCATGTAGGCATTGATAATGCCGTAATTCTCTTGATTGTCTCCTAAGGAGTGACCTGCCCAGCCCATGGCGGTTTCTCCCTTGAGGTAGTAATCCGTGCCCACGGTTTCGAATCGAGCATTTATTTGAGCAACCAAATTTCGCGTAGCCAAGTCTTCAACGTGCTTGACTGCATCGATACGAAGGCCGTCCAAGTCATAGGTCTCAAGCCACCATAACGCATCATCGATAAACTGCTCTGAAGCGTTGCGTATCTTCCAATTTACATCCGGCATGTACGACGTGAATTGGCAATCCAAACGGTGCATGGTCCAGTCACAATTCACTGAACCACAGATGCAACCAGCATTGAACCATTCTGGATTTTCCTCGTAGTAGGTGTGTTCCTCATGCACGTGGTTTACGACAAAATCCATCATGACTCGGATGTCTTGGTCATGCGCCGCCTCAATCAGTGCATGCAGTTCATCTGCAGTCCCCAGTTTTGGTTCAATCCCTCGAGGCTCAGTTGGCCAGTACCCATGAAAAGCTGAAACATCGTGCTCGCCATCTGCTGCTTTACCGGTCCCTTCTGCTGCAGTATTGAACGGGGAAAGCCAAAGAGCGCCGACGCCCAATGTCTCGAAGTATCCAGATTCGATCATTTGAGTAACTCCGGCAAAATCTCCACCTTGCCAGTCAGCACCTTGGGCAGCGCCTACCATAGGCTCATCGTTGGAGGTGTTACCGTTGACAAATCGATCGGTCATCACCATGTAAATCAAGGCATCCTGCCATTCAAAATCTGAACCTTCTCCAATCCAAAATGGGACAAGGAGATCGTATGCGGGATTTCCGTCGACATCAAACCCATCGATTTTGAACGTATGCTTACCGTCTTCGAGCAGACTCAAGTCGTACGTCCAAGAACGTTGTTGGGAATCCCAAACAGCGCCTGAGAGACTCGTTGGCACCCCATCAAAAACTGCACCAGATGTACCGGGGTGATATGTGACAACCAACGATTGAGAATCAAGTTCAGCACTGAAATGCGGACGTGTGTGGTCTCGAACGCGAATGAGAGAATTCTCGATGTCACCGCAGTACGAACGCTCGGGATTTGTCGGATCAAACATATACTCACCATCGACGAGGAATTTGTAACAGTAGAGACCT
Organism: Euryarchaeota archaeon UBA124; assembly: GCA_002502215.1. Lineage (GTDB taxonomy): Archaea > Thermoplasmatota > Poseidoniia > Poseidoniales > Poseidoniaceae > MGIIa-L2. Next base: position 24,225 of record DAPT01000099.1, read on the forward strand.
TCCTCCAACTCGACGTCTCCTGTCCAGATGCCGTTTTGTTCAACCATTGGAACAGGATTACTCCAATTCCATTCCCCAACCACGGATACCTCGGTTGCCAATCCCTTGTATGCAAAGGTCGTCGTGGCCGGTGAAGTGTGCGACGTGGCTTCTACATCGTTTGAAGCCAGTGGTGAAAAAAGGACAATGAGCATCAGAAGGATGAGAAATCTGGCTACAGATTTCATTCGACCACCTCTGAGGTTTCGTCCGTTGGTTTGAACAGTGAGTTTGCTGTAGTGACTAAATCATCGATGTGCCTGCACAAGAAGGATTTCACAAACTCGTTGGCAGGGTGATGGTATGCATCCATTGGTGCACAGTGTTGTTGAAGTTCCCCCTTGTCGAGGATTGCTATCCTGTCAGCAAGTGTCATTGCTTCGATTTGGTCGTGCGTAACGTAAATTGTTGTGGTTCCCAGTTCATCATGCAAACGGCGAATCTCATTTCGCATCTGGTGACGTAACTCCGCATCGAGATTCGAAAGTGGTTCATCCATCAGCAGGACCTTCGGGCGGCGAACCAATGCTCGACCAAGCGCTACACGTTGGCGTTGACCTCCGCTGAGTTCTCTCGGCTTTTTTCCAAGATGTTCGCGAAGTTCCAACAGAGAGGCAATTTCGTCAACTCTGGCAGTGATTTCTTCTTTTGCCAACTTATCAGTACCTTTCATCATTCGCAAACCAAACGCAAGATTGCCCCGGATGGTCATGTGTGGATAGAGAGCGTAAGACTGGAACACCATACCAAGGCCACGAGCGCCTGCAGGAAGATGATTAATCTTCATTCCATCAATGAGAATGTTTCCTTCAGTAACGTCCTCTAGTCCAGCGAGCATACGAAGCGTTGTTGATTTTCCACACCCGGAGGGGCCAAGCAAGACCAAGAACTCCTTGTCCTTTATCTCCAAGTTCAAGTCCTGAACAGCTTGGAAACCATCATCATATCGCTTGTTTACTTGTTCAAATTTTACGCTTACCATATTCTCACCCTTTTACGCCACCTGCCGATAAACCATCGATCAAAAATTTCTGGAAGAAAAGGAAGAGGAGGGCGACAGGAAGACTCACGAGTAAACTCGCAGCAGCAAAATCACCCCAAGCTTGTCCCGTAGAGGATATCAGCGATGCCAATCCGACGGGAAGCGTGTACATGTCGTTGGACGTATTGAATGTTAAGGCAAGAAGAAATTCATTCCAAGCTGCAAGGAAACTAAACAGCGCCGTGACAGCAATTGCTGGAGTTGAAAGCGGCAATACAACTTTTGTGAACACTTGGAACTGATTGCAACCATCCAGTTCAGCAGCCTCTTCAAGTTCCCTTGGTATGGTATCAAAGAAACCCTTTAGCATCCAAACGCACAATGGCAATGCAGTTACACAGTAAGCAAGAATTAGACCGAGGTGGGAGTTCAGCAATCCAAGTGTTTTCATGACCAAAAAATACGGTACAAGAATAATGATTCCTGGAAACATTTGAACCAAAAGGAACGAGAACATTGAGGCATTTCGACCGGTGAATTTGTATCGACTAAATGCATATCCAGCGGGGATAGCAATGAACAAACCAAGCAATGCAGTACCAATGCTTACAATAAGTGAGTTGACAAACCACGTCCAAAATGAGTCCCCGTTCAGAATCTTTGTAAAATGGTCTGTGGTAAACGAATCACCGATTTGTCCGCCAAGAGCATTTCCTTCTGAAAAAGCGATATCGATGATCCAAATCAATGGAATAACAGTGATGGCTACAAAGTGCAGCAACGTAATGTGCGTGGAGATTGAATGGTATCGTTTGCTAACAGAAACGTTGCGCATCAAGCCATATTCAATCGCTGAGTCAGAAAGTTTTCGTGAGGTCCAAACAGTAACCGGAACTCCAGACAGCCACAGCAGGGACAAACCGGATGGTATAAGCGCCCAACAATGAATCCAGATGTTGAAGATTGTTGGTTCAGAAACCATGAATCGATAGACGGCGATTCCAAGAAGTGCTGCGCTCAGAACCAGCGAAACATTTCTTCGGAGTTGATTGTTGACTTCTGGGAGGGATGCTCGGAGTGATGCAAAGAGGACACAAGAGAAGAGACCGAGCATCAAGAGTTGAGAATCTGCTCGGAGATAGTCGACGGTCAAAAGGAGCACATTTACAAGGAAAGCAGCAACGATCCAACGGCGCAAAAGAACAATTTCAACAGGTACATACCAAGCACGCATTTCATGGGAAGAGGTCATCCTACCGCCTCCGTTGCGTTGGTTTGTTTCATGTATCGCCAAGAGAATGCGAACAGCATGAGGAAGATGATTACGGACCATGCAGCAGCAACACCATAGGCGCCTTCCCGAAATGCTACGTCGTAAACATAGGTAATCAGTATGTCCGTTTGCCCTGGTTCACCAAAGTAGAGATTCGGACCTCCGTCTGTCATCAAGTAGATGACGTTGAACATATTGAAAGTCCATATGAATCCGAGGAGGGATAGTGGAATCAAGGCACTGCGTAAGTTTGGTAAGGTCAAGTAACGGAATGCCCTCCAGCCTGAAACACCGTCCACCTCTGCAGCTTCGTACATGTCGCCGGGGAGGGATTGCAATGCACCACTAATCGACATCATCATGAACGGGACGCCGAGCCAAATGTTGACCAGAATGACAATGATTTGGGCCCCAGTAGGGTCGGAAAGGAAATCGATGTTTGTCCCCAGCAGATCGTTAACAAAACCATCAGGTTGAAACATTCCACGCCAAACGAGAACCGAAATGTACGATGGAACCGCCCATGGAAGCAGGAGAAGTGTACGATATGCAACCTTTCCCTTGATTTTGCTACGGTGCAGTAAATTCGCTAAAAACAAACCAATCCCAATGTGAGCAGAGACGTTAACGACGGTCCAAACAAGTGTGAAGAGTGTAACACGAAGGAAACCGTTTGAGGAAAAGACCTCCCAGAAGTTATCGAAGCCGATGAAGGATTGGTCTCCGAGTTGGGTCTGATTCGCATCGGTAAATGCTAGCCAGAACCCATACAACACGGGATAAAAGGTTAGAATTGCAAGCGCAAGCAACGCCGGAGCGACATAGAAATGTGCAAGTTTTGATTTTGTACGCCCAAGTTTTGTGTCGTTCCATTTTGCAAAACTAAGCAATGCAATTAACGAGAGAACAATTGCACCGAGTGCAAACAACACAGGAGATGTATCTCCCGCTTTGGGCCGTTCATCCTCTACTGTTGTTTGAGCGCGAGTGGAATACACCAAATCTTGTTCGCTGTAGACTTCAATCAAGTGCTGTCTGTCGGGGACCATGCCTGTAAGTTCGCATTCAACAATCAGGGTCGAGGGTTGAACCATACGAATTTGTCCTACCTGCAACAATTCAGTCGCCCCATCTGTGCATGAATCGTAGCCGAGGTAGGACCCGTTGTTTCCTTCCTGCATCCTGATCTCGGTATGGAGGTCTCCGTCAACATAGACATCAAATGAGTACGAATTGTTGGTTTCAAATTCGATGGTTATTGTCCGATATCCGTCGGCGAGCGGGTAAGGATCAGCGCGTGCAAGTGTGGCAATCTGTTCCTTGAGTTGTTGATTTGCCCCGGATAGTGCTTCTTCGGTCGATGCGATTTCGGAGTAGGCTTGTTCAAAGGCAGTTGATAGCGGGTCATAGACAAGAGACATTGCGCGTGTGGTTGGTGCCGGTGTACCTGCTTTGGTTTGTTCGAGGAACCCCGAGAGAACCGCATCCTCATTGATCTCCTCATCGGATTCAAGAGCCACGTGCGTTGGCATTGTGTATGTCTCAACTGCAAATTCTTTCTGAACATTTTCTGAGGAGAACCACAATGCAAGTTCAGTCGCAGCAACTTTGTTGGCGCTTTGTTTGCTTACCGACCATCCCTTGTAAGTGACCAAGGGTGACATTCGATCACCTGAGCTTTCAACCAGAGGCAAAAGTGTTTGTCCTATGTTCAACCTGCTTGCTTCATACGTAGCCCAATTCCAAGGCCCATCAAAAATCATCGCAGCCTTTGACGAGATGAATTGATTCTTCATTCCCTCGATTTGGGTACCAGTCGCAACAACACCATGTTCCAATTCAAGATCAAGCATCCAGCGCATGGCTTCGCTGGAACCGTTTGAATCAAGAGATGGTTCCCCGTTTTCATCAAACAAGGATCCTCCGAACCCTTCTTGAATTGGGAACCACCAATACGCTGTTTTGATTGGTATTGCAAGGCCTTGAACGTCTTGAACAGTCAGGGATTGAGCTGCCTGAAGAAGATCCTGCTCAGTCCATGACGAATCGGGATAATCGAGACCTTGAGCATCGAACAATGCTTTGTTAAAAATTAGCGAAAGGCAATCCTGACTTGCAGGAACGCCATACAAAGCGTCCCCGTAACGCATTGCTTGGAGAGCACGTTCCTCGAACTGCTGCCTGTCCTGAGGGGTCAGATGGGGTCGCAGGTCCTCCAACAACGGGTAGCCATCAACGCGTACTTCCCCAATCGCTCCAAGTTGGTCGCTCGATAATCGCATCAAGTCAGGTGCCTGACCGCCTTGGGCTGCTGTCATGAACAATTGATCAGCGTTTCCGAACGGAACCATTGTTACATCAACGGTAACGTTTGGATGTGCAGATTCAAATTCTGCGACAGAATTCATGAACACTTCTTCTTCCTTGCTTTCCGCAGCAAACGTGTGCCACACCTCGAGTATGATATCGCTATGTCGTGAGGATTCTTCCGCGTTTTGTTGGCCGTTACCTAGGCATCCTGACAAGAATATCATCAAGAAGAAGACAAATGCAAGTACCCTTTTCTGAAGAGAAGGAACCCGCACTACCCCTTGCATGTTATGGCCTTGAATTATGCTGTCTTAAACACCACGCAAGACGGATGAAGATTCATTTCGAGTTATGGTAAGCAATGGGCAGTTGACCGAGGTGCATCCATTCAAGATGAAGGAGGGTTTTCATTTCCATTCGAGCACCATCACGCCAACGCTTTCTCATGGTACGTTCAGCCTCACGGCTTGGAAGCGGAGGGGGTGAAAATCTGCAATTTGAGTCATTTGCAGCGGGGATTTGCGAGTCTTCCCATTCCACACCCCAAAGAATCAACCAATCTGGCGGAGCAACACCAAAATCAACCTTAATTTCTGGTTGCTCGATTGCATTTTGGACATCTTCAGGTGTAATTTCTCCAAGGGCCAAGAGATGAAGCGCCATTGCTGTCCGTCGAACTTGATTCCAAAGGAAAGCTTCGCCGATAATTTCGAAGCCAACCGTTCGACCATCAACGACCCACGGAGTACATGACAGAATCGTTCGTACAGGATTCTTACCAGGCTCCAATCGAGCGAAATTTCGAGCATCATAGGTACCCTCAAACAACTTCAACCACTCAGCGATTACCTCGCCTGGATCATTCCAGAATTCAATCCCTTCCAGTCTGTAACGGTAGACGCGATGGACGGCCATTCGAGGATTCCAATCTGCATCGACTTCACGCACATCGAGGAAGGCAATTTCATTGGGCAAGAGGTCATCCACTGCACGGACAAATTTACGCGGCGTGATGGTGTCCCACAATGAACGAGCGACTCGAACCGTCCCACCATTGACACGGACATGAACGCCGGCATCTGTTCGACTTGATAGAACCAAATTATGTCCCTGTTCTTCCTTTGAAATCCAACCGAGTTTTTGGAAGGCGTGAATCAGTTCACCTTGGACGGTTCGAACATCGGGTTGAATTTGACTGCCATGAAAGGCATCGCCTAGGTAGCCTATTCGGAAATGCAGACGGGTTTCTGCATCGGACATGTCCGAGCCTCAATCATCAGATGTAAGAATTTCAGCTGCTTCCTCAGGTGTGTATCCAAGACCGCCTACTGCCCAAATCAATGCCTGCTTGACCCATGGTTGCACCATCGGATTTGCCTTTTCAGGATCAATAACTTCAATGGTGTCAACAATGTTTCGAGCTGCCATGTAGAGGACATCATCTGTGGGAATGTCAGCCATCTCCAATCGCCGGCTGTATCGCTGGAATTCTTTCACCGCTTGCGGTACTCGACGGCATTCAAGAGCAAATGAGGCGAAATCTGCGATGTACTCATCGTTCTCTTCATCGATTTCCATGGCTTTTTTGTAAGACATCATAATCTTTGTACCGGGCACAACGTCGTCTTGTTCCTCCATGTTGAGCATGTTGGCAAATTCAGCATATGTGTGTTGGAGGATCGCATTGTCGCGGTTGGAACGAAGTTTGCCATCTAGGTTTTCCACAGCACCCTTAAGGTCACCGGAACGGAACATTTCCATTGCTTCTGCCATTACATCGTCACTCATATTTCTCTCTCCGTTTATGGCAAAAATCTGGGGTTCTTGAACGCAACGGTTCATTCTTTTCCTTCGTTTTGTTCCGTTAGAATGTCGGCTAAGTTATCCAATTTTGTCGATTGGCTGTGCTTTTTATGCATTTCATTCAGGAGTGTTTTGGTGTCTTCCCAACCTCGGATTTTGTAGAAACAGTGTTTTGGATCGGGCCGAACGGTTCGAATTGTTCGCTGATAAAACATCAGAGCGAAAAACGACTTCAGAAGGCTCTTGCCTGCTCTCTCTGCATTTGTGTCGTCTTCCTTATCGGGTAGGTTTGGCGAGATACCGACGCTACCACCCACGGATTCCTCGACAATTCCGACGCCAGAATCGGTGAGTATGGTGAGTGTGGCAAACCCTGTCATGGTGCCAAACGGTGTACGTTCGACTTGGACTTCAGAAATGCGGTCGAATAAGATTCGTCGATGTGATCGACTGAGCAGGAAAGCATGCTTGAAAATAACTGCATTGCTCGTAATTGCATAATCGAAACTCCGTTGATAGTAGAAGACCAACGCCCAATACGTGAGCGTTAATGCCAAGCCTGAGATCAGGAAATTGTATTCCCAACCAAGGAATGGCTCGATGTCTGCATCCGAAAACAAATCCCGGACGAGTGCAATCAAGCCGTCGATTTGGATTAAAACAGGTAGCAACGTTGCAAGAAGCAGCCATACTGTGACCCATCTACCCGATGTCGAGGTGTTCAGCATCCGATTAAACCACGTAAGTGTCGCCATCACGAGAACAAAACCCAAGGGAAGTTTTGACCCACCCAATCCCATAACCCAAACAAGGAATCTTGCGAGACCACCAGAATCTTCGTTCAGCAGTGAATCTGGCCTCCAGAACAGCATGTGGATACCAAAGACAACCAAACCAAGCATGTACATGCTCATGAATCCTACTGGGCTCGGTGATTTAGTAAGGAGCACTTCCTCGCCTGCGATTAGTTTGAATCGGTTTTTCATGGCCTCATCGTCGGAAGAAGTTTTGGAGGCTTTGGAGACCTCAGGTTCAGTATTTTCGGCTTCATCAGACCGCATCTCTTCATCGCTCATGCTGTTGACCCGATGTGTTCTCACCACACAAGCACATAAGCCCTTTGCCTTTTATTGAGGAGATGGAAGAGCATTTCATTAATGCAAGAGCCCCCAACTGTGCTCAGCATTGCCACGAATCCAATCGTAAATTGATTCATCACGGACCCCTTGTTCATCTTCAATCATGAGCGCCTCGACCTCGAGCGGATATTCGTTGTAGGTAAGATGTGACCAAATCCCTCCACGTGTTGGTTGGTGAAAATCCCAGTAAGCACGTGCGACTGCCCGAACGTTGATGTGAATTTTTGTTCGCCCATTCTTGAGTTGAATGCTGAAGCGAGGCAAATCATTCTCTTGCCTTTGTTTTTCTACGGTGACAATTTTGAATCGCTCGCTACGACCGCGCTGAGCGTCGTGAAACAGGCCTCCTTGACTTACTGCAATGTGTGATATGTCTCGTCGTTTCCATTCCTTCGGGTCGCGACTGAGAATCGTTGATGAAAGGTGCGGCAGGAACCAATCGATGTAGGATCCATCTGAGAAATGAAGCATACCCCAGTACCATGGTACGCTCGGGGCTTGCACACAAACTTTCTGAAAATACGCGGTTCCGTTGACGTCTTCTCCATCAATCGTTCCTTGGCATCGTGTGCCGTGAAGACGAAGAATATCGTACCCCAACGAACCTAAGTAAGTTGCAGTTGCTTCTCTTGCTGTTGACATGGCTTCGTTCCATGGCTTCATCGTCAATCGAATGGATTGAATTGCTTCATGGTCCACGTTAAGATTCAACCAAAATTGTGAGCGGTCCGGCAACATTCCCATCGAACAATCTTTGTCCATAAGTGGGACGACTGCTCCACCACCTTGCCCCTCTTGCCCCGGCCACGCTGAATGGCTGGAAGGAAGGACAATCATATCACATACTTTGGCAATGATTTCGTCGTGCATCATTGAACCATCGAACCACCAGGCGCAGACCATTCCATCAACTTGTATTGCTCCTTGCTCATCAAACCCTGGTGTCCCTTTGGGTTTCCATTCAACATCATTGATGTGGACAACATCGTTTTCTTTTGTTGACCATAGGACCATCAATTGTTTACCCGCCATGGGATGATCATCGTCATCCAACATGACAAGCCACCACCACCAATCCCAAGTCAAATGTTGAATTGGTGGACGGTTGTTCAAGGTCCACAATGTCGAAAAATCACCTGCGAAGGAATCCATACTCTCCCTCACACTATTTCTTTGGATTTGAAAATCAATTGTCCGATGAACCAGAAGAACGCAGCTTGGAACAGAAGCACAATCATCGACACCACTGTAGTGGCGTATGGGCCCATACCCAACCCGAGATCCGATTGCGCCCATTCCAAGGCATTGTAACCGGGTAGCTCATTTCCGCCAATAAAGAAGAACGATCCCTCGTTGTTCGAACCACCGGCCCATGATCCGGCCTCAGTAAACATCGCCATGTCCGGCCAAACAAGATATGCACCTGAATCGATAATGCTCATCGACCATCCAACAATTGACATACGCAAGAAACTCGATTCTGGAACCGACATGGAGAGGAGTGCCATACCAAGTTCCCAAGCAGCAATGGGTAAGGCGAGAATAATGCCGTATTTCCAAAGGACACCAAGAAATGCGAAGAGCATACCATAGACCAGGGTTGCAAGCAGGGCAGCGATAAGAATTGAAAACCACACGCCAAGATCTGCAAATCGGAAGAATTGATCGCCTGGCCCCATGAAGCCGGAAACAAGAGCCAACAACGCACAAACGATGATCAGATACGGCCACACAATCGCAAGATAGCCAAGCATGCGATAGAGGAAAATTTCTCCCCGAGCAATTGGTTTAGCTGTCATGTATTGCATGGTGCCTGAGGTCATCTCATCTCGAATCAAACCGGTTGCAAGGAAAAGAGGAATGAAAATGCTTAGCAGGAAAACAAATCCGAGTTTTCCAATTCCGAGTATGAACGCCCGGTGTTGAGCTTCTTTCCCGTATCTGTCTTCATCAGGATCCTCATCGACATTTGGATCTGCGTAAACAAAGTACGAACCGGAGGTAGCATCAAAACGCAGAAGAATGTTGCATGGTATGCCATCTCCATTGTCGTCTTGTTGACTTGGAAGAAGATCCGAATCCGTGCAATCACCGTCGTTGTCGAATCCGGTTTTGATGGTTGATGCATCCGAATAATCCCAGTCATAGTCGTCCTCATTGATGTACATCGATGCAGGCTCAGGGTCGATGGGAGGGTTCAACAACCCGGGATTTGAGAATGGATCGGTTGCGTCCGTACCGTATTTGTATTCTTGACCATTGACGTAGCCATCGCCATCCCAATCGAAAGAATCGCCATCGTTGTCAATGGCTTCAATCTCCGTGTTCATCGCATCGATGTAGAACAGAAGAACAACCGAAATCGCGAGGAACCCTACGCCAAGAACGACCCACGTTGAGAGACGCGTTCGATACTGACGCATCGTAAATTCTGCGATTGCAGTCGCCTTACGGTCAAGCGCAGTCCAGATTGTTTCGCCACGCTTCTTCTCCATCAGCGATAGCCTCCGGTAAGATAGCCTAGGATTGACTGAAGGTCGTCATCTGGATTGTTGATGACCATTACATCATGCTCATTGTCAACGATAATTTTTGGGAGGCGCTTGTGGAATTCGCCAAGGTGGTGTGTGAAAATTTTCAAC
>DAPT01000102.1 GCA_002502215.1 Euryarchaeota archaeon UBA124
AAATTTTCTTGTTTTTACGGGTCGTTTCTGCGGGTATTGCACGGCCGCTACGCGATTGTTGACGCGAAAAAATCTCCCATTTGTGGAAATCTCGTTTGAGAAGCACCCTCCCGAACTGAGAGACGAAGTGGTTCAGGCTACGATGCATCGCACCGTTCCTGTGATTTTCGATGTACGCGGAGAAGATCGGATCTTCATCGGAGGATTTGATGAACTGAGTAAATATCCACTCAATGAATGAGGTCGTTGAGCCAATCTTTGAGCACATCGTGATGCTCTGTCGGAATCATATGTCCCTTTTCGTGCTCAACCAACTCAACGCTCCAACCAGCAGCCTCAAACAAGTGGGCAACAGCCCATCCATCTTCGATTGGAACACGCACATCTCGGACACCATGCATCCAAAACATTCGCTTTTCATCAAGCTCTTCGAGCCGAAGGCGGAGTTCCATTGGGCGAACCAGTCGGGTTCCTAACGCCACAATTCCTGCAATTCGATGTGCGAGAGGAAGTTGCAACATTTCTTGCGCCATTGCTCCGCCTTGAGAAAAACCACCGACGATGAGAGGCCCCATGGGTGCTTCTTCTGCAATGAGTTTTTCCAATTGCGACAGAGATGAATCAACATCCATGAGTTCTTTTCGAGAAAGTTGCAGCCTCCTTGTCACATCAGGGTTCTCATCTTCGTATCGCCACCATGTCTTTCCACGACGGGGGTGGTTAAACCGGGCATCTGGAACCAACAAAGTCCAGCCCTCAGGTAAGATTTTCTCGGCAAATGGACGCATCATTTCAGCCGTTCCGGTCATACCGTGCATCATGATAAGAGTCGGCATCTCAGTCACCTCAAAGTGTCCATTGGAACACAAGTGCTCCAGCGACCTTGAGGTGTATGTAGGAGGAAGGACCTCGTACTGTTACAGTTAACGAATAATCCCCTGAATTTGAAGGAATCGTACCTATTGCACCCTTCTCTGTGGCTCCTGAGCCCCATGCACGAGTAAGTGGAGATGCACCAGCATGATCCTTCATTGTCAAGGAACCTGAGCCTCCACCCGAGGCGATTTCAACGTCAAGGTACCAAACCAATGTGTCCCAGTCTCCTTCGGACGGATGACCTGAATCAAGGAAGGAATCATAAATTTCTTGATCGTTTTCTTCGTACATGCGATCGATGAGGTCTCTTGCTCGATAAAAGAAGACGTCGCCATCGTAGGCAGGACGAGCAATGTTTAGATCCATTCGAAGTTGAATCGTACCCTCGCTGTCTCGCCAAACAAGACGTTCGAGAAATCCATTGCTGCCACTGAATGTGTACGACAATTCGTGACCTTCTGACGAGTCAGCTTCGACTCGAGCATTCCCATTGTTAAGGGAGATTGTCGATGCGTCCCACTCCTGACCCAAGAGGGTAAACGACCAAGAATCACCAACCATCCAAGGGAACGAGAAAACTTCCTGTGGCTCGCCGTTTTCATAAACTGCAAGGGCATCAATGGTCATCCGACCAAGAAACGGATTGTGATTGATAACAGCATGCCGCTGAGCTTCACGTTCCGACGATATTCCGAGAATGTACTCGCCAGAAGCATTGTCAATCTCAGCGACGACGAGCCGAGCGCTGTCTTCTCCAAACTGAGGTGTGATGAAGGTATAGAGCCAATTTTGTCCAACTGTCCATTCAGGAAGGAGCTTTTCGTCTTCCGTCATACCGTTGCTTGAATCCGACGAGGCATCGTTCGTCGTGCAGCCTGCAAGGCTCATGCAGAGCAATAATGCAACCAAAAAGAGGCTACGATGCATTGCTTGCATGTCTTGGCCTATCGACCCCTGTTCAAGAGGCTAACGCTTGAGGAACTCAGAGAAGTCCCTTCTCGGTTAGTTTACCAGTTCCTGCCATTACAACTGCAACGATGGACATCAACTTGATCAGAATGTTGAGCGATGGACCAGAAGTGTCCTTGAATGGGTCACCGATGGTGTCACCGATAACGGCCGCATCGTGAGCATCATCGCCCTTCTTTGCACCTGGAATGTGATTTTGTTCAATCGCTTTCTTTGCGTTGTCCCAGGCTCCACCAGCGTTGGCCATGAAGAGTGCCATGAGAACGCCCGTAACCAGGGAACCTGCGAGAAGACCGCCTAGAGCGTTCCAACCGAGTATGTATCCTACGATGACTGGGGCTACAATTGCCACAACGCCTGGTCCGACCATTTCACGAAGAGCAGCCTTTGTCGAGATGTCAACACAAGTTTGTGAATCTGGCTTTACACCCTCTTTGCCCTCAAGGAGTCCGGGGATTTCCTTGAATTGACGTCGAATTTCAACAACCATGTCACCGGCAGCCTTTCCAACCGAAGTCATGGTCATTGCAGCGACAACGAATGGTAGCCCGCCACCAATGAGTAAGCCAATGACGACCATCGGTTCTGTGAGTTCAAGATTGAGGAGGGAGGCGCCAGTTGTGGCATCTGTACCTATCGCTGCCGTATATGCTGCAAACAGTGCGAGAGCAGTGAGAGCAGCAGATCCGATTGCGAATCCTTTACCGACTGCTGCAGTCGTGTTTCCGATTGAATCAAGTTCATCTGTGATTGCGCGAACATCTTCTCCAAGACCACTCATCTCTGCAATTCCACCAGCATTGTCTGCAACGGGACCGTATGCGTCTACCGTCATGGTGACACCAACTGTTCCAAGCATACCCATTGCAGCCATTGCAATACAATACAAGCCGTGATCGGCACCACCAAATTCGTTGGCTCCAAGAATACCGAGAGAGATTAAAACAACTGGTATGAATGTGGACATCATACCAACCGACAATCCTGCGATTGCGTTTGTAGCGGGCCCAGTCTTGGACATTTCGCCAATGTGAGGGATTGCTTTTGTCTTAATTCCAAAGACAGGTTCGATACCGGTGTAGTATTCTGTCACGAGTCCAATGAGGATTCCGATTACGCTTCCAAGAACAACGGAGTGCATGATGCCGTATTCTACTTCGATGAGACCTTGCTGGATTGCGAGATAACCACCTGCCCAGAACAAAGCAGCTGCAATAAATGTGGTATTTCGCAGAGCCGCTGCTGGGTCATTCCCATTCTTGAGGAAGGTCATGGAGAATACACCAATGATTGATGCTGTGTATCCGATGAATCCGAGTAGGATTGGGAGAAGAACGTAGTCGCTGGTGTTCGTACCAGTGAAATCGTTTGCAATGATCATAGCCGCAATAATTGAACCAACAAAGGATTCGAAGATGTCTGCACCCATTCCAGCAACGTCACCAACGTTATCACCGACGTTGTCAGCAATAACACCTGGGTTGCGTGGGTCGTCTTCTGGTATACCTGCTTCGACCTTACCGACGAGATCTGCCCCGACGTCTGCTGCCTTGGTGTAAATTCCGCCACCAACACGAGCAAAGAGAGCGATGGATGAGGCACCCATTCCAAACCCTGCAGCTGCACTAACAGGGTTCATGGTACCATCAGTTGCAGTTTCTCCTGCATTTAGCCAGAAGGCGATCAGAGAAATACCTAGTAGACCGAGTCCACCTACGGACAATCCCATTACTGCTCCACCGTTGTATGAAACTGCGAGTGCTCCTGCTTGACCGTCATTCTTCGCAGCCATTGCAGTTCGACCGTTTGCCGAAGTTGCAGCACGCATACCAGAGAATCCAGCGAGAACGGATGCGATTGCACCAGCGAAGAATGCAATTGCTGTTTCAATGTCGTTGAGCCATGCCAATACAGCACCTACGACAACGACAAAGATCGTCAATATACGGTATTCTGCAAAGAGGAACGCCATTGCTCCCTTTTGAATTTCGTCTGTGATATCTGCAACAACTTCGTTGTCGATATTTACTTTCTTAACTTGGCCGTATAGGTAAAAGGCAATCAAAAGCCCAACGGCTCCTGCACTTGCTGCAATCAACGGTATATTTTCCATCATTATGTACACCTGTGCTTCGCCCGACCTGAGAACCCCTCATAAGAGATTCCCTGCGACGACAGGCTTGAACCGCTAGTTTTTGCCCTCTATTCCTTACGCCGAGGCCCTCCACAACCAATCGTTGAAAGAGGTGGACGCTTTGGGTGCATCATGGGCATCAGTGCGGAAGAGATCCTCGCCGAGATTGGCCCTGTTCAAGAGATACTTGATGAGCATGATGGCGTGGTGACCGTGCTTGACACAAGCGAAGGCAACATCATGCTCTCCTTGGATGGAGGTTGCACTGGCTGCTCCTCAACACCGATGACGGCTATGCAAATTTACTACTCACTCAAGAAACTGGACGCCGTCAACGATGTGATCTTCGTGAACGGTGAATTACCGGAGTACATGCGTACCTTCATCAATCAAAAAATGGAAAAAGAAGCCGCTGAGTCGACCGAAGAAGAACCCGGTGAGATTCTCTGATTACTCTTCCTCAACGTTTCGGCCAATGCTGTGTGGGTTGGCTCCAAATGAAACATTTTGACCCTTTATGTTCATTCGAGCTGCTATCGCCAAGACAATGCATACGATTGAAAGCGGACGTGGAAGATAGTTCGATCCCCACAACGAGCCTCCTGCTAGTGAAAGCCACCACAACGACGCTGCGGCAAGGAGAAGTGTCGTGAAGATGATGTTCTGTACCAATAATTCTGCCCTTTCAGAGCGTGAGAAGGTTGCAACAAACATGAACAAAACAGCAGAAATACCGCAGAACGATTGGACGAGGATGGATATGAATTCAACCTCGACCATGATTTGACCAAACGCAGGGGGTTTTTGAAACAACCACTTGCCATCCTTTTTGAGTCGTGGACACTAGAATATGTCATGGCAGGCAGTGCATTCACACTCCCAAGGGCACGTCCAAGCGGAGCACCTTATTTTTCTCGCAATCAAGTCGCAGCAGTTTTGCACCAGGTTGCTGTCTTGCTCGAACTACAGGGAGCCAACGTCTTTCGTGTTCGCTCGTACCAAAACGGAAGTCGCTTAATCGGTACCTTGACCGAGGACTTGCACGAACTAGTCGTCACAGGTCGATTGTTTGAGATGAAAGGAATCGGAAAAGGCCTCGGTTCAGCACTCTCGCAAGCGGTTCTTGAGGGAAAGTGGCCAGAGGATTGGGTACGATTGCATGAGGAAACACCTCAAGGAATGATCGAGATGCTTGGTATACCAGGCCTTGGACCAAAACGTATCAAATTGATGCACGAGGAACTTGGTGTGGATTCCGTTGCAAGCCTCAAAGAAGCTGCTCAGCAAGGCCGAATTGCTCCAATGAAAGGTTTTGGAAAAAAGTCTGAGCAACGCATGCTCGATGGAATTGAACTGCTGTCGCGGTTTCGCGCACGGCGCCGTTTGGACATTGGACTGAAATACGGAACTGCTTTTGAGCAACGCATTAAGTCGATTCAAGGTGTTCAACGAGTTCAACTCGCAGGAAGCGCTCGCCGTCGCAAGGAAACAATTGGTGACTTGGATATCGTTGTTGGTGTCGACTCAGAGCATCACGATGATGTTGCATCCGCCATTCTCGCTTTGCAAGGAATCGCTGATGTAAAAGGGGCCGGAGATTCAAAAATCAGTCTCATTCTCGAAGCGAGTATTTTCGAAGATGGTTTTTCGGTCGGACATATTGATGCGAATGTGCTTGATGCAATTGGTGGAGACGATTACGAACAATTGGAGAGCGCCGGCACGATTGATGCACAGGTTCGTTTGGTTCCTCCGGAGATGTTTGCCTTTACTTTGGCTTACTTCACTGGAAGCAAAGAACACAACATAGCGATGCGACAGCGTGCGATTGATCGAGGACTTCGATTGAATGAATTCGGATTAATTCCCGAAGAAAAAGCAGGAGCATTGAAAGGAATTGAAGCAGCACAATACTCGTTGTCGGCAATGACAGAGCAGGAAATCTATTCTCACCTCGACCTACAGTGGGTTCCCCCTGAATTGCGAGAGGATACAGGTGAAATTCAGTCTGGGAGCGAACACAATCTTCCACAACTCTTGGAACTCGATGCAATTCAAGGTGCACTCCACAACCACACAGTTGTATCGGATGGTGAAGCAACTCTGGAACAAATGGCTGATGCTGCACAAGCAATGGGTTGGTCTTGGCTCGGTATTGCGGACCATTCTCCTACGTTGAAGATTGCAAACGGAGCACCAGCTGAACGTTTGCTTGAGCAAGGTCAGAAAATCCGAGATTACAACCAAAACTGGCAGGATGAAGGGGTAAATTTCAGATTGTTTCACGGTGTCGAGTCTGATATTCTTGCAGGAGGAAAATTGGACCATCCTGATGAAGTCCTCAACCAACTGGATTACGTTGTCGCTTCGGTTCATGCTATGACGAAATGGCGCGGTCGAGACGAAAGCGAAAATACGGAAGAATTGTTGAAAGTACTGGATCATCCAGCGACCAAGGTTCTCGGACACCCAACGGGTCGTATTCTTCAAGGACGAGAAGGCTATGAAGTCGATGTGCATCGACTGGTCGATGCTATGGCGGAACACATTCAAGATGGCCGGTTCAAATCGATCGAATTGAATGCAAGCCCATACCGTTTGGACATTGATTATCGTCTCTGCAAATATGCAAAACTGATGGGTGTTCCGGTAGCGATTAGCCCGGATGCACATTCAACACGAGGATTAGCTGACATCCAGTATGGCGTCATGACTGCACGGAAAGGATGGCTGGAACCAAACGACATCATCAATTCCATGAGTTCTGATGCTTTAGCACAGCAATTGTCGCTTCATTGAAGCAACAGTTCTTCAATGAGAGCAGGGTCGTTTATCCATGCGACTAACAAGAACACTCATTATGGGGACGCTGATGGTAATCCCAGGATTGTTTCTAGGCTTGCTGTTGTGGATACTGATCGGTCAACCACAAGACGGTGAATCCCCAATCATCGAAGCACTTGTTTGCAATGCAATCCCTCTCGCGAGCATCACCTCTGGTTTGTTCTTTGGTTGGGTGACCGGCTCAGAGTACGCTGAATAGGTGGTTGGATGAAGCGCAAGGAAAAAGCCGAGCGCATCCAAGGTATGCTTGAAGAACTGTATCCAGAAACCCCTGTACCACTTGACCATGAGACGCCGTTTCAACTCCTCATTGCTGTACTCATGAGTGCGCAAACAACCGATTTGAAAGTAAATCAGGTCACACCCGAATTGTTCAAACACGGCCCAACTCCAAAAAAAATGGCCCGTTTGGAGGTCTCTCAGATTCAATCGATGATTCGAGAGGTTGGTCTTGCACCTACCAAGGCCAAGAACATTCGACGTTTATCTGAGCTCCTTCTCGAGCGACATCAAGGAGAAATACCAAACACGTTTGAAGAACTTGAAGCACTTCCTGGCGTTGGTCACAAGACTGCTGGTGTCGTTCTCGCTCAGGCTTTTGGGATACCTGCATTTCCTGTTGATACACACATTCACAGACTCGCTGCACGTTGGGGATTATCCAACGGCAAGAACGTTGACCAGACTGAAAAAGATCTCAAGGCAGTGTTTCCAAAGAATGCTTGGAATGCCCTTCACTTGCAAATCATCTTTTTTGGACGTGAATATTGTCCTGCCCGATATCACGATTTGTCACAATGTCCAATTTGCTCTTGGGCTGCAACAAAAAAACGAATCAAAAATGAGGCGAGAATGAACAAACCAAAGAAATCAAAGTGAAATGCTCAGGTTAAATCCAGAACCAAGCATTTGCAACAACATGACTGTTCCTAAAATAAGTAAGGTAATTCGCAGCGCAGGCGTTGTTGTATCCTCATCGTATGCTTCACGAACAAATGCGTAACCAATAAGTCCAACACCAGTCATCGCAATCATCGTAGCAAGGGTGTCCATAACTCGTTCAAAGTCGTTGTAAGATTCAGTATCTTGGTTAAAGTTCCTGGGATAATTCTCATCGCTTGAATCGTAATCAATTGCTGCCGGTGGTCCTGTAAAATCAGGTAGGACGCTGATCAATCCTGCAATGAGTATGAGGATAACTCCAATCATGAGAAATTTGTGTAAGGAAAACAATCCGCCACTCAACATCGCTTGTTGCGGTGGATGATACATGTTCGTCGCAGGTGGGCTAGCTTGTTGTGCGGGTGGTTGCATGTTACCACAATCGACAACGAGGCATATACTCTTTTTCTAGAGACCAAAGATTGAGGAGGCACCCTCAAGCAAGACAGCTGTAATCCACGATGTGATGCCAGCTATCCAAAGCAATTGAATGGCTTGGCCAGCAGCGCTTGTTTTCCCACCACCACGCAAGCGTGTAGCAATTGCAGAAACCGCAACAATTTGGCCTATGATTAGAATCGATACAATGACCTTGAACATGCGGATGTTATCATCAACAGAGGATGCATCTTCCATAACGGGTAAAGCAATACCGCCTCCGAAGTCCTGCAAAGCACCGACATCGGTTGACGCAAGACCCGTTGCTACACCGGCAATCGCTTCACCAAGTTGCAAAACAATCGAGATGGTGACGTTAAGGGATGTTACGCTAGCAATAAGCAATCCCAATGCTACACCCCACATTGTGTTTGCAGAGAGGGATCTACGTCGCCTTAGTGAGAGGAGGTTACCGACAGAACGTGATACCATTTCTGCAGTCTGAGCTGGTTTACCTGAGGATTGAGACCCTTCAATGTAAATTCGGGTGTATCGAGAAATGACCGCTGAATTGGTGTCTGCGTTGAAGTAATCCCATGCTCGGTCTGAGTCAATTCGAGTTGCAAGGCGGCGTTCGAGCCGGTCAATCGATGCGTCGAGCATACCAAAATCAACACCACGTAATGCTTTGATGGTCGCTGAAGGCTCTGCGCTTCGGGCTTGGGCTGTACCTCCCAGTGCGCGTATAAAGTCGGGATATGCTCCGTCACGTCGTTGTACGTATGCTTCTTCTCGACCGATCAGCCATGCAGGAATCAGCATCGGTGAAAGAGGTGCTGCAAGAAGAATGAGTCCATATCGATCCCATTGAGAGCTGATTTCCTGCCACGTTGAGATAACAACAAAAATCGTGACGAGAAGGAGTACCAATGATACAGCTCCTGCTGACAAAATCGAACGCGTGAAATTGACTCGGAAAGGAGTATCCAATTCGTCACGGGCAAAGATGAGGTCACGTGGAATTGTGGCCCGAAACGCCAGCATGGCCCCCACTTGTATAATGATAAACATCAGAGAAGCGAGCAGGAGGAAACGTAGACGAGATGCAACTTCAATTGGAGTATCGTTGGCCCCGCCAACCTCGAAGAGAACAAGATGTATCCCTGCAATGACCAGTCCAAAGAGTCCTGCAGTAACCAGTGAGACATAGATTTCTTGCATCGTATCAACACTCTCCAGTCGCGTATCATAGAGCGTATTGTACTGTTCAGCAACCGTTTCCTGTTCGGATCTCATGAATTCGTCAATTGGTTGACCTGCTTCAATTGAAAACGCCATTCGATCGAGGAAATCAGTCCATAGCGGACTCGGACTTTGTTGTGCGACGATGCGTGCAGCTTCCGGAAGGGATGTATGCCACTTGTCAACAAGCGTTTCGATGCGCTGAACCTCGGAAGCAAGTTCGCCATAATCACGCATTTGTTTGAGGATATCGAAAATGGATTGCGCACCCACCTCTCCAAGGGAAAGGATACCCATTCGCGTGATGAACATGTGCATTTCTCGCTCAATGAGGTTCGCAGACCGACTCACCTCAAGCAGAGGAAAGGCAAATGCTCCAAATGCAGCAAGAATTGGGAGAAGAAACAGAAGAAGCACGCCTGATAAACCAGCAAAAAGAGCGCCATCGGCGAATCCACCGGTAATGAAAATCAGCAGCAGTGATGCGAGTAGGCCACCAACAAAAGCGCCTCCTACGTACAGTGTAACGAAACGAGCCACCGGCATCTCAAGCCGACGGATGGCAATCTGCCACATCGGCATTCGTTCCAACGTTCATTCCCTCCTCACTTGTGGTTGACGCCGACCCATGAATCAACGGCGCTGTCAAAATATTCCCAACCACTGTTGTAGTAAATATTCAGTAGATCGAAGACATCATCGTAATGGGTCAAATCGCGATCTGCCATTCGCTCAATCGCAGCAGCACGTCGCAACATTTCATCGTAGATGTCACGCTTGTTCGCAAACCCTGCCATTGCAGCAATTTTGTTTTCAAGCAAGTGTGATTGGAACATACCTCGGAAGTAATGTTTGTCTTTGACCGGGTCCCATTCAAACATTCCTCTGGTCAATACACCATCGCTGTGTTTGTTGTATCCGATGACCTCGTCAATACCTGTAATTCGTCGGGCAATTCCTCCACCAGGTGCTTCGACAACTTCTTGGAAAATTGCAAAATTAAGGTTGTCGAAGAAACGGATTGGCACGTTGATCGGATCCCCTGTGAAACGTTGAATCATTTTGACGATGGAAGATGCGTGGAATGTAGCGATAACTGGGTGGCCTGTCTGCATCGCTTGGAAGGCTGTTGCACCCTCTACACCACGTATCTCACCAATGATGATGTAACGTGGACGAGAACGCAAAGCGGCTTTGAGAAGATCGAACATCTCAACACGTGAATCCTCATTTTTCGAATCACGTGTAACGAGGCGCTGCCAAATCTTGTGACGTACCTTCACTTCAGGTGTATCCTCTGCGGAATAAATCTTGACGTTATGGTCAATAAAGGGAAGGATTGCATTTAGCGTTGTTGTCTTACCCGATGCTGTCTCACCAGATACCAGAACGGACATACCGTACTCCAAACAAATCCAAATGTATGCTGCTTGTTGGGCACTCATTGTACCCCATTTTATGAGTTGAATAACGGATATTGTTTCTTCAGCGAATTTACGTATCGTGAAAGACGGTCCCAACATCGAGACGTCGTCTGAGAAAATGATGTTGATACGGGATCCATCGAGGAGTGCACCATCGATGATTGGCTTGTTGTCCGAAACAGGTCGACCGATACGCTCAGACATGGCTCGAAGATATCGGGTAAGAATTTCGCGCTCTCTGAATCGGATGTTGGATGTAACCATCCCGAAGACCTTGTGATCCATGTGAATGTGCTTCAATCCCACCGAGTGGATATCTTCCAGCATCTCATCGGACAGCAGAGTTTCAAGTGGGCCATTTCGGATCAAATCACGGATAACGATGTACCGCAGTCTATCACGTTGTGCATCCGAGACAACAATTCGCTTGTCGTCCAATCCGACCAGTTCCCAAATACGTCCACGACGCCTTGAGACGATGCTTGCTTCAGATTGGGAAATCGTAAACCTGTCAATCATTTGGCCAAGGATGGTCTCAAATTCAGAATCTGTGGTAAATGAAGGGGCTGAGGGTGCTTCTTGAAGAAGTGTCTCAACCAAGTCACGGCGGAGGTTTTCCTCCTCTTCGTTCAATTGAGGTTCCAATCCAAACCAGAGAATTTGTCCCCCACCATCCTCGTCACTTGGAGGTTCATAGATGTGTACGAAGACCGGTTCTTTGGTAATGTAAATCAAATTGAGTGGGCGTTGTTTCCGAGCTCCACGATCGAGCGGACCATAGTAGATTGGACGTGAGCCGTATCGCTTCTCAAAGTCACGAACCCAGTCTCCAACGTGACTGTGCGCAGCCATGACGCCTGCAAGGTCGCCTCGTTGAAATTTGAGTTCTTCATCAGCCATAATTTCACCTCAGCTTACCGCCGTAATGTCGACAATGAAGCCCATTCCTGGTTCAACACGCCAACCTATGGACGATTGAACCGGCCCTGCAGCACGCAAGTAGCGTGTGACGAGGAGTGTGCGCTTCAAGTCACCACCAATCAAATTGGTCGATAGGTCAAGAACAACTTCAGCACTCGCTCGAAGCGAATGCAAGAGTTTTGCATCCATTTCATCTCGATCGAGCATCAGCATAAGGCTTCGTCCTGTTGACGCAATCCTGCGCAGGCGCTGAATCATGTCAAAGCGTGCTTGGTCATCCATACCGCCTGGCATCAGTGAACTCGCTGAATCAATAACAACAATGTCGGCCTCTTCAAGCGCTTCGCTTGCAAGAACCTCATCCAGACCAACATTGGGAATTGGATCTGCGACGGTACCAAAACGAGAAAAGATCATCAGATTTCCTTTGGTCAAGGCATCCGTAACACCGTAACCGATTGATTCCATTTGTTCGATGTATCCTCGTGTTGTAAGTTCAGTTGTAATAACAAGAACCTTCACATCATTGTGGAGCAAACCATGAACGAATCGTTGACTGACAAGCGATTTTCCGGCCCCAACCTCTCCTTGAAGCAAGATGAGACTACGATTTGGCAAGCGCAGACCAAGTGAATCAGCCAGACTGTCCGTCTCAACATCGTATGGAAAACCATCTTCGATGGGTTTTGGTTTCTCTGAGAGTCGCTCAACCATGCAATCGCACCTCCACTGACATTGAGTCTGAGCCGCGATAACCGTTGGTTACCTCAGAGGATACGACAGCTGTAATCGAGACATCATCGCCTGATTGATAGGACCATCCATTATCACTCACGGTCACTTGCAAGAGATGATCTTCATCCCATTCACCTGTAGCAGGTACAAGCGAGGATACGATCGATGAGGTCACGGTTTGACCATCAACAATCACAACCAACGTCGATGAATCCAACAATGTGGTTCCAGTATTTTGTAAGTAGAAGGTAATCTCGTTTGGTGATGCAGTCGTGTCCAAATCAACCATCATTGGATCACCTGCGAAATCAACGCTTGTGGCTTCTTGCACCTCAATTGCTGCAGTTTCCTGTGCAGTAATCTGAGCGATGTCACCCCATTGATTGATGAGGACAACGCTCACCAAACCTGAAACGAGCAATGCTGTTGTCAGGAAAATAAACGATGATGCTCCGCCGTCAGCCATAGTATCTCCTCATGCTAGTGTATGGGCCGCCGTCATGCCGCCTGCGGTAAGGGAGATCCGTTCGTACGTCGTCGGTCCGTCTTCGGACCAATCGAGGAAGATTGTTTCTCCGGGGTACCAGTTCGTGCTGCTAATCGATGGTGTGTAAGCCGAACCCAAGTTTGTCGGTGTCTGGGAGGTGCCTCCATCGAGGAAGAGCCAGACCTCTCGTAGGGGTAGCGTTACAGTTCCAGTGTTGGTAAGATTGCCGTAGATGTGATTTCCAATGTCGGAGCTGAGCGAGGCCGTAACACTCACACCGGATTGTCCAGACGGATCGACTGTGATTGTAGGAGGGGACGAGTAATTGCCGCGACTGGTGATTGTCACGGTTTCTATTCCTCCTGCTGAATCGACAGTAAACGTTCCAGAGAATCCGCTTCCTGTTCCTGTTGCAACCAACGTTCCATCCACGTATCCACTTCCGTTGTTGTTGATGTTGATGGTGAGTACAGCACCTTCCCAGAGGGTAGTATCATCGATACGGAATGACGGTAAAGGGTCTCCAGCATCATCGATGGCCTCGAGGCTAGCATCCAAGCGGTTGTCGAGCGTCTGCACTGCAAGTGCAAAAACCAACAACAACGAGGTACCAACAACGAGAGCACCAACACCTACCGAAGCACCCATTGATCATTCCTCCGATTTCATTGATTGTGAACGCCAAGATTCAACAATCGCTGAAAAGGTAAGCAGTTTGCGATGCGAAAGATGGTCGTTTAATGCCGATTCTGCCTCACCAGGTGCGGCCAACTGAACGATTGCGAGGACTGCTCGCCCTTCGTCTTCGCTCAGCATCCCGCTCTGAACAGCCTTCTGAGCAAAACTCACGGCTGCCATCCCAGAGAGATTATCCAGCAACAGTGCGGCAACCATTGCCGCACCTACGCCATCGTTCGCAGCTTGCTCGTAGGAACCCTTCGCTAGGAAGGGATTCGCTGCAAGAGCCTGCGCCTCATACAATTCAACAAGGCGTGCTTCATCGGATTGTCGCAATCGATCGACGCCGTCGCCTACAGGAAGAACTTCTCCATCTGCAGTTACGATGGTATCGCCTTCTGCTCCATCAACGGAAACAACATCATCACCGGTGCCTTCAGCGAAATCTTCCTCGCCTTCAACAGCAGGTGCAACGTTTGCTTGCTCCATCTTGTTTGAAATCAGTCCAAGCACATCTTCGACCATGTCGAGACGGCTACTGATCATACGTTCCAGTCCAGATGTATCCACCTGAGCGTTGACGGGTGCTGCCGGTTGAGGCGCTAGCGTCGCTGCTACAGATGGTACAGATCCTATACTGTTCAATCGTGCTCGAGTCGGACCGGGGGATATGGTCCATGCATCCTCTTCACTCAACTCCCCTTGTTCAGGGAGTGGCACTTGTTCAATGGCCACATTGGCCATAATCTTCAAGCGCTCTTCTGCGAGTTCAGCGTCTGCGTCCCGGTCGTTCCCTGCATTGCCAAATGGCCATGCCATGGAATAACCTCCTGTGCTCGACCTGCTAGAAGCAAGTCATTGCACAGGGAGACTCAGACCACCACTGCTCCAGCAGAGTCGTCGTTGACCTTGAGAACGTCGTAGGTTGTTCCACCGCCAACGACGTGGAGGTAGAGCGTTGCCTTGACGTTGTTCGTGAACAATGCGTTAGGACCGCAGTCACCGACTCCGTCATCTGCGGAAACGGTGGTTCTGTATCCCGTACCAGCAGCAGCAGTATTAACCGCAGCAGCGCCAGATAGTGGGTCAATTGCTGAATCGCCGAAATCGCCGGCGATTCGATCCATTCCTGCTGCACCATCATCACAGAAAATCTGGAAGAGGATGTCAGCGTCTGCCGTGTCATCGGAACCAGCAGCGAGTCTGAAGTAGACCTCGAAACTGGAATCGTCAGCAACAAAGACGTTGAGGACTTGGACTTTACCAGACATTTCGTCAGTGGTATCGTCACCAGTGGATTGTGCGTTCTGTTGAAGCTTCTCTGCAGTCTGGATAATGACCGCAGCAGCGACAGCAGCAACAAGAATCAATGCAATGAATACAATCATTGCACCAATACCGATTGCGGCTAGGTTATCGTTTTTCATGTTCTTATCTTGTGTATTCTTCATCTTTCATCACCTCAGACTACAACGTCTCCTACCGCCGGAGCGCTACCATATTGGAGTTCTTCGTATGTGGATCCGCCACCGATAACAGAGATCACAAGAATGTGGTCTGTGTTTGCAGTTGGGCCACAGGTTGGTACGTCAATGACAACAACATAGGTTGTTCCTGGATTCAATGTGATTCCAGCGACAGTTTCGCCGTTTCCATCGTGAGCAGTTGCTCCGCTGAAGTCACCATCATCGAATGCAGCACTGCCTGCACCATCATCACAAATGACAGTGAAAGCGAGGTCCGTACCTAGAATGGGTTCTGAACCGGGTGCCAACTCAAAGGTGGAGAAGAGTTCTTCTGCACCTCCGGTCATGTCGTCAATGACGGTCGAGAGCAGAATGACCTTTGTGGACATTTGCTCTTGGGTGTCGTCACCACTGGCTTGTGCGTTCTGTTGCAGCTTTTCAGCGGTCTGTATAATGACCGCAGCCGCTACTGCCGCAACCAGAATCAGCGCAATGAAGACAATCATCGCACCAATACCGATCGCAGCAAGTTCGTCTTGCTTCGTTTCTTTTTCGGTTTTCATTTTTTTCACCTTTTTTTACTCGTCCTCCCTCAAGTGAGGGTGGAATGGGATGTGGGTCACGGAGCACCTCCATGACCCAAGTCAATTCGAAGTGGTACTCGAAGAACAGCCACTTCGTCTGGCGATAGCCTGCTAATGAACGGCACCTTGTCGGCAGTAAAGCCGGGTGGCATCCATGGTTGAATGAGAACATCGACGAGTGGTTCCATCGACCTGTTTTGTGCACGAACGGTTACTGTCACGTTACCATTCCTCATTTCGTACCCGGTCGCGATTGAAAGTTTTCGTGAAAGTGGGATTTCATCGGCACCCTGTCTCCGGTGTGCTTGTATCTCAAATCTGACCGGAAGATTTCCTCCTGGGCCAATCACTGGAACATCGATAAAGGATGGTTTTGCTTCCCATCCCTCTGGAACAGGGGGCGCAAGACGCATCATTGGAAGAGGAATATCACCGTCGTTGATGATGCGGACAAGAAGGATGCCGATTTCTCCACCAGCAGGCCATCGTGTATCAACAGAGAGCCAGAAGTGACGGAAAAGGAACGGGTTGAGCGTCGAAGAGTTGCCTCCAATGAGGTCGTCTACGAGGTACTCGACTTCGGTTGCAGCGTATCCAACATCTCCGATTTCTGCAGCTCCTGTGGCATTGCGAAGTCGACGGAGTACGTTCTCAACTTCTTCTTCTGCGAGGGCCTTCTCTCGCAACAATCGATGCAGCATTGCAATGCTTCTTCGCAAGTAAAGGACATCCTCTTCGAGGACGTTGAGGGCTTTTTCAGCCCGACGCACACTCTTTCGAGCACGGCGCAAGCGATGTGTTTCCAAGAACGTCTTTGCCTGAAGGAGATCGAGTTCTGTGGTAGCAAGGGAGTTGACTTCATCACTCACAACGTTTTGTACGAGGGACTCAAGTTCTCGACTCGCTTGCATCAGTCTTTGAGCGCTTTCATTGGATGCAGCAATCGCAGCTTGTGCATCGGTGAGATCTCCCTCGCCTAATTCAGAATCCATGATGAAGTCATCTTGCTCAGACTTGCTCTTCGCCATTTGGAATCACCTCCTCATTGGTATCCGCACCGTTTTGGTTATCAGAAGTCGCAGTCGATTGCGGTGTGTCGAGGATTGCGGATAAGTCCAAACCATCCATTGCAAGGTCATTCAGGAGACGAGCAGGGTCGCCCAAGTCTCGCTCAATTCGCGTTGCTTTCACTTCGATATCGGTGAGTTTTCCGTAGAGCGAACCGTAGAGCCTGTTCGAACGACGTAAGACGAACCATACAACGATGGTTGAAACGAGGATGTAAGACACGAGTGATATCAGGTTGATTTCATCGGGCGTCATTTGTGGAGGTAGCCCCAAAACAACACCAATGAACCCGAGCAGAGGCAGACTCAAGATGATGGTGAGTTGTCGGCGTGAATCGGTTAAGGCTTGGAAGTGGTCAGCGTAGATGGTGGAAATGCCCTTTCGTGCGCGTTGGTAGTCTTCGTGGATGTAGCGGAATTCTTCACTGCTCCGCCATGCCATTCGCCAAACCCACAGCGATGCCAAAACGATTGTGACCGGACCCCACCACGTTGCGTCATAGAGATGGAAAAGGAAACCGAGCATGATTGTACCAGAATAGACAGCGCCCAAACGGTATTTTTCGTTCTGGTTGGTCAATCCAAGCAAACCAATCGTGATGATCAGAGCGATACCAAATCCTGCAAAAGAGGTTAGTGTCGAAGGTGCACTTGAATCAACTTCCTGACTGAAATTCAATTCATCGTTTTCAACGAGGTTGTTGAAAGCATAGTCTGAAACAATCCGAACCGAGCATTCAGCATCCCTGCTTTGTTCCCACCAATCGAGTGTTTCGCCGGTAACCTCCCAGCGAAGAGCCTTGCTTGTTCTCACGTCAAGCACCGGTACATAACTTGGTACATTTTCGATAACCATGCCTTCACAAAGAAGTTCGGAATTTATTCCAAATGCAGGAGCAGTCCCCTTGTTTTTCAAGTCGAATTCAAGGAAAGCTGTCTGCCCTTCCATGATGAAGTCGATTTCCTTCCCAGTCGCATCGACGATTCGTTGCGATTCAGGATCAATCATCGGATCGGCATAGGCATTGAGGGCAAAGCGGAATGTTTCTTCAGTCACTGGTTCGGCCGGGTCAGGATGGTGAAGGAGCATCTTGATGTCGTATCCATCGCCGGCCATCACGTTTGGATATGGAAGTTTGATGTTGAACAGCATGTTGGTTGGGGTGTTCGCAGACAGTTCAGGGAGTTCAATCAATTCACTACCAGGGACGCATGGAGCAGTGAGATTGATGTAATGATCTTCTCCAGGGAGATTCGTAAGGGATATGTTCCAGACATAATCTTCTTCCTCAGCATTCTCGATATCGTCGAAATCGAGAATTCGCTCGATGCCACAAAACTCGATTGAATAGGCAACCGGATCATTGTTGAGGTATGGTATGTGTGAATATGTGATGGGCACATAGACAGGGCTGTCGCTTGCCGGTGCTTCAAGACTCGCTGCGAATCCAATATCAAACAGACGCTTCATCCGAAGGGATGTCATCAGTTCTCCGCTTTCGTCAATATCGACAGCCGTTGGAACGATTGTGACCCGGAGATCTGCAGCGGTTGTTAAGGTGGTGCTACTGCTGCCTGCTGAGTTCTTGTCGACGCTCACAGTTAACTCGACAGGGACTTGGATTGGAAGGAAGAGTTGGCTCGATGAATCTGCATTAACAACCCAATCGTCGCTCAATGTGGTTAAACCGGGTGCTCGAACTTCGTAGCCTAAATCCACGGTTACATCCACGTTTCCTGTATTCGTGATGATTGCTTTCCAGTTCCTGTTATCTCCCTCATGGAAAAAGTACTCATTTTCCCAACCCTCGATAGTATAAGTGAAGATTGGTGCAACTACCAATTCCACTTTCTTGAGGGCGTACACTTCATCCGTTACTGAATTGTAGACGGTCAGATTTGCATAGTGGATGGCTCCGTCGAGAAGATTATCTGTTCCATCGAGTGCGGGAATATCGATATCGAAAGAGCCGCTGGAGTCTCCATCAATCGGAACTGTGAACGACTGAACAGTAGGTGTCGTGCTCCAACCACCGTCGACTGTAATATTGATGTTGACGGTCTCAACAAGGTTCCCTGTGTTGAAAAGACTGAATGGCAGCGTCAGGGTCGTACCTGGAGTAGCAGAGAGTGAGTCGTCTGCGATAAGTTGGACATCATGTACCTCAGAGACGTTTGCAACGATGTTGGCTTTGAGCTCGACAAGATCTCCGTTTTCATCGGCCATCGAGACGGTGAGAATCGCCATGTAGAAGTCGTCTGCGCTAGCATCTGGTGAAGGAACAATGTTGACTCGAACGGAGGATTCATACCCCGCAGCGATGATAATGCTTGAGGAGGAATCGAGTTCAAACAACACATCCTCGTATCCGCCGTTATCAAGTTCGATAGAGTAGGTCGTAGGAGCGTTTCCAGTGTTTTCGATGTTGACAAACGCTGAGAGCTGCTCAAACGGTGTGATGTCGATTGACTGGTTTGTGGGAGTCAGCGAAGCATTGATTGTTTCGCCGACGCGTATATCCATTGTTTGTTGGCCGATGTAACTACCAGAGTCAAGATCGTAGTATCGAACGGTCAAAGGCTGGAGGAGTCCAGACGGAGCAAGTGGGTTCGTCTTAACCGTAAGTGTGACCAGGGACAAATGACCTCCACTTGTTGCAGGATAATCTTCGAAATCACTTGCAAGTTCCAGAATGGTGTTATTAGGACCTGTTGTGGTCAGGTTAGCATACCACCCACTCGGAAGGTTTTCGACGATTTCGAGGCGATACGATGAACGGTCGTTTCCTGTGTTTCCAAACGTGAACATGAAGTCTGTGTCCACGCCAACATCTGCATCAAGAGGACCGGTCTCCGTGATCTCGCCATTGACCACCTTTGGTACAACGATGGAGAGATTTTGCTCGATAACAGGCGAGTATACCGCAGATGAGGTATGGACACCTCCAAGGGTGGGCGTGGTTGTGATTGGTATTTTCACAGTTCCTGCCAAAGGAAGTTGGCCTGTTCGACTTTGGATACCAAGCGAAGCGGGGAAGGATTCCCCTAGGGTTAGTCCTGTCGCTTCTCCAGGAGTAATGGTCGCATTCCATCGGTCTGCCTCGTTAAATCCACCCGATGTAAGCGCTTCGAAGGTGATGTCCCCTACAGTGATGTTGGCGTCGATTGTTTCGGAAAGGTCGGAAACAAGATTGTGACGGACTTGAACCTCCAAGGCAAGAATTTCATTCACACCTGTGGAGGCGCCTGCGTTCATGACATCGTTTTGAGTCAAAACAATGGTGTCAACAGGGAGCCCAGGGTCAACGACAATCGCAGGGCGAACTTCAATCTGGCCTGCGTCCGTGGTAGGGATACTGCCAACATCTGCTTGTGCGATGATGTATGCACTGAGACTGTCCCCGGCACGATTGTGTTCAGCGTCGACCAAGGGCAACTGAATTGGCGGGACCTCAACATGGATGAAGCCTGAAATTGATTCTCCTACTTTCAACTCGCCCGTACTCTCTATGGAGAGGTTGTAATTCCAATTTAGTGCATTCAAGGACAGCCCAGCTATGAGGTTGAAGTCACCGTCTGCATTGCCCGTGTTTGTAACATTGAAACCTATGGTGTCGGTCTTGCCGGGTAGAACGTACGTTGTATCGTTCGTGATGTCTACGGTGGCTTGAAGGAACTCTCCTGCCATGACACGGGTTGTGTCTGAGAGAGGGTATCCACTACCTGACGAGGTCAACGTGAGGGTGACGATGTCCACAGCCGACTGAAGTGCGCTTTGTGGTACGTCAACAACAACAGAAATGGTTGTTGTTTGTCCGGCAGTTAGGGGGGTTGTCGAGGTGCCGTCCAGTGTAGTATCTGCCCAGCCCAACGAACTGCTAACGCCAATGTCGAATATGTCTGTTGTTGCGCCTATGTTTTTGATGATGTAGTAGAGCGTGGTTGAGTCTCCGGGAATGGTGGTGCGATCTGCAGGACCTACCATCTCTGCAATGTAGTCGCTGAAAATCACATCGAATTCAACATGCGTAAATGATTCAGGTCCGGCTGAGCCGTTGGTCCATACAACCACGGAAACGTTCCATAGTCCTGTCAATATGGATGCCGAAAAACCTGCGCTAAGGACTTCTCCTTGTGCCTCTGAAAAAATAGAACCAGGTTCGATGGTTTCGGTGTTAGATGCAGCCCAATGCTCTATTGTCTCTCCGGTTGATGCATTGAACAACACCAAACCCATAACCGCAGAGAATTCCATGACGCCATCGTTACGAATTGTTGCATTGAATGTGTGCGATTGACGGTCGAGGAAAACATTGGTGTTTCCTGGCGCTGGAGAGGGGAAATCATCGGATTCGATAAACGATTTACGATAGGTTTCAACGTCGAAGTCCCATCGATATTCGTTGTTGGCCGTGTTGCCATCGTTGGCCCCGGAAACTCGAGCAAACAACGTTTGCGATGGTCCGGTTGTAGCTGTCCAACTGAGTAGATAGGTGGTCGTCCCCGAACTTGCAGCCACAGGACCGAGATCAACGGTATCAACGATTTGTTCAGCGGCGCTTGGAGAACCCTTGTGGACAAGCGACAGGAAGGCACTACCGGTGGAGGTCCCTGCGTTGTCGACATCGACTCGTACGGTATGTGTGCTCGGAGCGAGAATCAAGCCGGTGCTCGTAGAGACGGACCCTGCCCCATCAAATTCCATGTTGACAACGCGGAAGTCAGGGCCTGCACGACCGCTCGTTGAGGATGCGTCTGCAAATGGAAGCGCCAAGTGCCCAAGTAGCAAAACAACAAGAAGAAGAGGCAACCCTCTTTGCTTAAACATCAGCTGCACCTCCAGCCCGCTCAAATCGTTGGATGGTTATGGAGCGACCTTGGGACTTCCAAATTTCGAGAAGTTGATCGAGAAGTCGGTCGTGCTCGTCATCCGAAATACCCAATCTTCGCCGCTCTTCCCAAAGGAGGAGTTGTTCCGTGCGGGTCAAGAGCGCATCGCGAAGATACAATTCGAGGGTTCGTCGGTAAGCGTCTCTGTCGGATACAGCGTAAACAATCGAGTTGCCGGGCAGTTGATCAGCACGGTTTTGGATGAAGTTACCAAGATTCAGTGCTTCATCGTAAGAGATGTTGCGCCGGTCAAGATTGCTTTGAATCGTCGAAGCGATGCTCTGCAAATCATAGCGAGTTTTCGCTCTCTGGATTTTTTTGAAGTATTTGCGGCTTCGTCGCGTCATGCTTGGAGCCGCCATGAGTGACATGCCTAACCGGCAGTTTATCAAACAATTGGAGGAAAAGCGTGAGTTTATTCATAACGCATGAAAATATATGCAGAGTACATCCACTGTTGAATCACGCTCTTGTGGTTTGAACCAAGCATTGATGATGTCCAATGCCACCCACAAGTCATGAACAAACCTGTTGATCTAGAAATTGGGTCAAAAAGCCCACTGTTTTCATGCCTCGACTCTGCTGGAAACACCCATGATCTTGAAGCATACATGAACCAAGGAAAAAAAGTCATTCTGTATTTTTACCCACGCGATTCAACCCCAGGCTGCACAAACCAAGCATGCAATTTCCGTGACAATATGGCTCGACTTGCAACCGAAGGCTATGTTGTCTTGGGCGTCTCAAAAGGCTCGGAATCCTCGCATGAGAAATTTATTGCAAAAGAGGAACTCAATTTCCCATTGCTCATGGACATGGACGGACAACTCCACGAAACCTTTGGAACATGGAGAATCAAGAAGAACTACGGCAAGGAATACCTCGGATGCGTTCGCTCAACGTTTGTCATTGACAGCAACGGCGACATTGCTTGGTGCAGATACAACGTACGTGCAACAGGCCACGTCGATATGCTCATGAGAGAACTCGAAATTGTATCGTGAGGTGGTTCGATGAACATAGACATTGGAGGCGAACGTATCCAGTTGTCAACCACATCATGTGCCTACAAACCTTGCTACATTGGAAAAAATCTCAACATCGGCGAGAACGTATCCATCGGATCGATGTGCCATATTGGAAGAAACGTGACCATCGGAGACAATTCCAATATCCAAGGTTCGAACTACATCGCCGACCAAACCATCGTCGGAGTTTCTGTGTTTATCGGGCCAAACTCTACAATCCTGAACGATAAGTATCCCCCGTCGGGCGATGCCGCAAGATGGTCACCCGTTACAATTCACAATAATGCAATCGTTGGCGGAGGCTGCACCATATTGCCGGGGGCAAGCGTAGGAGAAGCTGCTGTACTCGGAGGAGGTTCTGTTCTGACCAAGCCATTACCACCCGGCGAGGTTTGGGCCGGCAACCCGGCAAAATTTCTTATGAAAAGGGAAGATTACGACAACAAGGAGTAATCGCTATGGAAGGGAAGGCCCACGTTGTATCGTTTCTCAAAAAATGCATCGATTATGCCAATGCATCCATCAAACGGAAACAAAAGCGGGGCGAAATCGACGACATCTCAAGATGGGAAGCGTATCGCGATTTTACTGAACACGCCTTGATGGAGGTTGAGGCAGGAGAACTCGATCGATGGTTCCCTCCCCAACCAGACCTTCTCGGAGAAAAGGACGTTACATCCGTCGATCTTTCATCACTCACGCATGAAATGCGCTCCGCTTGGCTCACAAATCTTGCAAGTCCCCGGCCTCTCGCTCTCATTGGTACATCATCGGAAGAAGGAGAACACAACCTTGCGCCTTACACCTCGATGTCGGTTGTATCAAATTCACCTCCGCTCGCAGTCGTATCCCTCTCTGCGAACCGTCACGATCGGTGGCGCGACACCCTCATCAATCTCAAGCAAACAAAACAGGCGGTTCTCAATTTCCTCCCAGCTTCGGAAAAGGCGGTTAAGGTCGTCGAGCAAACTGCGCAACCACTCGATTATGGGACAAGTGAATGGGATGAATTCTCAGTGGAAGGACTGCCGTCAAACTCTTTGGTCATGAAAGAGGCAGCGTTTGCGATTCTTGGGCAAGTGATTCAAGAGATTGACTTGGTTGAAGGAAAGGCAAAACTGGTTGTCCTCAAACTTTCAGAAGTACTTGTTCCAGGAAAGTTCGAAGCCGATCAACCAGCGCATATTCTCTGCCAACATGGTTTAAACAAACTCATGGCAACGCCAACTGAATGGCATCACAACATTGACCGAAGTGTTTGAAGAAGCCCGTCTTCGAGCGAGGTCTCAGCCTTCCATTGCAACGCATTTTCGACCTCCGAAAGATTCGGAAGACGTCGCTTTGAGTCGCCTGGATATCCTTCGCTAAAGTCGACAGAGACGATCTGGCCGGTTTCTTGTTCGATAAGTCTGGCTATGCGTTTTGCAAGTTCAGACATTGAAATTTCATCCTCAGAACCCAGATTAACACACATCCCTGCAGCATCGTTCTTCAAGCCTGAAGCCAACATACCCTGGA
This sequence comes from Euryarchaeota archaeon UBA124, assembly GCA_002502215.1. Taxonomy (GTDB): domain Archaea; phylum Thermoplasmatota; class Poseidoniia; order Poseidoniales; family Poseidoniaceae; genus MGIIa-L2. Next base: position 24,184 of record DAPT01000102.1, read on the forward strand.
CGAGATCATCGATGTAGGTCAGTGAACGTGTTTGAGAGCCATCCCCGTGTACTGAAATGACGCCGTCCTGAAGCGCTGAATTGATCATCATTGCAACAACCTGGCCGTATTCATTTCCTAACAATCGAGGACCGTATCCATTGAAAGGACGAACAATTCGAGCATCTATGCCGTTGCGAACAGCATGATGAACAGCAAGTTCCCCTAGATATTTGCTCGCACCATAGGCATGTCTCTGATGGTGATGCGAGGCTGAGAACACAGCAGGTTCATCGCCACCAAGTGGCATTTTTTCGGATTCCCCATACGCTTCTGGAGATGAGGTGAACACATATCGGCAGTCATGATCTTCAGCAAATTCCAGTGAACGAAGCGTCGAATTTATGTTAACATCCATAACAAGCCGAGATTTCTCATGAAACCACTTTGTTCCATTTATTGCGGCCAAGTGATAGACAACGTCAATCGAATGCGGGTCAGCAATGCTAGCATAGGACGAAGGTAAACAGGCGTCTGCCTCAATCAATGAAATCCGATCGAGAACGGCATGTAAATTCCCCTTTTCCCCTCTCCAAAGATTGTCTAGGACTACGACGTCATGTCCAAGGTCCACGAGAGACTCAACCAAACTTGAGCCAAGAAATCCTGCTCCTCCTGTTACAAGGAAACGCATTGACTCACGCCCGTTCAATGACTTCGATGGAGACGTTTTCTTGTTCACGCTTGAAGCGAATTCGGTCACCATCGTTGATAATCATGCACGGATCTTCATCAAAACCGTGGCCGTATGGAACGTTCAACAAAGAACAAGCAGGGAGCGTGAGTGGACACACATCACGGTTGATGACAGCGAGGGGTCCTTTGTTCTCGTACAATAAACCCATCAGTACGTACGGTGCGACCGTCGATCCAGATCCTTTTGGATAGATCAAGATTGTATTTTCAATCGCTCGTCCATCCAAAGGATGACCTGGTTCTTCGACGACACCCGTGTCCCTGTTTACATAGCCCAAATAGGTGATCGGCACATCCGTGACCATTGCTGTTCCTTCAATCGAGAAATCCCCTTGTGAACTTAATCCAGACCCAGCAATGCTCTTCAGACCTGTTTGATGCGTCTTTGAGCTTTTCTGACCTCCGTGAGAAGCTTGGGTGAGGCTAGGGGTTGGGCCCTTGGCAAGGTGGGGGTCGATTGCATGCCTCACGCATTCCTGTATCGAAGCCACACTGGTTGGTATACGATTCAGCCCGCTCGTGAGATAATGCTCTGCTTTCATTGAGTTGGTGAGCAAGTGATTGTACTTTTCTCGGTTGTAAGGAGTCACCTCAGGACATGTATCAACAAGGACGAGCGAACCTGCTTCTTCCAATATTGAAATCGTCCCATCGGCTTCTGCGAGTGCATAATTTTCCTGGCTTGTAAAAACCCAGAGACGTTGATTTGGAACGGATTCACCAAACTCCATGTGCGTTCGTAACGCTGCTGCGGTTGTACGCATCTCTTCCAAACTTGCTTGCGGGCAACCAATTACAACCAAATCTACCTGTCCTCGTGGGCGAAGTTCTTGATAGCGTTCATCGAGATCTTCTTTTGTAAAGGTAAGAACACCTTGCCAATCGATGGAATCTTCTGGGGGCTCTGTATGCCCGTCAACCCACATCATTGGTGTACCATAATTCGCCGCTGCTGCGGTCAAGGCCTTTTTGCGAGCAAAAGAAACGTAGTCGTCTAAGCCCTGTATGAACGGCATTGGGCCAAATGGAAGGTCCCATTCCGGTTTGGCATTCTTTCCAATCCAATCTCCAAGTATGGAATAGTCCGAGAGCGTCTCAAGTTCGCACTCGACAACCACTCGGATGTTCGGTTTTCGATTCGATTCAAGATGCAGTCCCCATGCAGGTGCAAATCCAGTCAATGCAGTTGCAAGAGCACTCAGACCCGATTCTCGGTTCGTAATCAGCGATGTCCAGGTGTTCGAATAGCAAACGGCATTGGATTCTGCCCAAGAAGCAACCTCACCCTCGATCTGAATTCCACGATCGTATGGCGTGCATGACAAAGTTGCTTCAATCCCAAGTCGGTCATATGCTTGGACAATTTCGAATTGTTGCTCTAGAAAATCCGGCCAAAGAATCTCCATCTCTTCCATTTTCTGGCGATCACATCCTGCCGAATTGAGGGTCGTTGGAATCACAACGGTTCCAGTTTCATCCCCACTAAGGTCATTGAGGAAAGTACGCAACCCGTGTCCACCGGTGATAACTGAAACACCGGAAACATGGGCATGGTCGACTGCAACAAACGACTCTGCCTTTGCGACTCGAGCAAGGTCAACGACAAGACGCGCAGCCTTTTGACGCGTGGGTCCTTCCTTTCCTTCCAACTGCTCAGCCAAGCGCTTGGGAAGTTCCATGAACAATCCCAAACATTGGGGCTTCATCAAGACTCGTGTTCTCAACCGATGGTTTTGATACGGTTGACGTCGCTCCAGCAATTATGTCCTCTACTGAGAACAACACACAAGGAGCCCGCCGTGATCAATGGATGGTTTGGGATTGATGGCGATCGATGCAATACGAGCATGATTCACCTGGAACGTATGCAGGATGCAACTGCTCCTTTGGCGTGAGGGGTTCGCGACAAGCAAAACAAATCGTTGTCCCCGTTTCAGTTAGGTTTGGAAGAAGAGCAACCCGTTTGTCAAACACAAAGCATTCACCGTCCCAGTAATCGCCACCTACCTGTTCAAAGTATCCGAGAATACCGCCCTCGAGTTGCTTAATGTTGGTAAAACCAGCATCCTTCATGATTACGCTGGCTTTCTCACACCGCACTCCGCCGGTACAGAACATGACAATTTCTTTGTCCTTGTATTCCTCACCAAGTTTAGCAACTGCTTCTGGGAAAGACCGGAAGGTATCGAGGTCCAATTCGATGGCGTTCTGGAAGGTACCAAGTCGTGTTTCATAGGTGTTACGCGTATCGAGGAGAACAAGGTCATCGTCGTTGAGCAGCCTCTCGTGAAGTTCTTGCGGCCGAATGCGTCCATCCTCCGGTTCAATTCGATCAAAGTTGGGCAGACCCACGGAAATGATTTCATTCTTCAAACGTACATTCATTCGATTAAATGGTTGGTGTTCTGAATAGGACTGCTTAAACTCAATGTCAGCAAATCGCTCATCGTTCAGAAGACTCGTTCGAAAGGCATTGATGTTTTCTTCAGGACCTGCGATGAAGATGTTGATTCCTTCAAAACTGAGAAGGATTGTTCCTCTCAACCCAAGTTCGTCGCATTGTTGTTTCAAGGGTTGACGCAAAGCATCTCGATCGGGAAGTACAACGAATTTGTACCCCGCGATGTTGAGATGTTGGTTCGTCATGATGCTTCGTTAACCATCATGCTCTTATGTTCATCGATTAGCGACGCCAATCATGTTTGCTGGCAAGTGGATGTCGCCAGCCTTGACCAAATGCTCGTGATGAGACACGAGGTGCTGGCGACATCTGCCAACGTTTGTGTTCATTGGCTTCGAGGCGTTGCAAGACGGACACAACCGTTTCATAATCAAAGCCAAGTTTAGCGATTGTTTCTGCACCAAGTCCTTTTTCGATGTGGTTTTTGAGAATCTCATCAAGTGTTTCGTACGGTGGAAGCGTGTCGTCATCTCGTTGGTCTGGAGCAAGTTCCGCAGAGGGTGGCTTGGTCATGGTCGAGGTGTTCACAGGAGGTTTCTGTTGGCGTTCAAGAGCACGACGGTTAAACACTTCAGCGAGTCCGTAGACTTCCATTTTGTAGACGTCTCCCAAAGGAGTGTATCCCCCTGCCATATCACCGTACAGTGTACAGTATCCTTGAGCGAGTTCTGATTTGTTTCCAGTTGCAATAGCCATTCGTCCCTGCGCATTTGCATGTGCCATTACAAGAATTCCGCGTAGACGTGATTGAATGTTCTCCGCAGCGACTTTGGAACCTTCCTCAAGCATTTGTTCGAGGTGTTGTTCAATCCCCGAGTGATGGGAATCAATCGAAATCGTAGCATACTCCATTCCGAGGGCTTCCGCGGTGTACTTTGCATCATCCATGGAATGCTGAGATGAAAAACGGGAGGGCATCGATATTCCCAGAACATTTTCTGGCCCGACAGCTTCTGCGGCTACACATGCCGCAACCGCAGAGTCAATGCCGCCGCTTAATCCCAGAACGATTTGTTCAATCCCTGATTTCTGACAATAATCACGCAGTCCAATGATGACTGCGTCGGCGAGTTCTTCAAGAACATCCTCACGCTCATTCCCAATTCCGTCGGGCGAGAAGTGTTTGACTTCACCTTCTTTGGATTCCATTGAAATCCAAGTCGTCGCTTGTGGATCGTTGATGTCGACAAGAAGGATGCCTTCTTGCCATGACGGGGCGACAACCACATCGCCGGATGGCCATGCTGCGAGTGAACGACCGTCGAAAAGGAGGTCATCGTTACCGCCTATTTGATTTGAGAGAAGAAAGGGGTGCCCGAGGGTTTTAGCTGCTGTTCGGGCTACGTGAAGACGGGTCTGAATTTTGTTTGAGTGGTAGGGCGATGCAGAAAGGTTCACCGTTGCATCAAGATTGACACCTTGACGGCCCCATTCTGCCAATTGTTCGATGGGATCTGCATCGTATTCGGATGGAGTCTCTCCAGCGATTTGCCAAGCATCCTCACAAACCGTTACCCCCAACTCGAGGGGTGACAAGAGTGTACGGGCAATCCCAGGCCGGTCGTCCGAGTCGAAGTAACGGGCCTCATCAAAAACATCGTAAGTAGGGAGCAATTGCTTTCTCGCAACAATTTTCACTGGCGCTTTGTTTCCAAGAAGAGCAACTCCATTGCCTGGTTTTCCACGGTCATGGTCCGGAATTGTAGGCGTTCCAATCAACGACGGAATCTCAACATCGAGTTCCCATACTGCGTGTTGTGCAATCTCGACAAAATTTGATTGCATCAACAAATCGCGAGGAGGATATCCACAAATGGCTAATTCTGTACTGACGGTTGCAACCGCTCCAGAAGCGGCCGCAGTTCGAATAAATCGTTCAAGACGTTGCGCATTTCCGGCGATGTCGCCCACGGTTGGGTTGAGTTGAAGCAGTGCAATGATGCTCCCATCTTGCTCGCCCATGACCATCCCACGTGGTCGGGTTTCATAGAAATGATGCATCATTTGTATTGCAGGATTTCGCCGTTTGCATCTTTGTACCACCAGCTACCGTCTTGTTGATTTTGCCACCACCAAATACCATCGGAACCTTGCGTCCAACCATCAGCAGTTGTTGCTTGAGCGGTTGATGCAGGCTGAACGCTTGCGGTTTCGACCGGTGCTGAGTCGTTGATTGGTTCATTCAAGGCCAGATCGTCATCTTCATCGACGTAATCGTCCTCATCTTCGTCAAGATAGTCTGAATATTCGTCCCACTCGTATTCAGATTTTGCACCTCGGCGCACCGTTGCATTGCGGGCCATCAGCAGCAAAGCGAGAATGATTGAGAGGCCGAGGAGTGCACCAATCGCTCCGAGGACTGGGTTCACATCCCCAAACACTGCCTCGGTGAAGGAGGGGTCACTTTGCGGACGAACATCGACCGACGGACCGTTACCGGTTGCACCGCTATCAAGAACAACTTCAATCCACTGCAACCCTTCTTGCTCTGGAGCCCAATCGATGAGAATTGTGCCGACGCCACCTTCTGCAACGTCGACTTCGGTCTGACGCAGGATTTCAGATGTACCGTCTGCACGAACAATGGAGATGGTTGCAGCACTGGTTCCGTCCAAGGTACCGACGTTCTTTACAAAGATCTGCACGGCAGTTGAATCACCGGTTTGGAGATTCAATCGAGAGTATTCCATGGCTGGCGTTTCCAGTTCAAATTTCGGTTGTCGCCATTCCATTAACCAAGAAGTAACGGCGTTCCCTGCTGATTGCCCTTCTCCTCCAAGAACAAGGTTTCCTGCAAGGTCTCGGCCTTCAATGAGCACATAGACAGTAAATCGATCAATGAGCATATCATCGGTGATAACACTCAAATCCATGGTACCTGTTCCGATAAGATTCAGGCCACTGATTTCCGTTCCTTGCAGAAGGAATAGGCTGTCACCTCCACGGATGAACTCACCTGTTACGGTGTCTTCGACCCACCAAGCAAGCCGTAGAGATTCAAAATCGATTCCTCCTTCCTCAGAAAGTACAATGGTTACTTGGTGTTCTTCTGCTGAAAGAACCGACCCAGGACGAGGCGTCTGCACTTCTTGCGGCTCTGGACCAAGCCCATCAACAATCATCCATTTGACTGAGGATTCTTTCTCCGTTGCATCCACACCTTGAGGAGGTAAACATCCAACCGACCATGTAAGTGGAATGGTTCCTGATGTTGGTGGCGATTGAAGTTCAACGTTCCAAATACCATCGTAGGTCTCAGCCGTGTAGGTTTGTCCTGCAAACATTACATCCACACTGCAATTGAAGTTGGGTATGGTTTCGGTTGTTTCAAACATCAAACCGCCGGTCAACTCGAACGGTGAGGTTGGAGGCAACCTTGCCCCGTCTTCAAGAACCGTTCCTTGCGTAAGAACCAACGAGACTGATTCTTGAGGAATCATCAACGCAGGGGAGAATCGCCAGCGTAAAGCGGGGAAGGTCTGGAGGACTTCTTGTCCGGCTCGGTCGATAATTTTGACACTAGGCTCTCGGAACGTTTCGCCGAGATCCGGTGTTGTCCAAGCCAACTCCAGCTCTGTTACCAATCTTGTCTCCTTTTCATATGGTCCAGCTGTGGTTCCATCCAGTGCGAGCATATTGCAGTCATGGATGATGAGATGAATGCTGTTTGAAACACACGAATCGGTTCTGAAATCCCACGTAAAGGAGAGCGGTGAAGTCAAACTATTCGATGCAAGTTGAATTTCGACCGTGGTTAAATCCGATGCACCGTTTGGCTCGGTCATGTCAACACGCATCGTGTATGCTTGGCTTGGGTGGAGCCACGGCTTCGCCCCACCATTCCACGACATTGCAGTTGCGGACAGAGTTGGAGGGCCGTCCGGACCAATTTGATACATGAATAAGTGTTCACCATCTTCACCTGTGCCTGCGTCTTCCAGGGCCTGTCCAGAAGCATCTGAACCGACCAAGTATCCTGCGACCTTCTGGCCCTGCGACCCCATCGAGTCATCAAATAAGAGTGTGTAGAGACCGGTTGAGAGGCTCATATCAGTTGGAATGATGAGCGAACGGGGTTTGTATTCATCCGCACTTGGCCATCCGTTAAGATCAACATCGTCCAGCCATTCTCTCCACAACATGACCTGAACGTCCGATGGAAGCAGCACTGGATCAAGAATCTGGAACTGAACTGTTTGGCTCGTCGATGCGAGTCGGTGGTCGTACCATTCGACGGACGTTGCGATGACAGCCGGTGCCGTTGGATCGATCTTGAACGTTCGAGTGTACTCTGATTCCTCAACGATATCACCGCCGTTGAGGGGGAGGACACGAACAGTCCATGTCAAATCTCCGAAGGAGTATGGTGCAACGTCAGAAATATTCCACGTATCAACATCGAGACTTGTCGTGTTGGCGACCATTGTACTTCCTTGCCAAAGTTGAACCTCAGCATCTCCATCAGCAAACGCATCGATTCCCTCAACACCTTCGTAGCCAACATCGATTGAGAAATTCAATCCTCCACCCGCGGCAAGATATTCTGTTGATGGGTCAATAAGTCCGTTGTCATCGCTAATTTCAACAGATTTGATGACCAAATCGTTCTCGAAGGCTTGTCCACCACCGACACCACTCCACATGTATTGACCAGGCCGAGAAATGACATCGTTGTCAAGGACAACACGCATTTTAGCTGTCAACAAATCCTCATCATCCCACCCTTGTTCAACTCGGAATTTTACGGTAATGTCGCTCACAGTTGCCGAGACTGTTGCGATGCTGAGTGACTCTGTAGGATGGAGCTCCACCAACGAGCTATCACCTTGGCCGAGCGCAGCGCCACCGCCTGTTGGTTGGAGCCAAGTAGCGTGGTTGTTTTGGCCTTGTACGTCCAATCGGACCAAGGAGATTGAGCGTGCGGCGTCGACATCGAATGGTGCTGTAAAAGACAGCCATCGTTGCGAAGGCGTGAGTGGATTTGAAGCGTTTTCCATGGACACCGGGTAGTATACAGCGACTTCGTCACTGAATTCCATATCTGTTGCTTCAACGATCAACTTACCGTTGGAAAGACCGGAGAATGGGAATTCAATGGATAGAGAGGGAACAGGCGTACGGTACGCTGAGTTCGCAGCCATGACAAGCGGCGATTGTTGGTTTGCGGAGATTGTTGCTAGCGTTGCGTATGGAGCTGCAAGATTGGAGAAGGTTGCGATTCCATTTCCATACACTTCCATTTCAACAAGAGCATAACCTTGACCCATGTTGTTTAACAATGCACCCTGGCTACTAAGCGTCGTTTTGAGGAGCGATTGTTCGGACGCATTGAGTTCGAGGCGATAAACGGTCACGTTGTCAAGCGTCTTTGTGAGGACAGTTGATCCTCCGATGCGCAAAGACATGCCCGTCATGTTCCCATTTTCGCTTGTCATGGAGACTCCAAATTGCTCGAGATTTGTTGCCGGTATCCACGCTGAAGCCTCAGCAAGCCCGGAAAATCCAAACGATGCTTTGTGGGATTTTTCACCGGTCGAGAAATGATCCTGAAAGCCCCATGAACCGATTCTGACATCAGGATCGCCCCATTCCAAGAGATCATCTCCATCGAGGTCCAACATTGGCGAGTGCACTCGCTGACCTGTTGACATCGTCACCTGAACCTCATCGAGCAGGGCGGGTTGAGATGTATTGTGCATAAACATGAATTGGAAAGCATGCTCATTCGGAGAAAGAATACCGGAATATGGTAGAGAAATCGGAGTCCAAGGTTCGGATTCAGCGTGGCGAACAAAAGAATCAAAATCTTGCAATACCGCTGCAATTTGATAACCAGCAAGTGGGGAATTGCTGGTGTACCAAGGTGAGTGAACCGTTCCGTTCGCTATGGATGAAATTGCGCCAGCGAGGTACGTACTGTTGTTGAGCGACCATCCTCTCAATGTTGGATCCGTCGAAAAGCTGTCTTTGGCCAAACCACCACCAGAGATTGATTCGACCGAGGGCATTGAATTGCTGTCCAACCCCTCAAACATGAGACGAAGTCGTAGAGATCCGTAATGTTGCCAATCGACTGCATCGAGGTGAACGGTCGTACCTTCAATGGATTCGAACCCAGAGATGTTGTCTCCTGTTTGTGCATCGATGAGGGTCCAATGCAGCGTTGAACCCAAGGGCAGATTTGCGTTGATGTGCATTGGCGCATACGGCCCTTCAGCCAATGAGAAACTGTTGGAAGAATTGTAACCAAACGTTGGGCTTGTCCATGAAGTAACAGGCGGTAGGACGACTTTGACATCGTCGATAAACCAATAGTCACAGCATGTGCCAGTTCCAGTCGTTTGTTGAATTCGGAACTGTGAGGTGGAGTGCAGGGCTGCTGCTGGGAGCGTGGTTGCGTATTGGAAATTACTGGTTTGTGTTCCGCCACCTTGGAAGGTGTGGAACACAGTCCATTGCCCAGTTGCGGTTTTGTACAGGAACTGGAGATTCTCGCTGGGATCTGGGGTTTCTCCACACCCTAAACGTCCTTCGTGAACCCATGCGTGGAAGGGAATTGTGGAACGTCCGGCTAAATTTGTTGTCGGCGACGTAGCATACTCGGGTGTCGTGCTGGCTTGGGTCTTGATGGATCCTCCACTCGATCCGTTGTAACCGCAAGCATTGCTTGTGTATGGCCCAACATACGTCGATGAAGAGACAGTCCAACCTTGGAGTCCGTTGTTAAAATCATAGCCTGGAGCCGACCCGTCTCCGCTTAAAACACCAGATTGAGCGAATGTGTTGTTGTGCGTAGCATCCACATGGTTCCAAGAAGCATCCCCTTCCCATAGCAAGGTTTGAGAATTTGCCATGGTCGCTGATTGTACGGCCAAATCGAGTGAAGTAATTGATCCAGTCGATGATGGCACATCAAGCATAAACGAAGATTGGCTTCCTTGACCGGGCCGCACGTCGACTGTCACAGGGGTGCCCTCAGTGACAAAGTTGGGCTTTTGCATCTCATCCAAAAGTAAAGCAGGAGCAGGTGGGACCAACGTCATGTACGGCCCCATGACAAACAAAAGCAACACCAAGAAGGCAACACTCCGCCCCTTGTATGAGTCGGCCATAGCCTTGCCTACTTTTCAAAGGACTTGAATGTGTCAGTGCTTTCTACTGCGATGATTGAAGGGAGAGATTGAAAACAAAGGCGCATTTCGCAGGTTATGGTTCGACCAAGCCCTGCAGGCGACTTGGATGCTGTTGCCCTTGAAACAGCGCTGCTCGAAACGTGGAAGAACGAAGAAACATTCCAACAGTCCATTGGTTCAAACAGGGACGGTGCTCCTTTCATTTTCCTTGAAGGCCCCCCCACCGCCAACGGGAAACCGGGGATTCATCACGTCGTTGCACGCGCCTACAAGGATCTCGTTTGCCGATGGAAATCAATGGAAGGGTTTCTTGTTGAGCGCAAAGGTGGTTGGGATACACACGGGCTTCCTGTCGAAATCGAAGTGCAAAAACGAATGGACCTTATGAGCAATGAAGCGATTGAAAACTTTGGGATGCAAGCGTTTAATGACGCATGCAGAGAAAGTGTTTGGACCTATGAAAGTGCATGGCGTGAAATGACGGAGCGCATGGCATATTGGGTTGATTTGGACAACCCATATGTGACGCTTCACAACGACTACATTGAATCATGTTGGTGGGCACTCAAGCAGATGTTTGACAAGGACCTGCTGTACAGAGGTCACAAAGTCTTGCCGTACTGCCCGCAAACCGGAACATCCTACTCCAGCCATGAAGTTGCCCTCGGATACAAAGAGGTTGAGGAACCTTCAGTCTATGTTAAATTCAAGTTGACGGATGATTCAGCATCGATTCTTGCTTGGACGACCACACCTTGGACCCTTCCAGGCAACGTCGGACTTGCCGTTGGTCCGGATGTAACCTATGCACGCTGCCGTGTCCGCGAGGAACCGGACGGTTGGCATGGACGAGGTGGTGCATCGGTTGGCGAGGAGCTGATCCTGGCAAAGGATTTGATGGGGGAAGTCCTTCGTCATCACGTCGATGTTATCGAGGAAATTCAAGGTTCTGAACTCGTTGGAAAATCCTACGAACCACTCTTTCCAGATGCCGTTCCCCGTGGCGAATCCACCACAGCATGGACGGTCCTATCGGCTGATTGGGTCACCACAACGGACGGAACCGGTGTTGTACACACAGCCGTAATGTACGGTGAAGACGATTACAATCTTGGAATGGAAGTCGGTTTACCGGCCTATCATACCGTTACCATGGAAGGAAATTTTGTTGACGGAGTACACCCGCAACTTGATGGCCATTACGTCAAGTCGTGCGACGATGCGGTCATGGAAATTCTCGTTGGTCGGAACGAAGCAATTGCGTCCGGCCTTCTCTATCGAGAGAAGAGTTACCTCCACGATTACCCACACTGTTGGCGAACCGATCATCCACTCCTCTACTATGCCATGGACTCATGGTTCGTTCGAATGACTGCCGTGAAAGAACGTCTTCTTGAATTCAACGATGGCGTGGAATGGGCACCGGATTGGGTCGGTGAAGGTCGATTTGGCGAATGGCTCCGCAACGTCAAGGATTGGGCAATCTCGAGGGAACGCTACTGGGGTACACCTCTACCGGTTTGGAGAGACGAGGACGGGAACATGAAGTGCATTGGTTCAATCGCAGAATTGCAAGAAGAGGTTGCAAAAGCGAACGCCGCAGGTTATGATAATCCAGAGTGTCCTGACGATGTCGATTTGCATCGTCCAGTTGTCGATGCGTTCACGCTTATTTCAGACGGTGGGAAGCCAATGCAAAGGGAACCTTTTGTCATGGATTGCTGGTTTGATTCGGGATGTGCTCCTTTCGCCCAGTGGCATCACCCGTTCGATGAAAACAAAACGTTTGACTCATCGTTCCCCGTTGATTACATCTGCGAAGGTGTCGATCAAACTCGTGGTTGGTTCTACACTCTACTAGCGGTCTCAACAACCGTCTTTGATTCGCCTGCCTACAAACGATGCCTATCGCTTGGTTTAATTCTGGATGCTGATGGTAAGAAGATGTCGAAGTCGAGAGGAAACATTGTCGACCCGTGGGACCACTTTAATCGAGAAGGTGCTGATGCAACACGGTGGTACATGGTGACTGCAGGAGCTCCCTGGAATCCTCTAAAATTCGACTCCAATGGCGTTCGTGAAACCTATGCAAAAATGTTCCTTACACTGTGGAATGTCTACCGTTTCCATGCCGATTATGCTGCCTTGGATTCGTTTGATCCCTCCACTTCTCAGTCAAGCGTTGAACAACGTCCACGTCTCGATCGCTGGATTCTTTCCAAACTTCATTCCACGGCGAAAGCATATCACGATGGGTTCGCAAACTGGAATTTCCACAAAGCGTGTCGAGAACTCGAGGATTTCATTGTCAACGATTTGTCGAATTGGTACGTTCGTCGAAGTCGCCGCCGACTGTGGGAAGAAGCTGATTCAGGTGACAAACTCGCATGTCAACACACATTGCATGAAATCCTCGTGACGCTTTGCAGACTCATCGCACCTGTCAGCCCGTTTATGGTCGACACGATTCATCGCAACCTGACTGGAGAAACCGTTCATACGGCATCTTGGCCTCTTGGCACGCCCGGCTCAACGGAGGGAGCTACCGCTGATTCTTGGAACGAAGACCTTGTCGAAGCAACGGCTGAACTACCCCCACAGGATCTTGATTTGGAACGGGAGATGGAACTGGTTCGCGAACTAGCGGAGACTGGGCGTCGAATTCGTATCGATGCCCAACGCCGACAACGTCTACCATGTGCAGAAGGTTGGATTGTTGCTGGACCTGATTTGCAGCCTTACCACGACTTGTTGTGTGAGGAATTGAACGTGGAGGGCATATCCGTCGAAACCGACCTCGACCGTTTCCAGCAAGTCGAGTTGGCAGTAAATTTCAGAGCCCTTGCTCCTCGAGCAAAGGGTGATGTCAATGCAATTGCAAGTCAAATCAAGAATCACCCTGACCAAGAATCGCTCCTTGCTGAAATCCAGAACGGTTCGTGCACCATCATGGGCGTGGATATCTTAGTGTCCGACATCGAGGTCCGACGAGCGGAACGCGAAGGATATGCAGCCGCTACCATCACGATTGGTGAATCAGATGATGCATCGCACGTTAGCTTGGTGCTTGATATGCAGGACACACCTCACCTCCTATCGAAGGGACTTGCACGAGACATTACACGTCGAATTCAATCCAAACGAAAGGACATGGACTTGGAAATTGAAGCCATGATCGATGTCGAGGTTTGGATGAAAGACGCCCCTGAATTGTTCGCAGAAGATCAGACTTGGATTGCAAAGGAGACTCGATCGTCTGGAATTGTATTCAATGTTGATGAGGCTCCATCCGACACCGAAGCCTTCGACGTCGATGGCGCACAGATCGCGTATCGCGTTCACAAGGTGTGAGGCGAAAGCATGCGAGTGATTTCGCTCGTGCCAAGCCTTACATTGACACTTGCAGAATTGGGTCTTGACGCATCGCAACTCGTGGGTCGAACACCATGGTGCATCCATCCTGCGGACTACATCAAGGATGTACGAGTCGTTGGTGGAACAAAGACACCTAATCTCAACAAAATTCGAGATGCAAAACCAGACTTGGTTTTACTGGATCGAGAAGAAAACCCAAAGGAAGTCTTCGAAGAATTAACCAGACTCGGTATCAATACCTACGTTAGCTACGTAGAGGGGCCCGGCGATGTCCCCAATATGTTGCTCGAACTTGGTCAACTGTTGGGGTTGGAGGCCAATGCTCGAGAACTTGCGAATGCTGTTCAAGAAGAAATCGCAATTTGTCAGCAAGGGGCTGGGCCGGTGGTGTTACCCATGATTTGGCATGAACCGCTCATGGCCGTTTCGCCACAGAAATATTCTGGAGCATTGCTTGAAGCATGTGGATTTCGAGTTCCAGATATCGAACCAAACGGAAACGGTTACCCTGTCGTTACCGTGGAGCATATCACCTTGAACGGGATTGAAGGACTCCTTCTTTCAAGTGAACCTCATGAGTTTTCAAAACAAGAAGGCGAAGCAATCTGTGATTCAGTCGAAGCAATCGGCGGTCGTCGACCTTGGACGCTGTGCATCGATGGAGAGGCATTAACTTGGTTCGGTAGCCACACACTTACAGGCCTTCGGACGTTTAATGCGCTATGCAAGGATTTGAAAACAGCCGCCGATTAGTTATGCCATGCGCAGAGGTGTTCTCGCCGTAATGCTCGTATGCAGCATGGTCCTTGCAGGATGTTACGGTGACGGTGAATCGATTGTTGAGAATGAGGAATACCAATCAGCATGGGAGAGTTATGTCCTTATCGACGAGCAGGCTCACGAATCTCCGCGCGAATTTATGACCGTCGACCTTCGGTCCAATGAAACAACCAACATGACGTGGGCAGTGTTCGATGAGTCCAAAGGTGGTAATTGTTGTGAGCATTACATCGCAACCACCATTTCGGGTTCTATTCTCAACATTGGAGGCGAATATCCTGTCTGGTCAGTCGATCGAGGTCATGACTGGGATACGTGGATTCCCGGTGTTACACCGGACCTACAGTGCCGTACATTCATCCCAACCAACCCTGGGACTGAAGGTCTAGGCGAAGGTAGCATTGTTCAAGCAACCAATGGCGACATTATTTCGATGTCGTGGTTCCCATACGTGGGAGGTGACCTCAAGTTGGACAAATTCTATGCTATCCTCTACGATGATTCTGAATTGGAATGGAAATGGTGTTACAACCGTATAACCGAGCCTTTCTACGATCGAAGTTGGCAAGTTGAAGTTGTTGGACCTATTACATCGAGCATCGGTGATGGCGAGTGGGCATCGTTGGTCGTTTCCAACTTCTGGCATCAAACTCAAAACGCTGGCGGGCAAATTTCGGTGGATGGACTGAATTATTATCCGATTCAATTTCCGAGCCGTTCATCCACACAACCAGACATTGAGGTTGACCTTGACTTCACGAACGCCTCGCTTGATTTTTACTGGGACGTGAACAAACCCCACAAGGAAATGCGAGCGTTCGCTGTCCCGAGTGGAGGACTTCTGTTCCCGCAATACTTCGATAACGGCAACGCTGCCTTCCTCGACACGACGCTTTCATGGAACGAGCTTCCCGTGCAATTCCCTAGCGAGTACTGCCAGATTGATATGACCGGTACAATTCACTGCGTCGCAAACTCGGGAACGGCGTTTACGCACTACACATCAACCGATGGCGCCGTTAGTTGGAACAATCACACATACGATCTTGGAAGTGCTGCCTCAAGCATTGAAGAGTGGGAATTCCAAGCCAACGGTGAGCATGATCTGTTTGTACTCAACGTCCGATACCAATCGAGCGATGGACCGGATGTGGACGTTTTGTTTCACACCAGAGACTACAGCCAAGACCTCAGTCCAGACACACTCACCTACATTGGCCAGGGTGACCTTGATTCAACATCAGGTGCGGGGAATGACATTCGATTCGATTTCGCCAGTTTAGCAATTCTTCGGGATGGCGGCGTCGTTGTAGCATACCATGATTCAACGCATGTCGACCCGTTGTTTGCGGTTGAACTTCATCTCCCAGTTTACCAACAATAAGGTCGAATTGGGGGTTATCCTCAAAAGCCCTTGACAAACCATGCAAGCCGATGGTGCTGACGAACTTACCGGGTATCGGCGAGCGATTGATGAAGCGATTGGATGACCATTTCGGCGGACGCCATGAACTGATTAAGACCCTTGAATCAGGTGACATCTCACGGATCGCCGAGGTCGATGGAATCTCAATCAAGCGTGCATTGTCTCTAGCGCGTGAATACAACGGGGCAGAAGCGACGTTCCTTGCAACCCCAGAAGCTGAGAAAATGCACGGGCAACTCATTGCTTCCATGCAACGGTTTGCTTCGAATGGGGCGAGTTCTTCGCGAATGCAGATGTTGATGCCACTCCACCAAGTAGAGGCGCGTCGAGAACGTTGCAAGGAGATGCTCGCATTTGCCGAGGAGGTCCCAGAAGCATATGTTCATCTCCGTTCAATGTTCAAAGATTTGAGTTACACTCGAAGACCAGCACAACGATATGAGCGAGTTATTGTTAGTCAACAAGAACACCCTGAATGGAGCCAATACGTCCGTATCCTTACCCCGAGTGCTCAAGAGTCATGGAAAGACTACACTGTCTTCAAAACCGTTACCTGGGTTGGTCGATATGGACCTGAAGATGTGCCTCCTGGATGGCTGGTATTACCGGAAAACGGACGTTCAGATGTCATGATTCCCGAATACACGCTTGACTGGTTCACGAATAATCGCAAGGCGCTCAAGGTCATCCTCGACCTCATGCAATGGAGGAACGAAGACGAGAAAGCCATTCACCCAACGCTGGAGAAAATCTTCCACGTGACTGAAGGTTTGGAACAACTCACGACCGTCTTTGCCATGATGAGCGATTCCGGTGACGTCGAAACAATGGAAGCGATTCGTGATGGGTTATGGAATACTGCAAAGCAATTGGAAGACGATCTGAATCAGAGAATTTCTGCAGGTATGGAATCTACATCCCTTGATTTGACGGGTTCTGACATGCTCGAAGCGCTCGCTGATGCTGCAACATTCCAACGAAAACTGGCATCAGCCACACAGGACGTTATCGTGGATATTCTCGAACAGGGTCGAAGTGAACTGTCTGCATATCTTGAACCAAGTGGATTACAAACACCCTTTGACCTCTTCGCCTCGAATTGGCCGGTGAAACTTAACCGCTCTGTTTTGGATAAAATCAATGATGAGTTGGAACGTCGTATCAACGACAGTCGTAACGACCATCTCCTTCGATTGGCCACGAAATTAGCAGACCTCAAACCGCTCTGTGAAACAGCCATTCAACGGCTCATCGAGCATGATATGTGGTACAGCATTGCTTCTTGGGCACGTCACAACAATGCCACACTTCCAGAATTGGTTCAACATGGCATTTGGTTTGATCAAGGACGGCATCTGTTCATCGAAGGTGAGGTTCAACCCGTCAACTATGGGTTGGGCCTTGCAGCACCAAAAGGCGATCGCCAATCCATCGCTTTGCTTACCGGAGCAAACAGTGGAGGAAAGACAACGTTGCTTGAGCTGGTTGCTCACATTGCAATTTTGGCACACATGGGGCTCCCAGTGCCTGCAGAACACGCACTGATTGGTCGCGTTGAGGCCTTGCATGTGCTTGCGAAATCAAGCGGTACGCAGAGTGCAGGCGCCCTCGAGACAACCTTGGTTGATCTTGCGCAGGTCGTCAGCAACACACAACCCAAACTGATTCTTGCTGACGAACTAGAGGCGATTACTGAACCTGGCGCTGGTGCAAGAATCATTGCGGGGATGTTGCGAGCCGCCCAACAACAATCGGATACAAGCATGGTACTTGTTACCCATCTTGCACCTGCAATTCTTGAAGCCTATGGCAGCGATAATTTGCGCATTGATGGTATCGAGGCCAAAGGATTGGATGAACATCTCGAACTAATTGTTGACCGTACACCTCAGCGGAATTGTCTGGCTCGGTCGACACCTGAGCTTATTGTTCGCAGATTGGTTGAACGATCATCCGGCGATGCAAAGGCTGTGTTTGGTGACATCTTGTCACTCTTTTAGTTCAGCACACCCGACCGCTGTCACTCGAGTAATTGAGCATTGGTGCTTGGAATAAATCATCACAGGTTCGCTCGATGAGTGGTAGCGTGAGTGTGCTTTGAGACCAATCAATTGCCACTGCTCCAGAGGCTGCAGGTGATGGAACATAGTCCTCTCCCGTTTGTGTCACTGTCAAAATAATTCCTTCTCCAGCTTGGAGAACGACATCCATCGGCATAAACTCCATCAAAGCCGTAACTGAAGAGAACGGTATCAAGACTTCTTGGCCAGATCGGCCCCCTGCATGGAATCGCAAATCCATCACTGCATGGCCAAGGTGCATTCCGGTACCATCCGTCATTTCAATGAAAAGATGTCCACCGGACAGACCGGGTGTTGCATCTATGTGGAAGGTTGGCATTCCAATGATTCGAGTCTCATCTTCGAATGGACCGTAACTGAGTGTTACTGAACTGGTCGCTGAAACCGTGGAACCAGTTGGAGCGAGGTCGCTTCCGGTCAACTCAAGATTTTCGACGTCCATTGGCGGATAGGT
This sequence comes from Euryarchaeota archaeon UBA124, assembly GCA_002502215.1. GTDB lineage: Archaea > Thermoplasmatota > Poseidoniia > Poseidoniales > Poseidoniaceae > MGIIa-L2. Next base: position 42,629 of record DAPT01000102.1, read on the forward strand.
TTGTTCAAAACGCCATCCTCCTCGATTGTCCTGCATTTCGACGCCGAGTGTAGGTGCTCGACCTTCTCCTTTGAGGTACCAATCAAACCAGTAAAGCATCTCATCGGCCCAGTCCCATCTGAGCGTGTAAGGATACGCCTCTGCACCTCGACCTGACCCTTGTGAGGAGTGCCCCTCGACACGGTCGGGATAATCATGTGCCCATTGTCCTGCGAGTGTTTTGATTTCGATGCCAGCGTCTTCGACTTGTTGATGAACAGGGAACGACATGTGAGGATCGACGTTCCAATCTTGCATGCCTTGAATCAAGTACACAGAACCGTTGTAGTTCTGAAGCACGCGATCGAGGAAGGAACGTTCCGTCCAGTACGTGTTTCCTGCATAATCGACCATGCCCCCACTAAGGTAAGCAGCAGGACCATTAGCGTATCCTTGTATGTAACCCTCGCAAAGGGTATGACTGTCTTCCGTATCTCCATCGATTCCAAACGAACCGTAAACACCGTTGTGCATAATCATCCCACGGGCTTCCATACTTCCATTGCGCCACATCAATTCATGGACACCAATCAATCCGGACATTGGGACGATGGTTGCAAGATGAGGATTTCCGAACGTTGCTGCCTGCCAGGGCGTTGACCCATCATATGATTTGCCGATGATACCAACGTTCCCGTTCGACCATGACTGCGTTCCAAGCCAAGTAACTGCAGCGTCAATACCGCGCTGTTCGTCAGTTCCCATGAGATCCATGCAGTGATTTGACTCACCTGTTCCAAATACGGAAACTTGGGCTACACCGAAACCGTGCGGGACGTAGTTTTCAATCAGCATTCGGCCCAGCCGATTGGCAGGCGTCAATGCATCAACGTCTCCATCGTTGTAGTAGGGCCCAATTTCTGCAATGACGGGAACCAAGCACTCCTCACTCAAATTCTCTGTAGAAGAATAATCGCATCCTTCAATCACAGGTAGCCAAAGGCCGAGGTGAACCACTGCTCCTCCGGCAGCTCCAGCACCTCCATCGGCGATGGTTATGCTGGGAACATCGACGAAAACGGATTGAACAGGTCCAATGTCGAACGTCCCGTTCATAGTAACCCGTGCAAAGACGTCTGTGTCATCGTAAACCAGGCTCGAACGATCCCAAGGTTCGGGGTAACTCTCGTTGCTGGGAACATCTCCCATGTTTTGGAGATCTTCTCCGAAGCATCCCGACAGGAGGGACGGGAGAAGAAAAATCATCAGCAACGATATGCTTCGCATTGATACCACCGTCACAAAACCGACATATGACGCTTTTCGCATTATGCTAATTCTTCTGAATCTCTCTCATCAAGTTCTGCTCGCACTTCGTCCATGTCCAGTTCCTGAAGTTTTCCGATCAAATCCCTTAATGCGTCTTCAGGGAGTGCTCCTGGTTGCATAAAGACACCAATGCCTTCCTTGAATGCGATGGTTGTTGGTATGGAGCGAATTCCAAAAGAGCCAGCGAGTGCTTGCTCGACTTCTGTGTCGACCTTCGCAAACACTACGTCTGGGAATTCTTCAGAGACGCGCTCAAACACAGGTGCGTAGGCTCTGCAGGGGCCACACCACTCAGCCCAGAAGTCGATGATAACCAGATTGTTTCCTTCGACTATTTCAGTGAAGGAAGAATTCTGCATTTCCAATGTTGCCATATTTCGCCCTGAGGGTCAAAGTATATTTGCTCATGCATTTTACCAAAGCCCTCAATCGACGGGTTGATGTGCTTAATGAGCAAGGCAGTGTTATGGGCAGAGTGTCTTCAATCGTCACAGCGTTTCTTCTTCTCTGTGTTCTGATGGCACCTCTTGGGCACTCCCAAGAAACAACCGAAGACGAGGCATCAGCCCAATCCATCATCATCTCTGAAGTTCTTGCCTCGCCCAATGGAATGAAGAACAACGAAACCTGCTCGAATTGTTACAACGCTACTGATTGGAACGGAGATGGTGAATATGGGAAGTTCTCAGACCAATTTATCGAATTGCACAACCCAACATCAAATCCAATCAACATCTCAAACTGGGTCCTTGACGACATAGCAGATGGCGGTAGTGCTCCTTGCCAGTTGGCCAGAAACACCATCATTCAGCCGGGAGAGTATGTTTCTGTCTTCATCAATGCTTCAAGGATTGAGTTGGATTATTACGACGGAGACACGGTGAATCTGTACAATGATCAGGGTACACTAATCGATGCTTTGTCCTATCCAGATCAAGACTCATGGTACGGGAACTCCTACATTCCATTGGACAACGGAACCATATGGAAGGTTCGACCTCCAACACCAGGGTATGCACAAAACGAATCGTTCGATGTCGCTCAGAACATGATCGGTTGCTTTGGAATAAGCGATGGAGGATACGTCGACTCAATGCTCCTCAAAGGGCGTGTCGTTACAATGAACAGCATTTCTGATGTCATCAATGAAGGACATGTACTTGTTCGCGATGGAAAGATTGCGGCGGTATGGGGAGGCGATAACATTCCGCAGAATGTTGACCTGACTGGTGTTCCTGTAATCGAAACCAATGGAACCATCTATCCGGGGTTGATCGATACGCACAACCACATGCACTACAACCACATTCCACTGTGGGACTTTGAGGTCCATACCTCTGTAACTTCTGAGGAGGGAGGTTATTCCAACCGAAACCAATGGAAGAACAATCCAAACTACAAGCGCGATATCTCATGGATGAAGACGTTCGTCCAAACAGCATCGATGTGGAACATGGCGGATCAACAGATGAAGTATGCTGAAGTGATGGCCGTTGCAGGTGGCGTCACCTCGGTGCAAGGTTCGCCCACTAGCAACACAGACGCCTGGGACAGCATGCTGTCCAGAAACATTGAGTTGTACAATTTTGGTGGCGATGGAATTCATACAAAAGTTACAACACTTGAATCCGATTACACTGGCAACCATATCACGTCTGGCAACGCTAGCGGGAGCTTGAACGCTTGGTACTTGCATTTGTCCGAAGGTGTTGACGAAGTAAGCCGTGCGGAGTTTGATATTCTGGTCCAAAACAACCTGCTTGTTGGTGAATTGATCGTCATCCATGGGACTGCATTAACTTCTGTTGAGTTCGAGAAAATGGGACAAGCCGGAGCTGACCTTGCTTGGTCACCGCTCTCAAATCTGCTTCTTTATGGAGATACGACCGATGTTGTCGCTGCAGACCAAGCGGGAGTACGAATTTCTCTGGCCCCTGATTGGGGACCCAGCGGCTCAAAGAATGTCCTTCATGAACTGAAGATTGCAGACATGTGGAATACCAACAATCTTGGGTCCTATTTCTCTGATTACGAACTTGCTGCAATGGTGACAAAGAATCCGGCTCTTGCAAGCAACTGGCATAATTTCGTTGGAACCATCAATGCAGGACTGTATGCAGACCTCGTTGTGCTGGATACTTTCCATCAAGATCCCTACAGAAACCTCATCGAAGCCATCGATGCAGATGTTCGGCTTACCATCGTGAACGGGCAACCTGTGTTTGGTGATGTTGATCTCATGTCTGAACTCAAAGGAGATGATTGGGAGTTGATTGAGGGACCAGGCTTCAACAAAGCCGTCGATGTCACGGACCGTTCGATTCCGGAAGGCACGCAATCATGGGCTACCATTCTCCAAGACATGGAAATGGCGATGGAACTCAATCCGGATGATATCGCATCCACATGGTCATCCAGCACAGACAGTTATTCATCCATGCAAGGCAACGTCCTCAACAACATTTTCACGACGGGCGATACTCGCCATTTTGGAGTCATTACGGGGTCAAATCATGCGAACACGCACATTAATTTGGCTCAACTTGAGAATTACTACGATATACCAATGGAGAACGGGGATCGTACAGGTGTGAATGTTGTCCTTGAGCCTCAAGACAACACGGGAGGTTCAACAATCTCCGATCCGGTTGATACCACACCGGTGGATAACGATAGCGGCGACAGCAACGATGATGCAGATACCGGTGGCGATTCGGCCCGGGATTCTGAGTGTCCTCCAAACTGTATCCTTGGCGAGGATGTTGAAGACGCTTCAGCGGAAGAATCTTCCTTCTTTGGTGCAGAAGCTCTGCTTGCAATCATCGTTATTGCTTTACTCGTTGCAATTGGACTCATCACACGAAACACTGAGGAAGATGAGGAAATGGATGCTGACCAGACCGTGATGATTGAAAAAGAATGGAACGATGAAAACAAGCAATTCATACCGGAATTACCGCCGCTCGCCCCTCCACCTTCAAACGAAGAGGAATGATTACTCAAGTTCCCATTTCGGACCTTCCGCAGTATCGGTTACCACGACACCTAGTTCACTCAATTGGTCTCGAATAGCATCCGCTCGTGGCCAATCTTTGTTTGCCCTTGCATCGCTTCTCTCAACCAGCAGGGCTTCGACTTGGTCAGCGATTTCCGCTTTGCGTGGATCTTCCTCTGGCTCGGCCAGGAGAAGATCCGGAGATGGTAAAATCCCGAGGATGTTTCCTGCAGTCTCCTCGAGCCATTCTTTTGCATAATTGCCAATCGCCCGTTTATCTCCGTCATCGGTACCAAGCGTCATTAGGTGTTGCAATTGCTTTGTCGCTGCGAGCACTTTTGCAACGGCATCTCGACTGTTAAAATCATCATCCATGGCTTGAGCAAATCCTTCAACGAGTCGTTCGAGTAGGCCAAGACTCTTCGCCAAAGGATCGCTGCTTGCTATATCAGGTGTTGGCAAAGCATGTTGACGACCATCCATCGCCGATCGCAACGCAGATTCGTAAACTTGGAGAATACGGCTGTGGTTGCGTTGAGCATCCTTGAGCAATTGTTCATTCATATCGATTGGAGAACGGTAATGTGCATTGACCAGGGCAAGCCGAAGAACAAACGGATCAACCTTCTGAACAATGTCACGAATCGTCCAAAAATTTCCGAGCGACTTGCTCATTTTTTCTCCGTCAATGTTGACGAAGCCGTTGTGCAACCAATAGCCTGCGAGTGGAGCATGCCCTGTGTGACATTCGCTTTGGAAAATCTCAGCTTCATGATGCGGGAATCGAAGATCATGTCCTCCTCCGTGGATATCGAATGATGCTCCAAAATGGTCGAGACTCATAGCTGTGCATTCAATGTGCCAACCAGGGCGGCCTTCTCCCCACGGAGAGGGCCATACTGGCTCACCGGGTTTGGCTTGCTTCCATAATGCGAAATCTTTGTGATCTCGCTTCCCACCACCTGTTTCATTGACTCGGCCACCTGCACCTTGTCGGACTGCATCGATGGATTGGCCAGTCAATTGACCATACTTTTCTGGCGCTGAATCAACATGGAAATAAACACCATCATCTGCAACATAGGCGTGTTCTTTTTGAACGAGGTCATCAATGATGTGAATCATTGAGTCGACGTACTCGGTGCAACGAGGGTAGTGATCTGCTCGAAGTATGTTTAATGCATCCATGTCCTCAAAATATGTCGCGATGTTTCGGTCGACGATGTCTCTCCAGTCCTCACCTGACTCGATCGAACGCAAAATAATTTTATCGTCGATGTCAGTGAAATTTTGAACATAGTCGACATCGTAACCAGAGGCTTCAAGCCAACGATGGATCAAATCAAATGCAATGTAACAACGTGCATGACCAAGATGACAATGGTCGTAAACAGTTACACCACAAACGTACATCGAGACCCGTCCTGGGGATTGAGTTGTAAAATCAACCTTTTCGCGACGGCGTGTGTCGTGCACTCGTAACGGCATGTGAACATATCTCCGAGCCACACCTCTCACTTGAAGATTGATACGTAATAGGTGCGAGGGGGATTCAATGGCGAGGTTGGACATCAAGAACCCGGAGGGAATTCGATTCTCTTCGTATGTTCTTCAAGATGCGCATCTCGTCAAGTTGGGGTGGATGGTACCGCTTTTCACGGTTTTAGGAGCAGTAAGTCTTCATTTGTTGCTCGGCAATCATCGTGACATACCGTTCTTCATCTCGGAATCAGATTACCCAGGAATTGAAGGATTTGTTTTCACAGCAGGTCTTTTTGTTTCATCCGTATTTCAATTCCTAATCGCCCTCCGGTTGTATTTTTTGTTCAAGGAGAAAGCACGACCGAGAGTTCTTCTTATCGGGACTATACTCGGTGTGGCAAGTTCAACCCATTTGTCCGTCCTTGCGTTTGCCGATATGTACCAGTACCTCTCAATTCACGTCTACACGTCAATCATCGTCTTTCATGGTGGTTTTGCTTGGGCTTTTCTTGCTCATCTCTCACTCCCAAATCCCAATCCACTAGGGCGAAACCTTCGGTTGGTGTCTCTGACATTGGCACTTGTTTCACTCGCAGTTATGACAACGACACTCGCAAGAGGAATCGATGAACAAAGTACCAAACTTGGTCTTGCACCTGACAACATTCCGTTGGACCAACTTCAGCCTTGGATCGACGTTGCTGCGCCTGCTGAATTCATTCTTTTCTTCTCATTGCTTGGTTGTCTTGCCTCATTTTCATGGGATATTTTAGGACACGCCAACCAATTCGAGGATCCTTCGATCGAGAGTTGATAGCGCAACTGCATTTGGATCAGTTCCGTTCGTTCCATCGGATTTCCACACAGATACAACCATTTCTCGGTGAGATAAATGATGTCGAATCGTACCAAGAAATTCACAATTTGTTGTCTTCAAATCTGAAGCCATTTCTGGACCCCATAATCCAGCGAACAGCCCGGTATTGGGTCGCTGGTGGAGTTCTGGAAGTCCTTCTGAATCAATTCGAACAATGCAATTGTATTCGACAATTCTTTTCTTCGATTTTCTTGGAAGAGGAAGTTGATGCGCTCGCAAACGGCCTTTGCAAGAATTTGCGATAGGACAATCTTCGCAAGAGGGGTTTCTTGGTCTGCAAACAAGTGCCCCCAGTTCCATCATCGCTTGATTCCAATCTCCTGGTGATTTTGAAACAAGATGAGTGTCTGCAAACGACTGAACCTGCTTCATCGACGGTTGTTCTTGGTTGGTTTGACGGGCCATCACTCGGCGTATGTTTCCATCGACACAAGCAACTGGTTGCATAAATGCGATTGAAGCGATTGCTGCTGCAGTGTAAGGGCCGATACCTGGAAGCTGAAGTAATCCCTCGTAGTCGTTCGGAAGAACGCCTCCATGCAATTCCATGACATCAAGTGCCAATGCGTGAAGTCGACGTGCTCGAGAGTAATATCCAGCCCCTTGCCACAGTTGGAGGACTTCATCTACACTTGATTCTGCCATTGATTGAATCGTTGGGAATCGCTTCAATAATTTCGCATGATAGGCAATACCGCGTTCCATTTGGGTTTGTTGTAGAAGAATTTCAGAAAGAAGAATCGACCACGGTGAAGGCTCCAGTCGCCATGGTAGTGGGCGCTGAATACGCCGGTACCAAGAAAGCAGGGCTTCTTGATTCATTCACATCATCTGCTGATTTCAAGCCGCTTTGGCTTGTTCGATTTTCGCATCGTTGGCTTTGATCTGCTCCCAAACCAATTCTGCAATATCTTTCACTTCCATTTCCGCATCGATGGCCGATAAACCATCGGTGACCATCGTCGAGCAGAACGGACAACCAACTGCAACGGTGTCTGCTCCTGTGGAAGCAAGTTCTTTTGCGCGAATAATGTTGACACGATCGTTGCCTTCAGGAACATGTTCCTCCATCCACATCTGTGCGCCACCCGCTCCACAGCAAAATGAACCACGGCCGTGACGTTCGGGTTCCACATCGACCCCACCAATAGCGTCTCTTGGAGCATCGTATTCTCCGCCAATTCGACCGAGATAACACGGGTCGTGATAGGTCACAGATCCATCGTGCTTTGGTTCTGGTAGTTTCCCCTCGTGTTGCAGGTGGGAAATCAGTTGCGAATGATGCATGACCTCGATGTCCTCGCCACCGTAGTCCTTGTACTCCTTACCAAGCGTATGGAAACAATGTGGACAGGAAGCGACAACTTTCTTGACGCCAAGTTCATTGAACGTCTCCAAGTTTGTTTCAGCAAGCATCTGGAACAAATACTCGTTACCAGCACGACGAGCAGCATCGCCGCTGCATCCTTCCTGCATTCCAAGTATACCGACATCGAGGCCTGCTTCTTTCATGATGGAGATTGTGTCTCTAGCAACCTTCTTGTTACGTTCATCGAACGAGGCCGCACAACCTGCGAAATAGATGTACTCAGCGGGTTCAGAGACCTTCACATCAAGATCTGCAGCCCAATCTCCACGCTCGTGAGAAGGCAGACCGTAGGGGTTTGAGTCCGATTCGAGATTTTCAATTGTCGCCATCAACGGCATGATTGTGTCCTCAACCGCTTCATCAAATTCCATTCGTTCCATCATCAAGTGACGTCGAGCGTCGGTTAATTTTGGAACGTGTTCAATGTTGACCGGGCAGACGTCAACGCATGCATGGCACGTTGTGCAAGCCCAGATTGATTCCTCTCCAAATCGGGCAATGATGTCCTCTTCAGGGCTTTCTCCAGCAAACAGTTGTGAGGCATGATCGTTGGCATAATTTCGTACGTCATGAACGATTTGCATTGGATTCAGCGCTTTCCCACTGGCATAGGCTGGGCAAACGTCTTGGCATCGTGCGCACGATGTGCAGGCCCAGCCATCGATGAGACTCCTCCATGTGAGTTGTGTGTAATTTGCAGCACCGAAGGATTCGATATCAAGTTCCTCTAAGGATACTGCAGAACCACTTTCATCGGTTGCAAGCGGTCGCATCTTCGCCATGGGTTGGGTATCATAGAAAGCCACGTTTGGCAATGCCATGACCAAATGCATGTGCTTGGAGAGAGGAATAAGGAACAGGAATGTGCAGATGGCAACCATGTGTGCCCAATATGCAGCGTTGACAATGGTTTGAGATGGGGCGAACGTATCAGCAACCCATGCTCCGATCATTTCCCAAGTTGGGTGTGGGTTTTCACCAGCCTCGACAATGTAGGAGGTGGTGCAGATGGTCATGATAAGAAGAAGGATGACATTTCCTTCAAGTTGTGATTTGCCTTTCAGCTTCTCAGGTGTGAATAAAACTCGGCGGTTAAGAGCGAGGAAGCAACCGATGAGTGCGCTCGTGTAGCCGAGTTCAACCATCCCGTTCCATATTCCATTCAAGGCCTCAGGTAGAATGTGTTCACTGAATCGATTTGCTGAAGCAAGATCAAGCATGTCCGAAGAAAGCATGAGGAAGCCCCAAAACATCAGGACGTGCATTGTGCCTGCAACCTTGTCTTCCAAGACTTTTCGTTGTCCGAGCCAAACTGTGAGGGTCTCTTTCATACGCTTCCCCCATGAATCAAAACGCTTGTCTGGAGCTCCAAGGAGGACCAATCGAGTTGCTTTCTGGACTTGGTAAGCGAAGAAAGTGATCGAGATACCACCAAGAACAAGAAGCAGGTAATACCCCTTGATTCCCGCGTAGGTAACGTCGAGCGGATGCTCCATCATGTACGACCCAAGCATGCGCAATCCTTCAACCCAACGATGTAATCAATACCAATCCTAATGGTTTAGATACGCTTCGACAAGACATGGTCAAAGCAAGTGCCCCGGGAAAGTGCATCCTCTTCGGAGAGCATGCTGTTGTCTATGGCCAGCCTGCTCTGGCATGCAGCATCGACCAACGGATGATTATTGAAATTGAAAGTGAAAAAACGTTCAATGCATGGCGAGTCGATGGCCGCACACTGGATGCGAAAAAGCATCCTCACATCGAGTATATTCGCACCCGATTACCTCCGCATGACGGGCAACCTATGCGCATACGTATCCGGGGTACCATACCAAAAGCCTCAGGACTCGGTTCATCAGCGGCCTTATCTGTCGCGCTGTGTGGTGCACTCCAACAAATTCGGGATGAACCGATCGACCCTCTACAGGCGAGTGTTTTGTCCCATCTTGCTGAGGCCGAAGCTCAGGGTGGTCGAGCGAGTCCAATGGACACTGCCACAAGTTCTCTCGGAGGTTTTGTTGTTCTATCGGATGCCATCGAAGAAAGTCTGGATTACATCGAAACAAGGACGATGGATGTGAACGGAGAAACTCGTCAATGGCATCTTCATACGTTTAATGCCCAGATACCAGAAGGTATTGCGCTTGTTGTAGGAAACACCGGCGTTCGTGGTTCAACATCGGCCATGGTCAATCAAGTCGCACGACTCATCGAAAAGAGCCCAAAACGCAAGGTTGAACTCGAAACCATCGGCGCCATCGCCAGAAGGGGGATTCAGTCACTGCAAGAGGGGGACATGGAGGCCGTGGGACGAGCAATGACGGAGAACCACATCGTTTTGCGTTCTCTGGGCGTTTCTTCACCAGAACTCGAACGGTTGATTCGAGCTGCTGCGCCATCAAGCCTCGGGGTAAAAATGACCGGTGCCGGAGGGGGAGGATGCATGATTGCGTTAACAAGAAATCCAGAACAAACCGTTGGAGCGATTGAAATGGAAGGTGGCAGAGCATTCATCAGTGAATTCAAGGCTGAAGGACTGAAAATTGAGAATGCAAATTGACGGCACATGCAGTACGATTTCTATATGATAGGAGGCCTTTCTTTTATATATACGGTATAAAAGCCACAACCCATGACCACCGATGAAGAGCGTTTGACAGTCGTCAACGTAGTAGCAAGCACCCGCGTAGCAGAAGAACTCGACCTCCCAGACATCGCAATTCAACTGAACTGCGAGTATGAGCCTGAGCAATTCCCGGGTGTTGTTTACCGAGTTACAGACCCCAAACTCGCCATTCTCATGTTCCGATCTGGACGTGCTGTGTGCACCGGAGGGAAAGACGAAGACAACATCCACACCGGTATCGATCGTATGATCAAGGACCTGCGTGCCGCTGGAATTACCACATGGGATTTGAAAGATGTCGAAATTGAGGTTCAAAACATGGTTGCGACCTACGCTCTTCATTACCCGGAAGATTACGACGGAAACGACAAGTTCACTGGAGCGCCACTTGCTGGTGAGCCTCGCAAGTTAAACCTCAACAACCTCACATTCCACCTCCCTTTCGACAAGGTCGAATACGAGCCTGAGCAGTTCCCCGGATTGATTTATCGACTCGATTACCCC